>JAYVNB010000288.1:0-10515 GCA_043759365.1 Bacteriovoracaceae bacterium | reverse complement strand
TTGAGTGCGGCGTTCCTCCAGTGGGAGACGCGAAGCACCGGTTTTCGGTTCGTTTTTATCTGGTCGCCATTTTATTCCTGCTCTTCGACGTCGAAGCGATCTTCTTTTTTCCCTTCGCCGTCGTTTTCAAACAGTTCCTCCGCATCAATAGTTTCATCATCTGGGAAATGGGATTCTTCGTCGGCATTTTGCTCGTGGGCTACTTCTATGTGCTCCGCAAGGGTGCCCTCGAGTGGGAGTGAGATCCCGACCCGGTTTTCCCGCTAAAGGTTCCAGCTAAGAGGGTTCAAGGCGATGAGTAAAGACGGTTCTTCTTCTTTCTTGACCACGCGCTTGGACGCGTTCATCGACTGGGGTCGTAAGAACTCCATGTGGCCACTTCCCTTTGGCACGAGTTGCTGCGGGATCGAGATGATGGCGACGATGGCTTCCGACTACGATTTGGCGCGTTTCGGCGCCGAAGCGATTCGTTTTTCCCCACGGCAGGCCGATCTCCTGATCGTTGCGGGGATTATCAACACCAAAATGGCTCCGATACTTCGCATGGTCTACGACCAGATGAGTGATCCCAAGTGGGTCATGTCCTTCGGGGCCTGCGCCTCATCGGGCGGAATTTTCAACGTCTACAGCGTCACGCAAGGAATCGACACGGTACTCCCGGTCGATGTTTACGTTCCCGGATGCCCGCCGGCGCCCGAGGGTGTCTTGCATGGCCTGATGCGTCTTCAGGATCGAGTGCAAAAAGGCGACACCGCCTCACAAAATCGCGAGCGCGCGCTTCGGCGCGTCCAAGCGCAGGCCAAGTAACCCGATCTTAGGCAAGGAGTTCCCTCATGGACATCCGGACCCCGGTACCGACCATTTACGGCGATTGGCTTCAAAAATTCGGCGAGGCCTGGAATGCCCAGGTCAAAGCGTTGCAGGTGAGGTTCGGCGACTCGATCGAGGAAATCCGGATGCCCGGCGCTTACCCGACCGACGTGCCGATCGTTTTTGTGAAACGCTCTGCCATCATCGAAGTCCTCCGGTTCGCGAAAAGCGAGACCGCGTTCGATTACAATTTCCTAGCCGACATTACAGCCACCGACGAAGAGACGGATCCCCGCTTTGAGATCGTCTACAACCTTTACTCGATGGCCCATCACTGGCGAATTCGCTTCAAAGTCCGTTGCCCCGAGAACGAAGAGGTCCCGACCGCGATCTCCCTTTGGAAAGCGGCGAATTGGGCCGAGCGTGAGATCTTCGACATGTTTGGCGTCAAATTCGCGGGCCACCCGGACCTGCGGCGCATCTTGATGGACGAGCGCTGGATTGGTCATCCGCTTCGGAAGGACTACCCACTCAAGGGGTACCAGTTGTTTCCGACGCCGATGGAAGCCCGTCCCGAACTTCTTGAATAGTGGATCGAAAGAGGAACTGAGAAATGGCTGAAAAGACCACCCACCGAGCCGGCCTCATTCAAGAGGTCGCTGACCTGAGCCTCAAAAAAAGCGATCACATTTCCATCGAGCACGATCCCGATGATCTCTGGGGCGACTCGCGCGTCATCGTCAATATTGGTCCCACTCACCCCGCTATGCACGGCGCGCTCCGCATGGTTGCTAAGTTGAACGGGGAAACGATCGAAAAATCCTACTGCGAGTTTGGCTACACCCACCGCGCCAAGGAAAAGCTCGGCGAAAACCGCACCTACCACAACTTCATCGTCTACACCGACCGCCTCAACTACTGTTCGGCGCTCCTCAATAACGTCACTTACGCGATGGCCGTCGAGCGCCTGATGGGCGTCGAGGTGCCTGAGCGCTGCGTGTGGATCCGCATGATTTGCTCGGAACTTGCGCGCGTGATCGATCACTTGATCTGCGTGGGCATCAATGCGGTCGACTTGGGCGCGTTCTCGTTCTTCCTTTACGGGTTTCACCAGCGCGAGGAGGCTTACACGCTGATCGAAAAGCTCTGTGGCGCCCGTCTCACCACCTCTTACACCCGGATCGGGGGCCTCATGCACGACGCTCCGGACGGATGGGAGAAGGAAGTGAAGGCCTGGGTGAAGCAAACTCGCACTGTCATCGACGAAATGGATGAGTTGCTCACCGGCAACAAGATCTGGCACCAGCGCACCAAGGGCGTCGGCGTTTTCAATAAAGAGCAGTGCCTGGCGTACAGCTATTCGGGACCGAATGCGCGCGCAGCCGGAATCGACCACGACCTGCGGCGCGATCAGCCTTACATGTATTACAAAGGAGTTGAGTTCGACGTCCCGGTGGCTCAAAACGGCGACGTTTTCGATCGGTACTCGGTCCGCATGGAGGAGATCCGGCAGTCTCTCAACATCATCGCCCAGTGTTGCGACAAGATGAAGCGCGGTCCGATCTGGTCCGAAGACAAGCGCGTGAGGATCCCTGACAAAGAAGTCGTGCACAACACGATGGAAGGTCTCATCCACCACTTCAAGTTCTTCATGGGCGGCTTCGACGTTCCCGAGGGCGAAGCCTATACCGCAGCAGAAGCCACGAACGGTGAGCTCGCGTTTTACATCGTGAGTAAGGGTTCTCCCCGTGCGCACCGCATGCGGATTCGCGGGCCGTCCGTCTACCACTATCAGGGCGTTTCCGAGATGGTGCAGGGCCAGAAGATCGCCGACATGGTCGCCGCATTGGGCAGCATCAACATCATCGCGGGCGAGTTGGACCGCTGAATATGGCAAAAATACTTTCACAAAAGTTCTATGATCGGATGGCGAAGCTCGAGCCGCGCTACCCCAATAAGGTGGCCCTCCTCCTCCCCGCCCTTCACGCGGCCCAAGAGGAGACCAGTTGGCTCCCTCCTGAGGTGATGGAGGAAATCGGCGATTACATCGGTATCCACCCGGCCCAAGTACGCGAAGTGGCATCGTTCTACACGATGTACAACCTCAAGCCGGTCGGCAAATACCACCTCAAGATTTGCACGAACGTCGCCTGCTGCCTTCGGGGAGCGGACGAGTTGGTCGAGCATTGTGAGAAGAAGCTCGGCATCAAATGCGGCGAGACGACTTCGGACAAGAGGTTCACCTTGATGGAAGAAGAGTGCCTAGGCGCTTGCGGGACTGCTCCCGCCATGATGCTCAACGACGATTATCACGAGAATCTGGACGCAGCGGCTTTGGACAAGCTGTTCGCGGAACTGAGGTAAGACCGGATGGAACAGAACGGCTCAACACCAGTGACTGAAACGATCTACGCGCAGCACTTCGCCCGTAAGGACGAGGCACGCCCTCTTGCCTATTACCTTTCGAAAATGAATGGCTACAGCGCCTTGGCCAAGGCGTTTAAGATGCAGCCGGACGACATCATCGCCGAGGTCAAGAAGTCCAATCTCCGCGGCCGCGGAGGAGCTGGGTTTCCGACAGGCATGAAGTGGGGATTCATCCCCAAGCAATCCCCGAAGCCGAAATACCTGGTTTGCAACGCCGACGAATCGGAGCCTGGGACGTTCAAAGACCGGGATCTGATGCGCTACACCCCCCACATGCTGATCGAAGGCATGGCGATCGCGGGTTTCGCGGTCGGGGCCCACATCGGGTACATCTACATCCGGGGCGAGTACACTCGCGAGGCCAAGCTGCTCGATGCCGCCATCGACGAAGCCTATGCCAAAGGCTATCTCGGCAAAAACATTCAGGGGTCGGGCTTCGACTTCGACCTCACGGTTCATCGGGGGGCGGGCGCCTACATCTGTGGCGAAGAGACCGGACTCCTCAACTCCTTGGAGGGCAAACGGGGCGAGCCTCGAGTGAAGCCCCCCTTTCCGGCACAAGCCGGCGCTTTCGGTGGCCCGACCGTCGTCAACAACGTCGAAACCCTGACCAACATCCCTGACATCATCAACAAGGGTGGCGAGTGGTTTGCCAAGCTCGGCAAAATCGAGAAGTCGGGCGGAACCCGGCTCATCAGCATCTCGGGGCACGTCAAGCGTCCGGGCGTCTATGAGATTCCTGCGGGCGCTTTGACGATCCGCCAGCTCATCTACGAAGTGGCGGGCGGTGTGCTGGATGACAAGCGTCTGAAGGCGGTTATTCCCGGAGGATCCTCGGCTCCCGTCCTGACTGCCGACGAGATCGACGTCATCTACGACATCGAACCTCTGATGAAGATCGGGACCATGATGGGTTCGGCGGCCATGATGGTCGTGAGTGAGGACTACTGCGTGGTGAAGCTCATCCAGCGCATCACCAAGTTCTACGCCCACGAATCCTGTGGCCAGTGCACGCCTTGCCGCGAGGGCTGCAAGTGGATGGAGGACGTCCTCCATCGGATCGAACACGGACATGGTCGCGAGCAGGATCTCCCCTTGCTCCTCGACATCGCCGACAACATCAACGGCAAGACCCTT
This sequence comes from Bacteriovoracaceae bacterium, assembly GCA_043759365.1. Taxonomy (GTDB): domain Bacteria; phylum Bdellovibrionota; class UBA1018; order UBA1018; family UBA1018; genus JAYVNB01. Next base: position 6,141 of record JAYVNB010000288.1, on the reverse strand, counting down.
TGCGCGCTCGGCGACGCCGCAGCCGGACCGGTCTCCAGCTTCGTTCGCAAGTTCAAAGCGGACTTTGAAGCTCACATCCGAGGTGGAAAATGCCCAAATGCGTAATTGACGGCAAAGAGATCGAGTTCCAGGCGGGTCAGAACCTGGTGGAAGTCGCCAAGACCGCCGGGATTGAAATCCCGGTGTTCTGCTACCATCCGGGCCTCACTGTGGTTGCCCAGTGTCGCATGTGCACGGTCGAAGTCGAGAAGATGCCGAAGCTCCAGACGGCCTGTTCGACCGCGGCCACCGACGGCATGGTCGTCAAGACCAAGTCGGAACGCGTGATCAAGAACCAGAAGTCTGTGATGGAGTTCCTCCTCATCAATCATCCGCTCGACTGTCCGATCTGCGACAAGTCTGGCGAATGCGATCTCCAGGACAACTCGTTCAAGTACGGCGATCCGTACATGCGCTACACCGAAGAGCGTCGTACGTACCTCGACCTCGACATGGGCCCCGTCATCAAAAAGAACATGAACCGCTGCATTCACTGCACGCGTTGCATTCGGTTCGGCGAGGAAGTCGCGGGCATCCACGAAATGGTCGCCGTCCAGCGCGGCAACAACACCGAGATCACCACCATCGATGGTCGCCCCCTTGAAACGGACTATGCCGGGAACTACGCGGATATCTGTCCAACCGGTTCCTTGACGCTGAAGGATTTCCGATTCCGTAAGCGGGCCTGGTACTTGAAAAAGGTTCCCACGGTCTGCGAAGGCTGCTCGCGAGGATGCAACATCGAGCTTCATGAAGAGGCGAACGTCATCTATCGCACGCTTTCCAGGACCAACATGGAAGTGAACAAGTACTGGATCTGCGACGAAGGTCGCTTCAATTTCCATTATGTGCATGACCAAAACCGCGTGACCAACCCGGCTCGCCGCATGAGTGACGTGCTGACGGTTACGGATTGGAAAGCGGCAGTCGAGTCGGCCCGGGAAGCCCTGAAAGGCAAGAAGGTCGCGGTCCTCGTCGGCTCCGACTTGACGCTCGAAGAAGTGAAGGCGCTCCAGGAGTTCCTCCCTAAGCAGCTTTCGGGCGCCTCGATGTTCCACTTCGGAACTCCCGGAGTCGTTTCCTCGAAAGAAGATGCGCCTGCCGACAAGATCCTGAAACGAAAAAGCAAAACATCGAACCTCCATGGTCTCGAAAAACTTGGCGTTCCGGGATTCAATGCGGTCCCCCTGGGAACCGATGCGGTCCTCGTGGTTCGAGGCGGGCGGGCGACCCTGCCAGCCCTCAAGGGAGTGAAGACCGTGATCGGCATCGGCGTGTTCAATCACGCCGACGCGCACGACTTCTCTGCAGTCCTTCCCGGGCCGACTTTTGCTGAAAAAGACGGGACAATCGTCAACTTCGAAGGACGGGAGCAGAGGCTCAAGCGCACGATCCGCCCGATCGGCCAGAGCAAGAACCTCTCCGAGATCCTCATGATGTGGTCTCACGCCTAAAGGAATCGCGAAAAATGGACATGATCGGTTGGTTGATCATTCTCGGAAAGTGCCTAGCTCTGGCGTTTGTGCTCTTGAACGTAGCGCCCATCATGGCGTGGGTGGAGCGTCGCGGATCGGCATTGATGCAGAACCGCCTTGGTCCGAATCGGATCGGTCCCTTCGGACTGCTGCAGTCCGCGGCGGACGGCATCAAGTTCATTTTTAAGGAAGACCCGGTCCCAGGCCACGTCCAGAAGTTTTGGTACGTCCTGGCGCCCCTCGTCTCGTTGATCCCGGCATTCATGACCTTCGCGGTCATCCCGATGTCTGAGCCCATCCAAATCGGCGAGAGGGTTTTCCAGATCCAAGTCGCTGATCTCAACGTCGGCCTGCTCTACATCTTTGCGGTCGCCAGCTTAGGCGTCTACGGGATCATCATGGCAGGCTGGGCGTCGAACAATAAGTACGCACTCTTGGGCAGTCTTCGCAGCTCTTCGCAGATGATCAGCTACGAGCTCTCCATGGGACTTTCGGTCGTCGGCCTCATCATGGTCTTCTCGAGCGTTCATTTGGGCGATATCGCCCACGGCCAAGCTCAACCGTTGATCCAGTTGGGCTGGCTCACGATTCCCAAGTGGGGGATTTTCATTCAGCCCCTGGGGTTCTTGATTTTCTTGGTCGCGGTATTCGCCGAAACCAATCGACTTCCCTTCGACTTGCCCGAGGGCGAATCCGAAATCGTCGCCGGTTACCATTTAGAATACGGCTCGATGAAATTCGCCATGTTCCAGATGGCCGAATATCAGAACATGCTCACGGCATCGGGCCTGCTGGCCGCACTCTATTTCGGCGGTTGGAACATGCTTCCCGGCCTTCATTGGGTCTATGCCCACCTGGATCTAGTCGGCACCACAAGCGACGTCGTGCGCATCCTCCTTGAGTTTGCTTCTTTCGCCGCGAAAGTCGTCTTTTTCATGTGGTTCTTCGTCTGGGTCCGCTGGACACTGCCTCGTTTCCGCTATGACCAGCTCATGGACTTGGGTTGGAAAGTGATGCTGCCGCTCTCGCTCGTCAACGTGTTGCTGACCGGCGTGGCCATCTATTACAAGGTGATTTGAATATGCTCCTGAAAAAGAAACCCGGATTCTTTCAGCGTTTCTATGTGATGGAGATCCTGAAGGGACTCTTCATCACGAAGAAGCACTTCATCCAGACCTTGTTCGGTGGAACGGTGACGATCCAATACCCCGAAGAGCGGCGGCAGTACTCGGACCGTTTTCGGGGTATGCATTACATCAAGGCCACCAATGGCGTGGAAAACTGCACCGCCTGCATGCTTTGTCCGACCGTGTGCCCGGCCGAATGCATCCACATCGTGGCCGGAGAGAGACCCGATAAGGAGAAGTACCCGGTCCAGTTCGAGATCGACATGCTCCGCTGCTGCTTCTGCGGCATGTGCGAGGAGGCCTGTCCGAAGGACGCCATCAAGCTCAGCACGATCTACGAAATGAGCCAATCCGAGCGCGTGGTGTGGGATAAGAACTTCCTGCTTGAACAGCGCGGCAACAAGTAAGCAAGGACCCGGTCAAATGGACATCAATCCCTACTTTTTCTACATCTTCGCCGGACTCGCCATCGCGTTTTCGCTTTCGGTAGTCCTAAAGAAGAGCCCGGTCGCTAGCGCATTCTCGCTGGTGATGGTGTTCTTCTGTTTCGCAGGCATCTACGCGATCCTGGACGCACACTTGATCGCGGCACTCCAGGTGCTGGTTTACGCCGGTGCTATCATGGTGCTTTTCGTATTCGTCATCATGCTGCTGAACGCGGACACCCCCTCTTTGGACATGCAACGCACCCCGGGGGTCATCAAGCTCGGTGCAGGCACTCTTTCGGTGGCGTTGCTCGGAATTTTCATCTACGTGCTTCGCAATACTCCTGAGACGGTGCCGACCGGGTCCTTCACCCTCGAAAAGATCCGTGAGTCGGGTGGCAACACCTTAGTCTTGTCCCAGCTCATGTTCTCCCAGTACATCCTTCCCTTCGAGCTCACATCGGTCCTCCTCTTGGGCGGGATCGTGGGCGCGGTGGCGATCGCCAAGAGAAAGGCCTAACGCGATGCAAGTCCAACCCTGGGTGGTCCTGAGTTTTTGCTCGGTGATCTTTTTCATCGGCCTAGCCGGTGTCTTGATTCGCCGAAATATCCTCATTCTCATGATGTGCATCGAGCTCATGCTCAATGCCGTGAACCTCACCTTCGTGACCTTCTCCAAGCAGCTGCACCACATGGGTGGACAGATGACGGTCTTTTTCATCATGACTGTCGCTGCTGCCGAGGCGGCAGTCGGACTGGGTCTCATCATTTCCATGTTCAGGACGCTCAGGAGCGTGGACACGGATCACATTCAATTGCTGCGGGAGTGACCTAGACATGATCGCACTCATCCCTCTTTTTCCACTCGTCGGGTTTCTCTTCAACGGCCTCTGGTATGCATTCGGTCAGGCCCCGCGCGACCGGAACGCGCATGCCACTGTTCCGGGCGTGATCGCGACCCTCGCGATTTTCGCCTCTTTCATCGTTTCCCTGCTTATCTTCATCCAGCTCCACGGGCTGGATGCCGAACATCGGGTGCTTGAGCAGACGGTTTACAACTGGATGCACATCGGATCGGCGTTCCATCTGGATATGTCGTTCCGGGTCGACAGCCTCTCCACCCTGTTCACTTTGGTGATCACCGGAGTGGGAACCTTGATTCACGTCTATTCGATCGGTTACATGAGCCACGATGAGACTCCGGGCAAGTTCTTCACTTATTTGAACCTGTTCTGCTTCGCCATGCTCATGTTGGTGCTGGGCGGTTCGTTGCCCATCCTGTTCCTGGGTTGGGAAGGCGTCGGTCTCTGCTCCTATCTCCTCATCGGCTATTGGTACACGGACACCGAAAAAGCCAGCGCGGGCAAGAAGGCATTCATCGTCAACCGGGTGGGCGACTTCGGTTTTCTTCTCGGCATGTTCTTGATCTTCACGACTTTCGGCACCCTGGATTTCGCGACCCTCCATGGTGCGGTGGCAGCCGGTCAGGGTGCCCTGCCAGCGGGAGTGAGTCAGTCGACCGTCACGGCAATCTGCCTCCTTCTTTTCGTAGGGTGCATGGGTAAATCAGCCCAGATCCCGCTCTACATCTGGCTTCCTGACGCGATGGCTGGTCCGACTCCGGTTTCCGCCCTCATCCATGCAGCGACCATGGTCACTTCCGGCATCTACATGATCGCTCGCCTGAACTATTTGTTCAGCTTGTCGCCGACTGCGCTCGCAGTAGTGGCGATCATCGGCGCATTCACCGCCTTTTTTGCGGCCACTATCGCCATCGCCCAGAACGACATCAAGAAAGTCCTCGCCTACTCCACGGTTTCACAGTTGGGTTACATGTTCCTCGCTTGTGGGGTCGGTGCCTATACGGCCGGTGTGTTCCACGTCATCACTCACGCTTTTTTCAAAGCCCTGCTTTTTTTGGGCGCCGGAAGCGTCATCCACGGCATGCACGAGGAGCAGGACATCACGAAGATGGGGGGTCTCAGGTCGCGGATGCCGCAAACGTTCGCGGTTTTCGCCATCGGCTGGTTGGCCATCTGCGGAATTCCCCCCTTCTCGGGATTTTTCTCGAAAGATGAAATTCTCTGGTCTGCGTTCAGTTCGGAGCACGGCTCGGTCATCCTCTGGATCCTGGGAGCCGCGACTGCGGTGATGACGGCCTTTTATATGACCCGCCTTTTTTCACTGACGTTCCTCGGCAAACCCCGCTTCAAGGAGGCGGCTCATGGACATAAAGACTCGGGGATTGCTGTCCACGAATCCCCCCTCGTGATGACTATTCCTTTGATGATCCTGGCACTCTTGAGCGCCGTCGGAGGATTTTTTGGAATTCCCCACATGAGTTGGCTTGAGCATTGGCTGGAGCCCGTGATTCCCGAGCATGCTGCCGCGGTTGGGGTTTCTCCCTCCCTGGAATGGGTGCTTATGGGCGTCTCCGTCCTGGGTGCGGTCATCGGAATCGCTTACGCTTTGAATCTCTACAGCGACCTGAAGAAAGCCGAAGGCCTCAAACGCCGCTTCGCTGGAATCCAGAAGGTTCTCGAGAATAAGTGGTACGTCGACGAGATCTTCGAGGCGATTATCGTCCGGCCGATTCACGCGCTGTCACAGGGTTTGTGGAAGGGCTTTGACGTGGCCGTCCTCGACCGCATCGTCGTTGGCTTCGGAAAACTTTCAGAACGCGCGGGCCAGACCGTCCGCGTGATCCAGACAGGTTCGATTCAGGTTTACGCTCTCATGCTCCTGATCGGAATGGTCGCAACCGCGGGGTACCTGGTTTATGGTTTGGCTCGATAATCATCTCCTGACGGTAGTTACATTTCTTCCTTTCGCTTGGGCGCTCCTGAGTCTTTTAGTTCCCAGCTCAGGAGTGAAGATCTGGGCCCTGCTCGGGTCCCTCCTCACGTTCGCGACCTCTCTCCTGCTCTACACGCGTTTCAACGCAAGCGGAGCGGAGTTTCAGTTCAGCGAACTCTCGGAGTGGATCCCGGGTCTCGGAATCAGTTACAATGTAGGCATCGACGGGATCAGCCTGTGGTTGATCCTGCTCACGACGTTCCTCACCCCGATCGTGAT
>JAYVNB010000287.1:0-28441 GCA_043759365.1 Bacteriovoracaceae bacterium | reverse complement strand
GAGAACAATCATTGGAAATGAGTTTCTTGCCGCGCGCCACCCGCTTCGGATCCAGCTTCACCGGATCGAGCTTGCCCACGATCATCATGGGATCTCCCAAGATTGCTCGTCGGAAAACGAACCGTCCTCATTCGAGACGAATTCATCTGGGCAAGCCTTTGACAAATTGTCCGAGCTTGGGAACTCACGAAGCGCCTTCTGACATTTTGTCAGATGCTCCGCGCCGAACCGAACCCGCGGACTCCCATGTCGTTCTTTTGACGCGCGTCTTGTCCATGAGATGATTCAAGAAAATTTCGAGCGGCTAATTTCGCAGTCTGGCATCGCTCTTGCGTTACCCAAGTTCCGCAATGCCAGATTGGAAAGAAAAGATCGAACAAGGGAGGCAGACTTTCGAGACAAAAGTCCTCGCGCCCCTGCAGCGAAAAGCAGAGGAGTGGAAACTCCGCGACCGCATCGTCGCTGCGCTTCCAAGCGATCTGGCCCGAAAGCTTCCACGAGGCTTCGAGCCCATGGCCATGGCCGAGTGGGCGGGCATGGCGCTTCAACGCGGAGGAACCGCATTTTACGGCAAGCTCCTCACGGTCGTCCTGAGCGTCTACTTTCTCGCGGACGTGACCGCGCTTCTCGTCGAAAACTACATTCCCGAGCCGCCGGCGTTGCGCGGATCCTCCCTTTCTGGCGAGAATCGCCGCAAGTTACTCGACGACTACGCAGCAATCTGGGGCCGGAACCTCGTCAACAGCCAAGGCTTGATTCCAGGAGAGGACCAGCCCAACCAGGTCCAGGACAATGGGGGCCTGCCGGTCCGCACCTCCCTCCCTTTCAATCTGATTGGCACCTTGATCCTGGTCGACGAAGTGCGGTCGATCGCCACGATCGAGGACCGCTCCGTTCAACAGGTTTTTCCGGTCAGGGTCGAGGACGAAATCCCCCAAAAAGCCAAGATCATCAAGGTCGAGGCCCGCAAAGTCACTTTCATTAACACTGCATCGGGTCGTCGCGAGTTCATCGATATGCCGGAAGACCCGATCACCAATAACGCCCGCGTCCAAGTCGGAAAGCCCTCGGTGGGAGCGACCATCGAAAAGCAGGGGAACAACTACACCGTCGCCAAGATCGAAGTCGACAAGGCCTTGACGGACTTCAATCAAGTCCTCACTCAAGCCCGCGCGGTCCCGAACTTCGAGAACGGACTTCCGGCAGGATACAAACTTTTCCAGATTGTGCCGGGAAGCATCTACGACAAGCTCGGCCTCAAGAACGGCGACGTAATCTCAAGCCTCAATGGCGAAAGCATCAATGATCCGGCCAAAGCCTTCGAAATGCTCGGGCAACTCAAGGGTGGAGCGAGCCACATGGAATTAGGCGTCAAGCGCGACGGAAGAGTGGAGAACAAAGTTTATGACATCAAATGACTCTTTGAAGGTCACGAACGAGCACCCGGAGTCCCAGCGCAGCTGGGTGGAGTGGATCTCCAGCCTCGTCGCAGCTCTGGGAATCCTGGGATTGATCGCGATACTCGCTCAAAGCGCGTGGTCAGCCCCTCCGGCAACCGGAGGGTTCGAAGGCGGCAGCCGGGGGTTTTCCAACCCCTACGCTCCTCCGGCAGGCAGCCCACCTTCTGACAGTTTTTTTGACGACGAAGAAGACGGTTTGGATTTCCCGGAAGATAATTTCAAGGGCGGCCAGCCGACCGCCGGAGCAGGCGCCGAAACCAGCAGCGGAACAAACGTCGCCCGTAACGGCGCGAACGCGAATTCAATCTCCATCGGCGGAACCCCTCCCGGCGGAGTCACTCGGGGCGAAAATGCTCCTCCCGCCCCGACGGCGCTCAAAGTAGACTCCGAGACTGCTGAAGGCTGCAAAGAAATCATCACTGACTTCAACTTCCCCGACGCCGATATCCTCGATATCGCCAAGACTTTGGGCAAACTGGTTGGAAAAAACTTCATCCTCGACAAGGAAGTCAAGGGACGGGTCACCATCATTTCCAATGCGCCGATCACTTGCGGCGACGCCTGGAAAGCATTCCTGACCGCCCTCGACATCAACGGCTTTGCCTTGATCCCTTCCGGCAAATACGTTCGCATCGCCCGTCAACGCGATGCCCGCGACAAGCAGCTCAAAACTTACACGGGAGACTACTCTCCGGACACCGATGCGCTGATCACCCGCCTATTTCCGCTGAAATACCTGAGTGCCGAGGAAGTCGCCCGCAACTTCCGCAGCTTCATGCCAGCCAACTCCCGCATCATCCCCTATGAGCAGACAAACACGGTCATCGTGACGGACACCGGTTCGAACATCGCGAAGCTCGCCAAGCTGCTCGAAATTCTCGACGTCGAAGGCTATGATGCCGGAATCGAAGTCATTCCGGTCAAGTTCGCGTCCGCTGCCGAGCTCTCGAAGTTGATCGACACGTTGATCCCAGGTACTTCTTCCGCTCCCGGTACCCCAGGCGGCCCTCCCCGCTTCGGAGGTGGAGGCGGCCGTTTCTCCTCCAGACGCACCAAAGAAGGCGGAATCATCAACACGATCATCGCCGACGAGCGCACCAACACCCTCATCGTCCATGCCAACACCAAGGGTGCGGATCAAGTGCGTGAACTGGTCGCCAAGCTCGACCAGAAGCTCCCAGCCAGCATCGGTGGCGGCAAGGTCCACGTCGTCTACCTCCAGTTCGCTGATTCCGAGCAGATCCAGGCCACCTTGAACAACCTCTCCAGCACCGCCGCGGGCGGCGGGCGGCCCACGACCCCGGGAGGCGGCACCGGAGTCAATCCGGTTCAGGCCAGCCTTTTCGAAGGAGCCATCAAGGTCGCGGCCGACAAAGCCACCAATTCGCTGGTCATCACCGCTTCCTCCAACGACTTCGTAACGGTCCAACGCGTGATCAACAAACTCGATATTCCGCGGGACCAAGTCTACGCCGAAGTCGTAATCATGGAAGTGACCTTGGGGCGCGACTTCCAGTTCTCCTCGAACGTGATCAACCCCTCCAATGGCATCGGCCTCACCCCGAACACTGACCTGATCGATTTCGCGGCGGCTCCGTTCTCCCAGAAGGGGGCCGTTATCAACTTCCGCGCCGGCAACAAGACGAGCGTCACGATCGCCGGCAAGACGATCGAGGTTTCGGGCATCACGGGGCTGATCAAAGCCATTCAAACCAACTCGAACGCGAACGTGCTGGCGACGCCTCAGATTCTGACTCTCGACAACACGGAAGCGACGTTCGAGTCGACCGAGAAGATCCCGGTCCCGACCACCACCGCGATCCAAGGAGCGGTTTCGTCCTCGGTGAGCAAGGAGAACATCTCCCTCTCGATCACCCTGAAGCCTCAGATCAACAAGATCTCCAATTTCGTGAAACTCGATATCAACGCCAAACTCGAGGACATCGAGAACCGCGAGCTTCCGACGCAGGTTCAGAGCCTGGCCTTCGCGACTCTCTCCCGCAACGCCAAGACTTCGGTCGTGGTGGCGGACGGCGATACGATCGTCCTCGGCGGCTTGACCCGGCACAAAGAAGAGGAAACGGTTTCCAAAGTGCCGATCTTGGGCGACATCCCGCTACTGGGCTGGCTCTTTCAAGCCAGACGCACCCAGTCCTCCAAGACCAACCTGCTGATTTTCATCACTCCGAAGATCATCCGGCAATACGAAAGCATCCGCGCCGTGCTGGACAAGAAACTCAAGGAGAGGGATGACTTCCTGGAGTCCAACACGGGTGGAAACGACCCACTCCGCAAGTACCGCGATGACATGATTCGCGGCCTTCCGGATGTGAAGGACCTGACCTCAGCCCATCCGCAGACGGGTTTCACCCTCGATAAGGACGAAGTGGTCAATCCCGACACGACTCCCGAAAACAGTGGATCCAGCCAAGGACATGGCGGCGCAGCCGCTTCGCCTGGGAGTCCGGCCACATCCCCCGGCAACGGGTTCCCTTCCGTGACCGAAGCGCCGCTGATCGCACCCGATATGGCGACCGCCCCTCCTCCCCCAGTGCCTTTCGACAATCAGTGAGAGACCCGAGAAAAAACAGATGAGCAGCACCAACGCCCTCGCCCCGCAGAATCTCGCTCCCCCGAAACTCGGGGAGATCCTCTTGAAGCATACCTCCCTGCAACCGGAGCAGCTTCAGGAGGCCCTGCAGATTCAAGCCTTGGAGGGGGGACTTCTCGGGGACGTGCTCATCCGCCGGAAAATGATCCAGCCCCACGAGATCATGCGCGCGCTCTGCATGCAGATCGGGATGCAGTTCATCGACGACCTGAAACCCAACGACATCGATCCGAAGTTGGTCACGCGGATTCCCATCAACTACGCCAAGACGAAAGAAGTGCTGCCGATCGCCAAGGAGACGGGCACCCAAGGGGAGATCCTGGTCGTTGCAGTCTCGGATCCTTTCAATGATTCGGTGATGGACGACCTGCAGGTCCTCACCGGTCATCCGGTGCGCTTGGTGGTCTCCACTTCGATGCGGATCCAAGAGGCGATCAACCGAGTTTACGAGCGATCCTCGGCCAATCTAGTTGAGAAGATCGAAGGCGAGTTCGAGGAGAATTTCGATCTTGAAGGTCCGATCGACATCCTCGAAGCGACCGAAGATGACGCTCCCGTCATCAAGTTCGTGAACTCCCTGTTGTTCCGCGCCGTGAAGGAAAAGGCTTCCGACATCCACATCGAACCTTTCGAAAAGGAATTCACCGTGCGCTTCCGGGTCGATGGTGTCCTCTACGACGTCATCCGCCAACCCAAGCGCGCCCATGCCGCGATCTCCTCCCGGGTCAAGGTCATGGGGCAGCTCGACATCGCCGAAAAACGCCTGCCGCAGGATGGGCGGATCAAGATCAAGCTCGCAGGCAAGGACGTCGACATCCGACTTTCGACCGTCCCGACCAACTACGGTGAACGGATCGTCATGCGAATCCTGGAGCAGTCGGGAACGCCTCTGGAGCTCGAGCAGCTGGGCTTCTCGAAGAAATCCCGGGACATGATCGAGAAGCTCGTTTTCCACAAGTACGGGGTCATCCTGGTCACCGGTCCGACCGGTCATGGTAAATCGACCACTCTCTCCGCCTGCCTGGTCAAACTGAACTCTCCGGACCGCAACATCATGACGGTCGAGGATCCGATCGAGTACCAGATCCCGGGCATCAACCAGGTCCAGGTCAACGCCAAGATCGAGCTCAACTTCGCGCGTGCGCTCCGGGCATTCCTCCGACAAAATCCGGACGTGATCATGGTCGGTGAGATCCGCGACGGCGAAACTGCCGAAATCGCGATCACCGCTTCGCTGACCGGACACATGGTGCTTTCCACTTTGCACACGAACGACGCCCCCGGCGCGATCACCCGCTTGATGGACATGGGGGTCGAACCCTTCCTGGTCGCAAGTTCACTCCTCGGAGTGATCGCCCAGCGCTTGATTCGAAAAGTCTGCACCAAATGCAAGGAACCCCATTCCCCCTCCGAGTATGAAATGACTGAACTGGGTCTCAAGGAACTGCCTGCCGGCTCGACCGTGTTCCGTGCCAAGGGCTGCCCTTCCTGCGCCCAGAGCGGCTATTCCGGCCGCACGGTGATTCACGAGCTCATGGTCGTCGAAGACAAGATCAAATCCCACATCGTCAAGCGCGAGGGTGCAGGAATCATCAAGAAGACCGCCATCGCCAACGGCATGATCAGCCTTCGTGAGGATGGCGTGAACAAGGTCCTTCAAGGAATCACCACCGTGGACGAGCTCATGCGCGCGACCCACGCGGAGGTCTGAAGCCATGGGACTTTACGACTACAAAGCACTCTCACCCCAGGGCAAGCCGCAAAAGGGCATCGTCGAGGCCGAAAACGCCAAGGTCGCCCGTCAGAAGCTGAAGAAGCAAGGGCTCATGGTCACCGAGATCTTCGAGAAGACCGTGGCCCGCCAAGCCCAACAGAGCGGCGGCATCCCGTTCTTCGGCGGGAGGGCTTCGGTGAAGGACATCGCCATGGTGACCCGGCAGCTCGCTTCGCTCATCAAAGCGAACATCCCGCTCGTGGAAGCGCTGAGTGCGCTCGTCGAGCAGCTGGACAAACCCACGATCAAGGTCGCACTCTCGGCGGTCCGCCAGGATGTCAACGAGGGCTTGAGCTTCGCCAAAGCGATGAGCAAGCACCCCAAGATCTTCGACAACATCTTCATCAACATGATCGAAGCCGGAGAGAGCTCCGGAACGCTGGGCCTCGTCCTGATCAAGCTCGCCGATCTGAAGGAAGCGCAGATGCGTCTGCGGTCCAAGGTCCAGAGCGGGATGATGTACCCCTGTCTGATGATGGTCGTAGCCGTTTTCCTCTTGGTCGCGATCTTCACTTTCGTCATCCCCAAGCTCACCAAGGTTTTCGACAGCATGCACAAGGCGGTACCCCTCACTACCAAGATCCTGATGGTGATCAGTGACACGTTGGTGAATTGGTGGTTCGTGATCGCGGGAGTCATCATCCTGGTGATCGTCCTATTCACGCGCTTCATCAACAGCAAGAACGGAGCTCCGAAATGGGATGCTTTCAAGCTCCGAGTGCCTTTGTTCGGTCCCCTGATTCGCATGGTCGCGGTCACCCGTTTCGCCGGCACGATGTCGACGCTCCTCGGAAGCGGTGTGCCCATCCTCTCCGCTATGAGCATCGCGGAAAAACTGGTAGGTAACATCCCTATCGCCAGGGCGGTGGCGCAGGCCCGGGAAAACATCACGGAAGGACAATCGATCGCCGACCCCCTCCGCCGAAGCGGTCAATTCCCTCCCCTCGTGATCCACATGATCGCGATCGGGGAAAAAACCGGTGAACTCCCGAGCATGCTGAAGAACGTCGCCGACAGCTACGAGGAACAGGTCAATACCCGCATCGAGGGCCTCACCGCCCTCCTGGAGCCCCTGATGATTATCGGGATGGGCGGTGTCGTCGGTTTCATCGTCATGTCGATCTTCGTGCCGCTCCTCGAGATCAGCAACATCGGTGGCGGATGACCAATCGCCATCCCAACGGACTTTCAGTACTATCGGAACAAAAGGAGAATCGAGAATGCAGCTGAAGAAGTGGAAACAGATCCTGAAAGGTGCGGCGGGCGGGCAAAGCGGCTTCACCCTGACCGAGATGCTGATCGTCATCGCCCTCATCGCGCTGGTCGGTACTTTCGCCACGACGCAAGTGATGAACCGATTCAATCAGTCGAAAGTGAACGCGACCAAGATCCAGATCAAGCAGCTGGGCGTGATCCTCGACGACTTCCGCCGGGAGTGCGGTTTCTATCCGCTCACCGACATGGGCCTCGACGCTTTGGTGAAGAAGCCGGCAGGCGGCGCACGCGAGTGCAAGAATTACGACCCTGAAGGCTACATCAAAGGCGGCAAGATCCCGAAGGATGGTTTCGATAACGATTTCATCTACACATCCGACGGGAACAAGTACGAGATCAAATCCCTGGGTAACGACCATACTGAAGGCGGAGAAGGAATTGACAAGGACATCAGCTCCACTGACGTCGACGCTTGAAGCCCGTCCCCTGCCCGTGGACTGCGAATCCACGGGCCGAGGATCGGCAGTCCCAGGACTGGGGCAGGCGGGCTTCACGCTCGTCGAGCTCCTCGTCGTCATCGCGTTGATCGCTTTGATCGGCACTTTCGCCCTTCCGAGCGTGACTAACTTCTTCAAGCTTTCGATGAATTCGGCTGTCCGCGAAATGTCTTCGATCGTCAAGGAGACCTACAACACGACCGCGATGTCCGGAAAAGTCCATCGAATGGCCTTTGACTTCAAAAAGGGCGAGTTTTGGACTGAGGGGGGACCCTCGACCGTACTCTTGGAGACGGCCGACAGCCGCGAAAAGGAGCAACGTCGCAAACGCTTCGGGAAAACCGACGAGGAAGCGAAAGGTCCCGATTTCACGCTCGACAAGTCTACGACCCGAAAAAAGCTCTCCCTTCCCCAGGGAGTGACTTTCGAGGACATCGTCACTGAACAGAGTCCTGAGCCGATCACCGATGGTGTCGCTTATATCCATTTCTTCCCCCATGGGTTGACGGAGCGATCCACCATCCACCTGCAGGACACGTCCAACCATCACGTCACCCTGGTGATCTCCCCGCTTTTGGGCCGGACCCGCCTCATCGACCGCTACGTCAAAGGCGAGGAAGCCTATGCGGAGTAGCCGCGACCAGGAAGGCTTCACGCTCCTGGAGACCATGATCGCCATGGCCATCATGATGATCGCTTTCGCCTCGATCCTCATGGTCGAGAGCTCCAGCATCAATACGTCCGCCAAAGCCAAGCAGATGAACGTGGTTGCCCGGCTCGCCAAAAACAAGATGATCGAGAGCGAATTCGATTACGAGGGCAAGACTTTCGAAGAATATAAAAAAGAGGACGGCGGCGCTTTCCCGGAACCCGACCAGGACTACACTTGGAAACGTGAAGTCAAGGAAGTCACTTTCCCCGACTTTTCATCCGGCGCTGGTAAGAAGGAGGCCTCGGGTGGTGCTTCAAACGAGGCTGGTGGGACCGAACAGGCCGATATGTTGGCCAAGCTCATGACGCAGTTCCTCTCCAAAGCAATCCGCGAAGTCACAGTCACCATCAGCTGGAAGCGCGGCGACGGGACACAAAGCTTCGCGGTATCCACCTACTGGGTGAACTTGAACAATGAATTTCAACTTTCCCAATAACCCGCGCGGACGCGCGCGCCCACTTTTGAGCGATGCTTCGGGATTCACCCTGATCGAGGTCTTGATCGCCATGGTCCTGTTGACCGTGATCAGTTTAGCGATTTTTCAGGCGACCACGACCACCTACCACCTTCGAGATACGCTTCTCCACGAGGGCGACTTCCACAACGGCATCCGATTGGCAGTGGGCATCCTCGAGCGCGACTTCTCCCAGCTTTATACCCCGGCCCTGATGATCCCGCGAACCTCGCCCTCCTCTTCTCCTTCCAACCTGCCCGGAGGGGGCGCACCCAATCCCGCCTCCGCACAGCAAGCGGCTGAAGACGCGAATGTGCAGACCACGCTGTTTTGGGGGCCGATTCTCGATAAAACCGGGATCCGCGAGATGCGCTTCAAGGGCACCGCCACGCGGATGAGTTTCATCGCCGCCTCCCACATCCGGGTCTACAAGGATGCTCCCGAGAGCGAATTCAACAAGGTGATCTTCGAGCTGCTGCCCGACAAGGTCCCCACCGACGACCCCAGCTTCGAACCGTCCAATGTCCTAGTCAAGACCGCGAGCCCCAATGCGTTCAGCGAGGACGACGACAAGGATACCTACAAGCATGTCTACCGCTTGATCCGGGGAGTGAAGAAACTCACGTTTCGTTACCTCAAACGGGGGCGCGACGGAAAGGCCGACTCCTGGCTTACGGATTGGGACACGGTCGAGAAGGAGGATACGCGAGGCCTCTACCCCGACTTGATAGAAGTGAAACTGGAAGTCACCGGACCCTCGCGTTTGATTTTTGAAGGCACCTACAACCTGCGTACGGAGATCCCGATCCTTGGAATCCCTCCCAGCTCCTGATCCTTCAGAACTCGAAAAGTCGAAGCATGAGTCCGGGATCGCCCTGTTCATGGTGATCGCAGCGATGACAGTGCTTTCGATTCTGGTCACTGAATTCGTCTATATCGCGCAGGTCAACCAGCGCATGGCCTATGACGGTCTGGATCAGATCCGAGCGGTCTATCTCGCCAAAACCGGCCTCAAGATCTCGCTACTCCGGCTGAAGGCCTATGAAAACGTCAAATCCATAGCGGGGAGCGCGGGTGGCGCAGTCCCACGGTCGATCCTCGAGAAAATATGGAACTTCCCTTTTTTGTTTCCGTTCCCGACCCAAGTTCCCGGATTGACATCGGGTCAAAAGGACCAGATCACCAAGTTCCAGAGCGAAACAGGACTGACCGGGAACTTCACTGCCATCATCGAATCCGAGTCCTCGAAGTTCAACCTGAACTCGATCCTTCAGCCGTTCTCGGCCAACCCGAGTCCCTCTCCCTCACCGACGGGCACGAACGGGGTCACCTACACCCCTCAAAACCCGGATCCGAACGGAGCTCAAGCGAAGCCATTCGATCCGACGGTTGCCCGCAAAGCCCTGGGGGATTACTTGTACGGCATCATGACCCACGAGTTCGAGGCCGATCCGGACTTCGCGCAGGAGTATCGGGACTTCAAGATCGACGATCTGATGGATTCGATCACCGCATGGGCCGACCGGACTTACCAACGCAAGAACGAACCCCGCAACGAACTCATCCCTTCCAAGAAGGCCCCCTTCTATGAGCTGTCCGAGCTCCACATGGTCCAGGGGATGGACGACCGGCTTTACAAGCTTTTCGCTCCCGCCCTCACGGTCGCCACGACCCCGGGCCTCAACGTCAATACTTTGAAAGAGCCGACTCTTCGAGCGCTGATCCCCCAGATTACCAACGAGGAGGTGACCGAATTCTTCAAGTTCCGAGACAGTGAGGAAGAAGAAAACACCTTCAAGGCCCCGGATGATTTCTTCAAATACCTCAAAACCGGCATCAAGACGCTCGGGAGCGACACGGCGATCGCCAAATTCAAGACGGATCTGAGCACTCAGGGTGTTCAAATCGTGACCGACGAGTCGGTGTTCAAAATCACCGTCCAAGCCCAAGTCAACCAAGCGACCAAGCTTCTCGAGGCTTGGGTGGAAGTCGGGGGTTCAGGCACCTCGAAGTCCACTGGTTCGGGCACCGCGGCAGGAAAAGGCGGAGCCGCGGCTGCCACCGCACCGCCCGACCCCAACGCCGCGTCCTCAAAGGCTGCTGCAGACTCTGGCTTGAGAATCACATTCATGAGAATTTTATGAAGAGGGTTTCATGCGAATTCTAGGAATCGATCTCGGGACCACTAGCGTCAAAGCCGTCGAACTCGACAGTGCCTTCGGGCGCTACGAGGTCCACGAATACCATGAGCTTAAAATCGCCGCGGGGGAGAACCCGCTCGAAGTAGCGCGCGCCCTGATTGCGAGCCTTCCGAAGTCTCCTGATCGAATCGTCGCCGCCCTGCGTACCCAGCGCTCCACGTTTCGAAACCTGAGTCTTCCGACACGCGACAAAAAAGCGATCCAAGCCAGCGTGGGCTTCGAGCTCGACGACGAGCTCCCGTTTCCGCTCGAGGAAACGGTCTATGACTACTCCGTGCTTTCGACTGTCGGGCAAATCAGCCATGTTCACGTGGCAGCCACTCTTCGGGAACACCTTTTGGCGAGTGTCGCCGAGTGGAACTCCGCCGGAATCGATCCAGACCTGATCACCACCGAAGCCTGGGCTTACCGCGCCCTCTTCAACAAAATGGGCGCTTCCCCGACTCCGGACGCCGCGCCCGCACTGCTCGTCCAAGTCGGCCACGACCACACCACCCTCTACATCCACCTCAACGGAACCCCCATCCTAGCCCGCGAAATCCCACTCGGCGGACGAGACCTCACCGCTTCGATCCAGAACCGTTACAACGTCCCCCCAGACCAGGCCGAAGCGGCGAAGCTTGATAACGGATTCGTCCTTCCGCCCTCCCAGCGTGCCCAAGCGACTGCGGAGCAAATTGAATTCTCAGATACCTTGCTGCCCCCGCTGATGGAGCTCGTCCGCGAAATTCGGCACGCCAATCTGACCTGTAAGAACGTCACCCACCAGTCCGTAGGCACAATCCATCTGGCAGGTGGCTCCTCCCTGCTCCCGGGCATGGCCCGCTTGATGGAGGAAGAACTCAATGTCCCGGTTCGCCCTCTCCAAGCGCTCAGCGCGATCGCCACTTCCGGAGTCACCTATTCCGAACCCACCGATGCTAGCTTCGGACTGGCCGCGGCGCTCGCGCTCTGCTTGGTGGGATCCGAGAGAAGCTCGGCAATCAACCTCCGCAAAGGCGAGTTTGCCAAGCTCGGGCAGTCCCGAGGCCTCAATATGGCCAACCTCCGGAGGCCGATCGCGGCCCTGGCGGTCATCACAGCTTCACTGTTCCTCAGCCTCTTCGTTCAAAATCAGGTCTACAAATCGCGCCTCAAGACCACCGATGTCCAACTCGAGAAATCGATCCGCAGCTTTTTCGGGCAACTCGCCCCAAGCGCCATCCGCACCTACATGAGCAACACCTCGACCCTCAAGGCGCGCATCAATCAAGAGCTTACCCGCACGCGCGAATCAGCCACCCTGATGGGCGAGAACGCCAAATCGCCGCTGAACTTCCTGAAGGAGATGTCGCTGGCCATCCCCAAGGACGTGGTGCTCGACCTGGTCAACTTCCAAGTGGGGGCCTCTCCGGCCAGTCCCTACAACGCCCAGGCCGAAGGGCAGGCCAGCCTCACTTTCCTAGTCAACAACCCCCAGATGGCCGAGCGTCTGGCTGGCATCGTGGACCGGAAGATGACCGGAGTACAACGTTCGAAAATCGACGAAGTCCCCGGAGTCGACGGTGCTCCCAAGCGCCTCAAGATCACGTTCACGGGCAAGCCGACGGAGGACAGTTATGGAAAGTGAAGGCAAATTGGGGCGTTTTTTCTCCACTCTGGGGGATAAGGTCAACGAACAGGCTTGGTTCCAGCAACTCAAGGGGAAATGGGAGGAACTAGACCCGCAAAGCCGAACCTACCTTCGTGCCGCCGGAATCGGCCTCTCCTCGCTCCTGACCCTGGTCCTCGTCCTCAGTTCGATCTTCAGCGTGCGGGCCCTTCGTCACGACCTGAACGAGCGTACCGAGCTCCTCGGAACCATTCAGACCGCAGGCGACGAAATGAGGAGACTGCGCGAATCCAATCCCTCCGTAGCCTCCGGGTCTGAAACCGAATCCGGTCCTTGGGCCCCCTACTTCGAGACTATCGCCACCCAAGCGGGAATGGAGAAATCCGTCGTCACGATCGGCGAAGAGAAGGTCGGCACGAACTCCGAATTGGCGAAGGAAGCTCTGATCGAGGTTTCGCTCAAGAAGGTGAACATCAAACAGGTGGTTCGATACGCGTTCCAGCTCGAAAGCGGTCATCGCCCCGTGAAGTTGCGCAACCTGACGATCGACACCCAGATGGATCCTAGCGGCTACCTCAATGCGACGCTGGCAGTATCCGCATTCAAGCTCGTTACGACGGAGAAGTGATCCCTGATGGAAAACACCGAAGCCTTGATCATCCCTGAACTCCAGACGCAGACTCAACTCCAAGCCCCTGAAGTGCCTTTGAGCCGTGCTCAGAAGATCCTTCGCGGCTTGGGCTGGACCGGCCTGACGCTCGGGCTCCTGATCCTATTCACCTTGGTGAAACTTCCCGAAGTCCGTTTGAAGAACTACATCCAAGGCACGATCTCCAACGTTTTGAATCAGCAGGGCATGAGTTTCAGCGCCGGCTCAGCGTCGCTCTCGATCCTCTTTGGAGTCTCTTATACCCTTAGAAACGTAGTGATCACCCCTCCGTCCCCCGATCTTCCGATCAAGATCGACGAACTCGAGGTTTCGCCGGCTTTTCTGCCGTTATTGACCGGAAAAATGGGAGGAAACCTGGCCCTCAAGCAAGGCGACGGAAAACTCAAAGCCTCTTTCGCTTTAGGTAAAGAGGAGGGCAGTCTCTCGTTCTCCGCCAAACAACTCAATCTTGGCCGCCTAGGCCTGATGGCGATGTTCGCCAAGCTCAAAGGCTCCGCGACCGTCAACGGGGAAGGCTCTCTTTCGGGCAATCTCAACAACCCCACGAGCTGGAATGGTCCCGTGAAGCTGGAAATGAGCAAGATCTCCATCGACTCTCAAACCATCTCCGGTTTCGCGGTTCCGGCCTTGAGCATCTCTGAAGGCATGCTCGATGTCACTGTGGGTCAAGGCAAAGCCCTGATCAAGACCCTCAAACTCGGCAAGGCCGGCAGCGCGGATGACTTGATCGCCACCGTGACCGGGGATATCTTGCTCGCACGCCAAATGGACCAGAGCACCTTGAATCTCAAGACGCGTTTCAAGCTTTCGGACAAAATCGTCCAGGCGTTTCCGTTGATCGATGCCCTGATCGGAGCCGGAAAACAGGGCGACGGCTACTTCGCCTACACCCTCTCGGGGCCGATCTTCAGCCCGACCCCCACTCCTGCCACGCCGACGGGTGGCCAGTGAAGCCTTTGGATTTTGAAGCCGCTCTCGAGCGCTCGCTCGATAGCCACCTGATGGCCTCAGGAGTCCCTCAGTCGCTGGTCGAATCCATCCGCTACAGCTTGCTCGCGCCGGGAAAACGGATTCGGCCACGCCTCGCCTTGGAATGCGCCCGACTACTCGGACTTGCACCCGAAGCCGGGATCGCTGCGGCAATCTCCTTGGAAATGGTCCACTGCTTCACTTTGATCCATGACGACCTACCCTGCATGGATGACGACGACTTTCGCCGGGGACGGCCCTCCAATCACCGGCAGTTCAATGAGTCCACGGCCCTGCTCGCCGGAGACGGGCTCCTCGCCCTCGCCTTCGACGCTTTGCTGGATGCCGAACCCCATGTTGAGCCCCGAAACCTCTTGAGAGCCGTTCGAGAGTTAGCCACCGCTTCAGGACCCCGAGGCGTGATCGGTGGCCAAGGGCTCGAGGAGACTCTCGGCGCGGACTCGAGGATCGAGGACCTCCGAACCATGCACGCGAAAAAAACCGGTGCCCTTTTCGAAGCATCCCTTCTCCTGCCCAAGGCTCTTCACGGCATTCAGGCCACGGACCCGAGAAGCCAGGCGATCGATCATTTCGCCTCCGAACTCGGCCTTGCCTTTCAAGTGATGGATGATCTGGATGATGCCGCCACTGAAGAGTGTGACCCGACGAATATTCTCTTTTATCTTTCTGAAGCCGACGCACGAGCGCAGACGCTGACCTCCTTGACGGCTGCATGTGCCGGACTGGAGCGCGCATGGGGCGAACCCTCGCACCCCCTTCTTGCCATCGCTCGCGAAGTCTCGGTCCGCATCGCGCTGCCCGTCCGAGGAAACTCCTGATGGCCACGCGGAACCCTCGAATCCGATTCCTTTGGATCACCGACCCCTGGGAAACCCTGGATCACGTCAAGGATACGACGCTTCGCCTGGCCCAGGAGTCGATCTCCCTGGGTCACGAAAACTATTGGACCGACGTGAAAAGCATCCGCCGCGAAAACAGCCGCACACTTCTCACGGCTGTCCGGATCCGCGAAACTGGCGATCGCCTACCCGGGTCGTTCGTCCTAGGTCCGTCCCGGAACTTCACACCCGACCAATTCCAAAAGCTCTCCTATCGGACCGATCCACCGGTGGACCTCGCCTACCTCCACCCACTGCAGATCCTCCAGATGGGACTGGGCTCGATCAAGGGCGCTGAGCTGATCAATCCTGCGGAAGTCCTTTTTTTCGGAAATGAGAAGCTTGAAGGCACGGTGGTGAACGGACTGTCCCCCGCCACTCTGGCGTCCTCTGAATGGGATCACCTCCTGTCCTTCGGAAAAAAAGAGGGGCGCGTCGTCCTCAAACCCTTGCATGAGGCTCAGAGCAAAGGCGTCGAGCTTCTGGACTTTCGGAACGACTCCGGTACGCAAGCCGCTCGAGCCGTGCTCGAGAAAAGCACAGGGGGCTTCCAACTCCCCGTGCTTTTGCAACGCTTTCTGGAAGGCATCGCTGAAGGCGAGCAACGACTCTGGTTCCTCGACGGCAAGCTCCTCGCCTGCGTCCGCAAGCAGCCCAAAAGCGGAGAGTTCAAGATCGACATGGATCGGGGCGGATTCCTGAGTCCCACGCGGCTCAATGCGAAAGAAAAACGCGCGGCGGACAAGGTCGGCAAACACCTGCGCACCCTGAAAGTACGCCTTGCAGCCGTCGACCTCATCGAGGCCCAAGTCACTGACTTCAATTTGACCAGTCCTGGGCTCCTGACTCCGATGGAGGGAATCCTAGGCCTGAACCTCGCCCGCCCCGTCATCGAGCGGTTGGCGTGCCCTTGGAGATGACCTTCTCCAGCTCTTCCCAAGCGCGCGCGTAGACCGTGCGCTTCAAGGGTAGTGCACGATGGATCACTTGGTCCCACTTGACCCAATCGAAACGCTCGAATGAACGGGTCGGTCTAAGATCTTCGTTCACTCCGTGGAGTTCGAGCGCGAAATAGATCTGTTTTTGCCCGATGTAGACCGAATCCACGCGCTGGCTCCCGTCGGTCCAAACGTAGGTGATCCACTTCAAAGTGCGTCCGATCACTCGAACCCGGGTAAGCCCCGTCTCTTCCTGCACTTCCCGAAGTACCGCCTGCTCCGGAGCCTCTCCCGGCTCGATTCCTCCTTGCGGAAGCTGCCAAGCGCCAGACTTCTCCGAACCTCGCTGACCGATCAAGATCCGGCCGAGCGGATCCAGGATCACGGCCGCAACATTCGGCCGAAACAGTTCTTCCCTCGAGCCATGCCAAACATCGGTACTCAGCGGAAAAAATCTCCCACCGGCCGCCGACTCAGGAGATCCAGCTCCAGAGCGAGGATGCGGACTCGAGATGCTTCGGTCAATCTCCGCTCTCCCATCGCTTCGACTTCGGCAATGACTTGGGCGGAAGGCACCGGTTCCGCAGTTGGCGTGGGCTCCAGAGTGATTGGCGCGGGTACGCCGGCGTCCAGCGCGACCGCTTTCCTCAGCGACTTGAGCCCGCCTTCGCGCTTGAGCTCCCGGATCTTTTTCCGCGCCCCTTCAATCGAGTAACGCTCTTCGTACAGCAGCTTCTTGATCAAAATGACCGTCTCGACATCCACTCGACGATAAACCCGCTGATTGGAAGAAGACTTCTCGGGGGAAATCATCGAAAACTCGGATTCCCAGTACCGCAGGACGTACGGCTTGACCCCAACGATCTCAGCGACATCGCCGATTCGAAAGTAGAGCTTGTCAGGAATGGGTTTCACGCCTTCCATAGGGATTCCATCCGGGCAGCGGGGTCAGCCGGTTCCAAGGCGCGATTTGCACCTTGAACCGGATCACACCACCCTGAACGACGGCGACTGAACCAGGATGGCTCAGTTCTCGTCGTCGTCTTCCTCGTCGTCCGCCGCTTTCGCCGCGGCCACCATGGCAGCCGTGACGGGCTTACCTTCCAGGCTCGAGTTCACTTCCGCTCGCAAAACCTGCGAAGGTCGGAAAGTGAGCACTCGGCGAGCCGAGATCTCGATGCTTTGACCGGTCTGCGGGTTACGACCTACGCGGGAACGCTTTTCACGCACCACGAAATTGCCGAATCCCGAGATCTTGATTTTCTGACCTTGGGAAAGCGTGCCTTTGATGGTGTCAAACACCAGCTCGACGAGATCCGCCGCTTCCTTTTTGGAGAATCCAATCTTCTCGTACAACGCTTCAACGATATCCGCCTTGGTCATCGCCACAGCTCTGGCTCTCCTCTATGAGAATCTCTTAGCGCAGTTGCGCTCCCAGCTCCTTCTTCCAAACTTCAAGGATTTGCTGGCAAGCCGCTTCGGTCTCCGATTCTTGGAGACTGCGCCCCTCATCAAAAAAGATAACTCGGACAGCTACGCTTGTCATCCCCTCGGGGACCGGTTTTCCGCGATAAATATCAAAAATCTTTGCACTCTTTGCCAAGGGCTTCCCTGCCTTCAATGCAAGCTGAGTGATTTTGTCGGATGAAACATCGTCTTTGACCACCAGCGCAAAGTCTCTTTCCATAGGGGGGAACTGGGGCACCGGCTTGAACCCGCGACTCTCCTGCGCAGGCCGTGAGAGCTTCAAGATGGCCTCCCAATCGAGCTCTGCGATCCAGAGTGTATCGCGCGTTTTGAGTGCCCGCGCTTGCGCAGGATGGAGCTGCCCGAAGTGCCCCGCGACTTGATTGCCTGCCAAAACTTCGACGCTTTGACCGGGATGAAATAACGGACTTCCCTGTGTCCGGGATTGGGAGAATGGGATGAAGCGCACTCCCTTGGTTCCGAGGAACTCGAACATCCCTTCGATCGCCGCCTCCAAATCGTAGAAATCGACCTGGCCCAACTCATTCCGGAGCCCTCCCGCGTACTTTGGGCCGCTCATCGCGATCGACAGCTTCCAACGTTCCTGAGCGTTGGTCTGCATCTCACCTTGGGCGCTCAAAGGACCGTCCGCATGGAAGGTGGGACGAATCTCGAACAAGCGGATCGCGAGGCTCTCGGAACCGAAATGGTGCCGCCAGTTGTCGAGTGCGTTCCGAACCAGGCCCGGAATCAACGAAGGCACCATGGAGTCGGTCTCTTCACTGAGCGGATTCATCACTTTCAAGGGATTCTCGAAGCCGAACTGGGACAACCAAGCCGAGTTAGCGAAGCCCAGATTCACGACCTCCGAAAGACCCTGTTGAACCAAAGCATCCTTGGCCCGATCCAAAATCATGATCTTCGAGAATTTCGCGTCCCAAGCCATCGGCCTAGGCTCCGAAGTGAGCTGCGGAATCGTCGACGGAATCCGATCGTAACCGACATGGCGGGCTACTTCTTCAGTCAGATCCTCCCGGATCGAAAGATCCAGGCGATAGGAGGGAGGGATCACAGTCCACTCGGCTGGGGACTTCTGGAGTTCGCAACCCTGGGCTTCAAGAGCCGAGACGATTTCCGACTCGGTCAGGTCCGTTCCGAGATATTCATTGATGTAGCCGGGAGCGAAACCGATTTTCCGGGAGGAAGCCGCCTTCGGATCGCGCGAAGGCAGAAAGGCTGCCTCGGACTCGACCACGGAGCCCCCCGCCAACTCGAGGATGAGGGACGTCAAACGCCCCAAGGCGACCGGCAATCCGCGAGGATCGATCCCGCGTTCGAAGCGATGCGAAGCTTCTGTCCGACGCTGATGCTTCGTAGCGGTCCTACGGATCACGCCTGGAGCGAACTCGGCGCACTCCAAAAAAAGTCGGTTCGTGCCGCTTCGGACTTCGGAGTTCCCCCCCCCCATGACCCCCGCGAGGCCCACTGCCCGTGCCCCATCCTCGACCACGAGCTCAGTGCCATCGCACTGAACCGAGCTGCCATCGAGCAAGGCAACCGCCTCCCCGCTCCTGGCTTGCCTTACACCGATCCGAGAGCCTTCCAAGAGGTCCAAATCGTAAGCGTGCATGGGATGCCCGAACTCGAGCATCGCGAGGTTGGTGGCGTCGACAACCGTGTTGATGGAGCGGGACCCGACCGCCTCAAGCCGACGGACCACCCAAGCCGGCGAAGGGCCGACTTTCACGCCCTCGATCACGCATCCGTAGAATTGCGGCGCACTCTCCCCGGCGTTCAATCCGATCGAGACTCGGGTCCCCTTCCAGTCAAGCTCAGTGACCGGGGGACGTTTCAGAGGTTTGCCGAGCGCTCCAGCGATCTCGCGCGCGATCCCCCAGTGTCCTAGGCAGTCGCCGCGATTTGCAGTGAGCTTCAGACTGAAGATCGAATCATCACGTCCCAGAAG
Organism: Bacteriovoracaceae bacterium; assembly: GCA_043759365.1. GTDB lineage: Bacteria > Bdellovibrionota > UBA1018 > UBA1018 > UBA1018 > JAYVNB01. Next base: position 9,017 of record JAYVNB010000287.1, on the reverse strand, counting down.
CATGGCCAGTGGCTGACCCAGCTTCGTGCCCTCTGGAAGAATGAGGATGCCGTCACTCTCTTTTGAAAGCCCGAGCTCCGACTCCGAACACAACATCCCGTTGGAGACCTCGCCTCGGATCTTGCCCTGTGAGATCTTCATCCCGTTGGGGAGGCTGGCCCCCACTTGCGCCAGCGCTACGATATCCCCGACTTTCATGTTCTGCGCGCCGCAGACGATGTCGACCGGCTCGCCTTCGCCTTGGGATACCTTGCACAGGCTCAGTCGATCAGCCTGGGGATGGGGTTTCTTTTCCAGTATCCGGACCGTCACGACGCTTTCGAAGCCGGCATCCTGCCGATGCAGCTCCTCGACCTCCAGTCCGCGACTGGTCAGGAAGTCTCCCAACGCCTCAGGGCTCTTGAAGCCAGACAGGTCCACCAAGTCGGCGAGCCACTTCCAGGATACGCGCATGGGTCAGCCCTTCGGAATTTGTATTTAAAACCGGTGTTAAAACTGATTGAGGAAGCGAATGTCGCCTTGGTACATCATTCGAAGATCGGGAATCTGATGCACGAGCATGGCGATGCGTTCAATGCCCATCCCGAAAGCGAATCCATTGACTTCGCCCGGCTTGTAACCCGCCATTTCGAAGAGTCGCGGATGGACCATGCCGGCACCTAAGATTTCAAGCCAGCCCTTGCCCCAGCTCACATCGACTTCCGCTCCCGGCTCAACGAACGGGAAATAGCTGGGTCGAAGGCGGATCTTGGCTTGAGGACCGAAAATTTCCTTGGCAAAAAACTCAAGGGAACCTTTGAGATCGCTCATCGTGACCTTGCGGTCCACCCAAAGACCCTCGATCTGATGGAACATCGGAGAATGAGTCGCATCGTTGTCACAACGATAGACCGCCCCCGGGCAAAGGATCCTCAGCGGCCACGGCCGATCCCGCATTTCCCTCATTTGGATCGCAGAAGTATGGGTCCGAAGCACCACCCCAGGACCCATGAAGAAAGTATCCTGCATATCGCGGGCAGGATGATCCTTGGGGATATTGACGGCTTCGAAGTTCAGGAACTCGGTCTCGATCTCAGGACCCGAAGCGACTTCAAAACCTAAACGCCCGAAAGTTTGAATGATCTTTCGGGTCACTTGGGTGATGACATGCAGCTTGCCACGATGAGCGAGACGGGCAGGAATCGAAGGATCGATCCGGTCGCGCTGCAACTCTTCTTGCAGCGCAGCCGCCTCGAATATCCCCTTGCGAGAAGAAAGCGCCTCCTCAATTCGGCGCTTCCACTCATTGGCGGAAGCCCCGATCTTGGGTCGCTCTTCTGGGCCGACTGAGCCCAGTCCCTTCAGGACTTCACTCAGAGCGCCTTTCTTACCCAAAACGGACACGCGAACGTGCTCGAGGGCCTCGAGAGAACCGGCCTTTTCGATGTCTCGGAAAGCCTGACCGCCTAGAGCGTCCAGTTTCTCGATCATCGGGGCTGATTAGTGAGCAGGAGCCAGCGAACGGACTTGGTTCACGATGGCCGTGAAAGCCGAAGGATCCTTGATCGCGATGTCCGCCAGGATCTTGCGATCCAAGCTGATTTCAGCCTTTTTGAGCGCAGAAATCAAGCGGCTGTAGCTGATGTCGTTGTTGGAGGCAGCTGCCGAGAGGCGCGTGATCCAAAGTGAACGGAAATCGCGCTTCTTAACGCGACGATCACGGTAAGCATAGACACCGGCGCGGTCAACCGCCTCGGAAGTCCTACGGATCTTGTTTTTGCGACCGAATACAAAGCCTTTAGCTTTATCGAGCAGCTTGTTGTGACGACGACGGCGTTTAAATCCACGTTTTGCGCGAGGCATTGTTACTCCTTAAAAATCCGGAAAATGAATTATTTGGAACCGTAGGGCAGGCACTTTTCGATGTGCTTGATGTCGCCCGCGAAAAGGATTCCGCTCTTACGCAGCTTCAAAAGGCGTGCAGAGCTTTTCTTACCCATATTGTGGCGCTTGTTCGTGCGCTTGAACTTCACTTTGCCGGTGGCAGTAAAACTAAAACGCTTCGCAGCAGCTTTCTTGGTTTTCAGCTTCATAACAACCATTTCTCCAAAGTTTCCCCAAGTCGCCCGTCATCGGGCCTTGGAAAACAAAAATTTGACCTGTTGCGCGGGCATTCAGCGAAGTTAGACAGGTTTTAGCCCCTAACTTCCCCGAATTGAGCCTCGAAATGAGGTTTCCGGTGAACAAGAGCCAGCAACCTACTCCAAGAGCCTAAAAGGCGTCAAGAAGATAGGCCGTGGATATCGATGCTTATTCGGAACTCGAATTATCGTTCCCTTCGGGAGGATTCATCGAGGTCCTGACGATACCCGGGCCTGCTGGTTTCACTGGGCCAGAAGGACCACCGGAGCCACCCGCTGCCTTTTTCGAGGGCGAAAGGATCATGATCAGTTTTTTGCCTTCGAGCTTCGGAGGCGCTTCCACTGAACCGATATCTTTCACCTGCTCGGCCAAGGCACGCATGATCTTGTAGCCCTGATCCACGTAAGTAATTTCGCGGCCGCGGAACATGATGGTGATCTTGGCTTTGTCGCCATCCTCTAGGAATTTTCGGATGTTCTTGAACTTGTATTCAAGGTCATGCTCCTCCGTTTGTGGGCGGAGCTGGACTTCCTTCACCTTGATGATGGTTTGCTTCTTGCGAGCTACGTGCTCTTTTTTCTTCTTTTCGTATTTAAACTTGCCGTAGTCGCAGATTTTGCAAACTGGTGGACTGGCGTTCGGCGACACTTCCATGAGGTCGAGGCCGGCGTCGCGAGCCATCTGGAGAGCTTGATGGGTCGGAACCACGCCCACTTGTCCACCATTCTGGTCGATCAAGCGGACTTGGGGCACGCGAATGCGCTCATTGATTCGATGCTCATCCTTGTTGGGAGCCGGAAGAGCTCCACGCGTCGGGCGAGGACGAGGAGCAAAAGGAGCGCCTCCTCCGGCGGGGGGACGGACAGGTCCGACCGAAGGACCTCCAGAAGGGCCGGATTGAGCCGGGGTGATCGTTGGACCCGAGGATGGGCCAGCCGACGGACCGGAAGGACTTGAAGGGCCGGATGGACCGGACGAATTCGATGGGTTGGACGGATTAGGAGTAATAGCCATTGATGATTTAGTTTCTAAAACCTCCCTATTTGAATCAGGAATATAAAAATCAAGCGGCCATGTCAAGACGGCCCATTCCGGATCAGGAGGCATTTCCTTTCTATTTTAAGGGGTTACGCTTCAAAACCTTCGAGACAGAAGATCGTCAGTTCGACTTCCGAGTGGTTTTTTTCCGGGTCGCAGACTTCCCTGACGACGCCGACTTCTTGGGGCTCGTTTTGGCTTTGGCCTTGCCGCCAGACTTCCGAACCGTTGCCAACATCTTTTCGAGTTCCTTTTTCTGTTGGTCCACGAACTTTTTGATCTTCTTCATCTCAGCCGGAAGCTGCTTTTGGATCAACTCCAGACCCTTGCGCTCGCGCTCGATGAAGGTTTTGACTTTGGTGACGTCGTCCGCGAAAAGCTTCTTCACTTCGCGACCCTGTTTTTCAGCGAAATTCCGGGCATCTTCCAGCCAGCTCTTATTTGAAAGAACTTTTTGAACCTGAGCCTGAGTGGCTTTCACCCGATTGACGATTTTCTTCAATTCACCGTTCATCTTGATCATGGCTCCGTCGTTAACATGGTTTGAGCGACCCTACAACACCGGCTCGGGACCGAACTCTTCACACAGTCCAGGTTTTAGCGATCGGCAGCCGTCTTCCGATCCCAAACGCCTTGGAGCTGACCTTGAGAACAGGAGCGCTTTGCCTCCTTTTGAACTCATTCAACTCTAACCGCTTCAGGGTATCACGGACCCATCCCGCTTCACGACCCGGAGCATTCGCAGCGTATTTGCGCTCAAGCTCCAGAACGGAGACTCGGCGCTCGACATAATCCTCCAAAAGCGCGTCCAGCACTTCATAGGGGGGGAGCGTATCCTGGTCAGTCTGGTTCGGACGAAGCTCGGCGGAAGGGGGCTTGGTGATGGACCGCTCGGGGATTGGACCTCCCCAGGTCGAGTTCAAGTACCTGGCCAACTCATAGACCCGCGTTTTGAACAGATCTCCGATCGGGCCAAGCGCACCACACATGTCGCCATACAAGGTACAGTAACCCATCGCGATCTCGGACTTGTTTCCCGTAGTGAGGACCAGGGCATTATAGTGGTTCGATAGGGTCATCAAAACCAGTCCCCGCAGCCTCGACTGGAGGTTCTCCTGTGCGATCGGCGCAAGGCCTCCCCGCTTTTCCGCTAGTTCACGATGGGTCGTCGCGAACATGAACTTGATCGGATGAACTTCGAAGCCCATCCCGAGGCTCCTGGCCAAGGTCTCAGCATCCTCGAGACTGTGTCCGGACGAATACTGGCTGGGCATGGCGACTCCCAGAAGATTGGCCGGCCCGATGGCCTTGGCGGCCAAAGCAGCGACTACGGCGGAATCGATGCCGCCACTCAGCCCCAAAACGCCGATCTTGAAACCAGTTCTTGCGAAATAATCCCGGATTCCCGAAACCAAACCTCGTGCCAGAACCTCGATTTCAACAGGCGGCTCGTCCTCGCGATCGACTGGATCAGGGAACTCCCAGCGGCCCTTTCCGATTCCGAGTTCCAACAAACCAAAGGAAGGCTTGAAAATTGGCAGTCTTCCCAGAACCCCCCCATCTGGACCCACCGCGAATGAAGAACCGTCGAATAGGATCTCGTCGTTCGCTCCCACTTGGTTCACGTACACCAGGGGGACGCCCAAGGACTTGGCGATTTCAGCGTGAATTTTTTCGCGACGAATGCGCTTGTTCCACTCATACGGACTCGCAGAAAGGGAGACGATGAGCTTGGCACCCAGTTCACGATAGCGCTCCACCGGATCCGCGACGTAGATCCGGCGGCCCAACGCAGGATCCCCCGCCCAAAGATCCTCGCAGATGGCAATCGCGACCGGGGTCCCATCGCAGTCCCAAAGTCGGATCTCATCGGCGGGCTCGAAGTACCTGGCTTCATCAAAAACATCGAAAGTGGGAAGCAGCGTCTTGGCTTGCCTGAAGACGCATTTCCCACCTTCCAAAATCGTGACAACGTTCTGGGCAAGACGACCCGTCTCGGACGGTGTCTGGACGATATGACCTACGGCCAGCGCACAGGGCTGACCTCGGGTGAGCGCCATGAGTTCGGCGACTGCCCGATCGTTTTTTTCGAACATCTCGGGGCGTTCGACCAAATCGTGCGGAGGATAACCGCAAATCCCCAACTCGGGAGTCAAAAGCAAACGGGCCCGCAAGGAGCAGGCCCGTTCATAGGCTTCTTTGATTTTCTTGACGTTGGCCTCGAATGCACCAACGACCGGATCAATCTGGGCCACTGCGATGCGCATGGCCCCAGCATCGCTGATTTTTCTCCGGGAGGCAACGGCCGGATGCCGCTCCCTCCCGCCGGAAAACCTTCAGTAACGCTTCTGGATTTCAGCGTTGTCGAAGAAGTAAGCAAGCTCGCGCTCGGCCGACTTCGTGCTGTCGGAACCGTGAACCGCGTTTGCTTCGATATTGTCGGAAAAATCCTTGCGGATCGTCCCGCTGGCCGCTTTCGCAGGGTCGGTAGCACCCATGATCTCGCGATTGAGAAGAACGGCGTTCTCCCCTTCGAGACACATCAACAAGACCGGACCGCTGGTCATGAAGTGAACCAGCCCCTGGAAGAAGGGACGATCCTTGTGCTCGATGTAAAAACCTTCGGCCTTTTCACGCGAAAGGCGGGTGAGTTTAGCTGCAGCGACGCGCAGACCCCGTTTTTCAAAACGGGTGATGATTTCTCCGACCGCGTTCTTTTCGACTGCGTTCGGCTTGATGATGGAAAAAGTGCGTTCAATCGCCATGACCCTGAGGCCTCCTAAAAAATTGACTGATATTGTTCGTTTCGTAGCTTAAATTTCAGAACCGGGGAAGCGCAAAAGAGGTCAGAACGCCCCGCTCAAGCACCCATCGCCGATTTCAGGGTCGTTCCTAAATCCGCAGGGCTGCGAGCGATCTTGACTCCCGCCGCTTGAAGGGCCTGGAACTTTTCTTCCGCCGTGCCTTTGCCGCCCGAAATGATCGCACCGGCATGACCCATGCGCTTCCCTGGAGGTGCAGTGGCTCCCCCAATGAAACCTGCGACCGGCTTCTTCATCTCGCGCTTGATGTATTCAGCCGCTTCTTCTTCTGCCGTGCCCCCGATTTCGCCGATCATAATCACGCCGTGCGTGTCTTTGTCGCGATTGAAGGCCTCCAGCACGTCGATGAAGTTGGTGCCGTTGATCGGATCTCCGCCGATTCCCACGCAAGTGCTTTGCCCGATTCCCAGGCGAGTGAGTTGATGAACGGCTTCGTAGGTCAAGGTACCGGAGCGCGACACAACACCGATGTTTCCAGCCAAATGAATGTGCCCAGGCATGATGCCGATCTTACATTGATCCGGAGTGATGATCCCCGGACAGTTCGGTCCGATCAGCCGCGATTTCGTGGATGCGAGATAACGGCGAATGGTCAACATGTCGCGAACGGGGATGCCTTCGGTTATGCAGACGATCAAAGGAATCCCCGCATCCGCCGCTTCCGCGATCGCATCCGCTGCGCCCGGTGGCGGAACAAAGATCATGGACGCATTGGCGCCAGTCTTAGCGACTGCTTCGGCAACCGTGTCGAAGACCGGAATCCCCTCGACATCCTGTCCCCCGCGCCCAGGCGTGACGCCTGCGACGACTTGAGTGCCATAGGATTTGCAACCCAGTGCATGGAACTTTCCAGCCGTGCCTGTGATGCCTTGAACTAGAAGCTTCGTATTTTTATCGACCCAGATGCTCATGTTCAGGCTCCTTTGGCCGCAGCGACGACTTTTTTTGCTGCATCAGTGAGACCGTCGGCGGGTGTGATCTTGAGACCGGAGCTCGCCAAGAGCTCCTTGCCTTTTTCAACGTTGGTTCCTTCGAGTCGAACGACGAGTGGAACCTGGAGTTTCAGTTCGCGGGCGGCGGCGATCACGCCTTCGGCGATGATGTCGCACTTCATGATGCCCCCGAAAATATTGACGAGGATCGCCTTGACTTTCGGATCCTTCAAAATGATCTTGAACGCGTGAGCCACTTTCTCCTTCGTGGCGCCGCCTCCCACGTCGAGGAAGTTGGCAGGTTCCCCGCCATGAAGCTTGATGATGTCCATGGTGGCCATAGCAAGACCGGCTCCATTGACGAGACAACCGATGTTGCCATCGAGAGCGATGTAGGCCAGTTCGTACTTCGAAGCCTCGACGTCCTGGGCGTTCTCCTCTTGAAGATCGCGCATTTCGACGATCGCAGGATGGCGATAGAGGGCGTTGTCGTCGAAGTTGAATTTCGCATCGAGAGCCATCAAGTTACCCTGCTTGGTCACAATCAGGGGATTGATCTCGATCTGCGAGCAGTCCTTTTCCATAAAGCATTTGTAGATGCCGCCGAAAAATCCGACGGCTTCCTTCGTCTGCTCCGCCGTCAATCCCAGGGCTTTGGCGATCCGACGCCCGTGAAACGCCTGGTAACCGGTAGTCGGGTCGATCGCGACTTTCACGATCTTCTCGGGAGAGTGATGAGCCACTTCCTCGATTTCCATTCCCCCTTCGGTAGAAGCCATCATGATGACCTGCGAGATCGCACGATCGATCACGATTCCCAAGTAGAGCTCGCGAGCGATGTCGGAGCCTTCCTCAATCCACACTTTATGAACCACTTTACCGTGCTCGCCGGTCTGAGGCGTCACCAAAGTCTTGCCCATGATTTCTTGGACGGCGGCCTGAACGGCCTTCACATCCTTGCAAACCTTCACGCCCCCCGCTTTTCCGCGGCCTCCGGCGTGAATCTGAGCTTTGACCACCCAAACCGAGTTTTTGCGCTCAGAAAACAGGGCCGAAGCCGCTCTTTCGGCGCGCGACGCGAGATCCGGACCCTCTTCGACTAACTTTCCTTCAGGGACGCGGACATTGAACTGCTTGAGGAGTTGCTTGGCCTGATATTCATGGATGTTCATTTTGATTTATCCCAACATTCCAGCCACGGCCGAGCGCTCGTCCTCGAGCTCCTTCAGGGTGACGTTCATTTTTTCTCGAGAAAACTCGTCGATTTCCAGACCTTGAACAATCTTGTACTCGCCGTTTTCGGTCGTGCAGGGAAATCCGTAAATCACGCCTTGAGGAATCCCATAGGACCCATCGGAAGGCACCCCCATGGTCACCCACTCCCCTTTGGAGCCTAGGCACCAGTCCCGCATGTGATCGATAGCCGCGTTCGCAGCGCTCGCCGCTGACGAGGAGCCGCGAGCCTCGATGATCGCCGCTCCGCGCTTCCCTACCGTGGGAATGAACACATCCCGCGTCCAGGTCGAGTCATTCACCCGAGACTGGACTGCCTCCCCGTCGGTGGTCGCGAACCGGAAGTCTGGGAGCATCGTCGGACTGTGATTGCCCCAAACAGCCAGCTTCTTGAATCCTGCGACCGCTTTGCCGGTCTTGAGGGCGAGCTGACCGATCGCACGATTGTGGTCCAGACGAAGCATGGCGGTGAAGTTGCGTGCTTTGACCCGACCGAACTTCTCGGCGGTCTTCATCGCGATGTATGCATTCGTATTGCAAGGGTTGCCGACGACAAGAACCTTGACGCTTGGATCGGCGTTCTTGCCGATGGCTTCACCCTGCACCGTGAAGATCTTGCCGTTCTCGGTCAGCAAGTCCTTACGCTCCATACCGGCACTGCGGGGCCGGGCTCCCACGAGCAGAATCACCTGGGCGTCCTTGAAGGCCACGTTCGGATCATCCGTTCCAACCATTCCGGCGAGAGTCGGAAATGCGCAATCCTCAAGCTCCATCATCACTCCCTTGAGCGCCTTTTGGGCGGCGGGAAGCTCCAAGAGTTGAAGAATCACGGGTTGATCCTTGCCCAACATTTCTCCACTCGCGATGCGGA
>JAYVNB010000286.1:0-3406 GCA_043759365.1 Bacteriovoracaceae bacterium | reverse complement strand
ATTCCTAACCTTTTCAAATTCACCCACTCCGCCCCCTCCTCTCTCTTCCCGCCAGATCGTTGTTTTGAGTTCGTCTCTGTGTTGAACCTGACCCCGGTCACACTACGTAGTGGGGGCGGGGTCAGGTTCATGCGCAAGCAAGCAGAGCGAACTAAAGCAGCGATCTGGCGGGGGATTTGCCTATTTGGGTCCAAAACCCCGTCCAAAAGTCCACTTTTGGAGTGAAAGTCGAGTGAGCTGGTCATGGTGAGCCCCCGGACTCTATGTCCTCAGGGCGCGCAATCAGTTCAGCCGGGCGTTTGATCCGATAGACTTTGTGAGGTGCGTTCAAGACGCCGTCTTCGCTGACAGAGTCCTGCTCAATGTACTCTTCGATCACGGGCAGCTTCAGCCTGCGCTTCAGGAAGTCTGGGAGCGGATGAGCGGTAGGAACTACATACTCTTGCCCAGAGGGATCGCCTGACGCCGATTTGAGTTCCTTCGCCCGCAAGCTCTTATCTTCGGCTTTGGGTTCAGGAGCCCGGTCAGTCAGGAGGGCGACGATGCCCCCCAAGAGCGCCCCTGATAGTCCAAATACCAAGGTATTCAAACTTCTGCTCTCAACATTGGGAGACAACGCAGTCCCACCGATCGCTCCAAGGGACCCGCCGAGTCCGACCCCGAAAGCCAAGCGCTCCCGGGAGTGCAGGCTTGCGCAGCTGGAGGTCCCTAGGCTTAGGATCAAAAGGTAAGACCATCCCCTCACCACCGGACCTCCTCTTGGATCAAGATGGTGACGGCCGTCTCGGGTTCGACGATGAGGATCGGCTTCTCAGTAGTGGCTTCGTCGATCAGCCGCTTGCTCTGATCCGCTGCGGTTTGCGCCACTCCTTGGAGGAGTGCGTTCTTGCCCGTCGCTTGGCTCTGCTGAAATCCGAAGGCATTGACCAACTGAGACTGCTGGGAGGCCGCCAAGCCCGAGACAAAGCTCGAAGCGAGAGCTCCCATGACGGAGAGTGCTTTTTGGCTAACGACCTGAGCCGGGAGTCCATAAGCCCCGCTCTCATCGAGTGCGGTCGCTTGAACAGGAATCGATTTCCCCCCACGAAAGAGGAGCTGCTTGAAGTCCAAGTTCATTCGCGACTGCCCGGCGCCTTGGTGGGCCAGGCCGAGGAGTCTCATTCCAGAGAGTCCACCCTGCCCGGGAAGGATTTCCACGACGGTGGGAGAACCCTCGGCTCCTACGACTAGCCGATTCACAACTCTGCCGAACAGGAAGCGCCCCTGGGGGAGCTTCAAATTGTCCATGCCTCCATGGACCCGAAATAATGGGACTTGCTCCTCCCGGTCAGCGGTGGCGGATGACCTGGGAGGAGCAAGTCCGGGAAGGGGAACACCCAAGTTCCCCATCGCTTGGTTGACACCCGCCTGCCTGAGCTTCAACCGATTGAGAGACGCTTGAAGGGACGCGTCAGCATAGGCATTGAAGCCTCCGATATAGCTGAGGCCAAAAGCAATGTAGGTGAACGCAATCGCGCGTGGGCCGTATGCGCTCACTTCAAAACCTCTTCGGAAAGAGCCTGAGCCTTCGATTTGAGAAAAAACTCAAGCTGTGGAGAAGTCTGGCGGCGAGGCGAAGGATTTGACACCTCCACTGTTCGCCCAATTGAGCCAGAACTCGTCTCAAGCAACAGGTTGGTGACCCCCGTTGGGCCCATAGGTTTGAGGATGGCTCCACAGCCGCTGTCTTTGGGCAGAGGATCGAGTCGGAGAAGCGATTCGTCACCGACCGCCGAGATCAACAGCCGCCCCTCGCACCGAAGTTTGTAGATGAAGCCGGTCGTGAGCTTGAGCGGCAGGTCGTCGGATGCAAACAACTGACAACTCGATGTAAAGAGAAGCGGCAGGAAGAGGTGAAGTTTAGCCATCACGACCTGCCCCGATCCAAGATGCGGCCCTGGGTCCAGGCCATTCAACGTTTGCCAGTCTGGATGACGCTACCGCCGCTCCCCATGTCGCCAGAGAAGGCCCCGCTCAGAAAGCGATGAGCCGTCATAGGCACCGACAGGATTAGAAACACCGCAATGAGTTCAACCGCGATCAGAGGAAGGCCAAGGCTGCCTTCTCGAGTCAGCAGCGTTCGGCCGACTTCACTCGTGATCCGCTCGATCAAGATGAGGATCGGGATCCAAAGGCACAGTTCGATAGCGTAAAGAGCAAGATTGGTCAGCATCCGAGGAAAGAGAGGGTAGAGACCGCAGCCCAGGGGGAACATGAACACGATCAACTTCCAAAAGACGTCGTGGGCAGTCTCGAGGAGGATCGACGCCAGGAGGAAGATCCACTGCACGATCAAAGTGAGAGCCCCCCAGACGCCGGTTCGAAGCACTTGCTCGGTGAGACTAGGCAAGTTCAGAAAGGTCGTGCTTTGGCTGGCCGGGAGCGGAGCCTGAGCCGAGCTCTCGAGGGCAGCCAAAACCAACGCTTTTAGATCTGCGCTACCGCCTGCATGCCTCAAGAGGTCCTGGAGGTCGGCGGAGAGTCCCTGAAGCTGGCGGCTGGCTTCAGGATAGAAAACGAAAGAAAGGACGCCGATGGCAAGACGCTCGAATGGGAGCGCTAAGGCTTCTTCGCCTCGTATCGCCTGGATCAGGGTCCAACCAAAGGCACCCATCAGGAGCGACTTTGACCAGGGAACTAGAAGTTCCATCGGGAGAGATCCGATCTCGGTCGTTCTCACAACCGGCCTCTCGGCTTGGCCAAGCCTGCTGGCCTCTTTGAGCGAGCTAGCTCGGCGGCGAACACCCCCCGACTGGCTCTCCGCTCATCGATGCCTTGCTCTAGCTGCGCCCTCTGGAGATCTAGCTGCATCGCTTGGATTTGTGACATTTGAGCTATCGTTTGAAGCTCTACTCCTTGGGCAAGCATTTGCGCTGACGAGCTGGCGGCCGTAATCTGAGCTGCCCGCCCGGGTGAGGCGGTTTGCGACTCCTTGGCTAAGTCACTTCCAGTTGCGATCATTTCCTGACCCATCAGGTAGGCGGTCTCGCTCTGAACCGAGGACTGCTCGATTGCAACCGCAGCTGCCCCGACTCGGATGCTGAGGACTTCGTCGACTGCCCGCTTGGCGTCGTTGACGCGCGCCAGATAGTCGTTCAGCTCAGAAATGGATCGGATCGCACTAGGGCTTAACCCTTGGGCACGCTCGACCAGGTCTTGAACAGCCTGGATCTGGCGAACAGTTTGCTCAATCCCTGTGTTGAGATCGCTCAAAACCTTGGTCTGCTCCTGAGTGGCACCTACCTGGTTCGCAAGTGCTTCGATCTCTTTGACTTGGCCAGCTACCAGTTGAAACAGGGGAGCAAGCTCTTCGCCAAACAGAGCAAAGGCAGTTCGAGGAAGAAACAAAAGGCTCAGTGCGAACAGG
>JAYVNB010000285.1:0-28576 GCA_043759365.1 Bacteriovoracaceae bacterium | reverse complement strand
GGCACTCGGCCACAGTGCTTGCCGAAGCACCGATCGGTTATTGCCGATTGAATGAGACTTCGGGACTCACGGCCTACCATTCCGGCAGCACTGGAACTTCCTGAGTGGGTACCTACAACGGGGGTGTTGCGCTCAATCAAAGCGAGGCTTTTCCGGGAGATTCAGATCCTGCGGCGGGTTTCAACGGCACGACTAGCGACGTGGATCTCCAAGCCGGGCCCCTCATGTCGAACCGACTTCAGGGTGCAGTCGAGCTCTGGGTATCCTCCTCCGTGACCAATTTCCCAGGAGAACAAGCGATTTACGATGAATCCAATCCTGCCGGAATCAATTGCCGGATCCAGCGATATAAGCAAGCCATTGGATTTGATCGATACAAAGGAGGAGGTTTCCCGTTCTTGAGCACTCCCGATCTGACTTGGGGTGCGGGTGTTTGGCACCACGTCGTTGCTACTTGGAAACCCGGAAGTCGTCAGATCTGGGCCGATGGAGCACTGGCTGCTTCCGATACTTGAACGGCACCGACCGATGCTGCGCCGTTGTCATTCACAGTTGGATCGGACTTTATGGTCAAGCGGGCTACTTTTTCGACGGCAAGGTCGATGAAGTCGCTCACTACGGTTCACCCTTGAGTCCAGCGTGCATCCTGAACCACTATCAGACCGGGCTTCTGCCCTAACTCTCACCCCGCCGAGGGCTTGTTTTGGGGAACAATACCCGCTGTCGCGCCAGTTCGCTCCGATAGGAACGAAGCATCAGGATTAGCGAGGCCGAGTCGCCTGCCTTCGCTTGCTTTTCTCCCAGTTCGGCGAGTAGACCGAGCTCTTTGAAGCCGTAACTCGCGGCGGTGCCTTTGATCCGGTGAAAGATGGTTGCGCATTGTTGAAAGTCTCCGCTGGCCGATGCGGAGGACAACAGGGCAAGATCCTTGCTTCGGTTCTCGAGGTAACCCGGCATCATTTCGCGAATTTCCTCATCCAGAGTCGAATCGACGGAGTCCGGCGAAGAAGGCTCTAGGGAGGTCTGAAGCATCGGAAAAATCCTTCCGATCATCTCGAGCAGAGCGGCTTTTTTCACGGGCTTTTTGATGTGAAAATCAAAACCAGCGGCTTCCTCGTTCCCCGTCAGGGCGATCGCCGGGACCGGGGGCAGGCCTTGTGCCGTTTCCCACTTTCGGATCCGAGCCAAGGCATCGGAGCCGGAGAGCACCGGCATCTCGACGTCCATGAGGATCAGATCGAACTCGATTGCCTCATAGGCCGCTACCGCTTTCAGGCCGTCCTCGACTTCGGTTAAGGTCATCGGAGCTCCTCGAAGGCATGCCTGGAGGAGCATTCGGCTGTCGGCTGCATCGTCAACGTAGAGAATGGAGAGCGGACGATTCGGATTCATGCCGGGGCTGTGGCCTTGTTTTTGGTGATCCAGGCGCGGAGCGAAGCGATCAGGGCATCATCCGTCAAGTCGAACTCCACGTAGGCGCCGTAGAGGCCCGTATCAGGAGAGACCCAAGTCGAAGTGACACTGACCAATCGGGGCTTGGGTGACCCCGTTAGTTGTTCAAGCCAAGCCCCCTCCAGGAGCAGCGGAGTCCCTTTCGGGGTCAGATGCGGAAGCTGGACCTTCAAACCGAGCTCATCGATTTCTACGATCTCGATATCCGTGCGCAGGGTGCAGGAAAGCTCACCTTCGCTTGCCTGATCAAACTCCCAGCTCGCTTCATTGAGCTCGCGGGAAGAGAGGTAATTCATCAGCTTCGAAGTAAGAAGTTTTCGATCCAGCGGCTTCAGGAGGTAGTCGGTCGCTCCTGATTCGATGGCATGGGCGATCACTTGGAGGTCGGATTCCGACGATGCGATGAACACAGGCATGCGGGCGCCAAGCTCCTTGCGGATTTTCTCGAGCACGAGCAAGCCAGACCTCGGGGGTCCCAGGTTCAAGTCGATGATGCAGAGTGCGGGAGGGAGTCGCTTGATCTCAGCGAGGAACTCCTCGGCACCTGAAAACGCAGTCGATTCGATGCCGAATTTCGATAGGACATGGGTGATCATCTGATTGAAGTCGGCGTCGTCATCGAGGATCAGGACTTTGGGCTTCATGCGGGCTTTGTCTCCTCGGTGGAGGTCGCAGGCTTGCCGCGGGCCAGTATCCGGTTCAAGGGTTCCGTCATCCCGATCGCGTTCAAGCGGCTCAGGTAGAGCCCAGTAGGCATCAGGGACCCTGCTTGAGAAAGCGTTTTTAAAACGCACTTCTTGAAAGGGGAGTCATCCGATAGGCCAGGCACATCGAGTCGCACGGGTTGATCTCCCCCGAGCTTGATGGGGAGTGCGAGCACAAAGGTCGATTCCGCGATCTTGCTGATCGAAGCGGAAACACTGAAACTGACGCGAGGAAGGGACGCGGGAGGAAATGCGATTGATTGGAACTGATAATCCTTCAAGTGTTTGCGAACCTTCTGAACCAGGATCGAAGCGGTGTAAGGCTTGATGAGGTAGTCAGAAGCGCCCAAACTGATGGCGCGATAGATCGACTCTTTGTCCTGGCGGGCACTCACGACGATGACAGGCGCCAGTTGGAGATTGTCGGTTTGCCTACGGATTTCGAGAAAGTCGAAACCCGTGAGGCCCGGCATCTCGAGATCGACCAGCGTCAAATGAGGCGTTTGCTGGGCGACGAACTCGAAGCCTTTTTGAACGGATTCGGCTTCGGCTACGGTCAAACCGATGTTTTGCAGGATTTTTCGCATGAGCATGCGTGCTTCGGGATCGTCATCGATGATGAGGATTTGCTTGTTTCGGACTGACATTCAGGGCGTCGCCTGATCCATGAGCTCGGCGATGTCCATGACCCTGACCTTGTCCTGCATTTCTTTGGTCTTGATCCCGTCTGTCATCATGGTCATGCAGAACGGGCAAGACGACGCGATGATCCCGGCTTGAGTCTCGAGGGCCTGCTCGGTGCGTGCGATATTGACGTGTTTACCTATTTTTTCTTCCATCCACATGCGGCCGCCCCCGGCGCCGCAGCACATGCTCTGGTCGTGGTTGCTCTTCATTTCAATCATCCGGGCGGCGGGTAGGGAGGCCAGCACCGCGCGCGGTTGCTCATAAACGTTGTTCCAGCGACCTAAGTAGCAGCTGTCGTGGAAAGTGATGGTCTGATCGAGACCTTTGGTCGGCTTAAGCTTTCCATCTGCGATCATGCGAGCCAGGAACTGGGAGTGGTGAACGACCTCGTAGTTTCCTCCGAAGTCCTTGTACTCGTTCTTGAGTGTGTTGAAGCAATGCGGGCATGCCGTCACGACTTTTTTCACGTTGTAACGATTCATGGTCTCGATGTTGGTCTTGGCGAGGGTTTGGTAC
Source organism: Bacteriovoracaceae bacterium (assembly GCA_043759365.1). GTDB lineage: Bacteria > Bdellovibrionota > UBA1018 > UBA1018 > UBA1018 > JAYVNB01. Next base: position 25,217 of record JAYVNB010000285.1, on the reverse strand, counting down.
AGGTACTCGTTGCCGATCCGGCGGGCTGGATCTCCCGTACACTGCTCCTCGGTTCCGAGGATCGAAAATTTCACCCCCGCTTTTTTCAAGAGGCTCGCGAACGCGCGAAGTACTTTCTTGTTGCGGTCATCGTAGGAGCCGGCGCAGCCGACCCAGAGGAGCACGTCCACGTTGGACTCCTCGGCCATGGTCTTGATCGAGAGTCCCTCGGCCCAGTTGGCGCGGTCCGAGGGCGCGAAAGCCCAAGGAGAGGCATTGGTCTCCAGGTTTTTGAACACGGTTTGGACTTCGGCGGGGAATCGGGATTCCATCATCACGAGATTGCGACGGATGTCGTAAATCTTATCCGTATGCTCGATGAACACAGGGCAGGCCACTTCGCAGGCGCGGCACGAAGTGCAGGCCCAGATCACGTCTTCAGTCACGTTTTCATCCATCACGTGGCTGACTTCGTCGAGCTTCCCGGCCAGGATCTTCTCCTTGTTGCGATACATGTTCTCTTTGAGGTCTAGGATCAGCATCTTGGGCGTCAAGGGCTTCTGGGTGTTGTGGGCCGGACAGAGGTCCTGGCATCGTCCACATTCGGTGCAGGAGTAATAGTCGAGAGCATCCTTCCAGGACAGGTCGGTCACCTTGGCCGCTCCGTACTGGGTGACGGTCTCATCCTCGAAGTTGATCGGCTTCATCGCTTTTTCGCGAGGCAGCGTCCGCAGGAAGGTGTTTGGACCGGCGGCCACGATGTGAAGGTGCTTCGAGCGCGGGATATAGACCGCAAAGCTTAAAACTAGGCACATGTGGATCCATTTGAAGAGGAGTCCCAAAACCGCATAGGTTTCCGCGCTGAAGCCGAAGCCGCCCACCAAGTGGGCTAGGGCGTTCGAGAACGGCATCCAGCTGCGGTAGACGGGATCGGCCCCAGCGATGTGGAAACCGTGCATGAGGAAGATCGAGGCCATCAGCGAAGCGGTGAAAATCAGGACGATCGTCGCGTCGGTCGATTTGCCAACCCCTTCGGGGCGGACGATGTACCGACGGTAGGCCGCGTAGCTGACACCGGCGAGGACGAGGAACGTGAAGACGTCGTGCAAAAGCACGAACGCGCGGTAGGCCGTCTCGCCTACGAATTCGAAGTTGGCACCCTGATAGATCGTCGAGACGAACTGCTCGAGGGTTCCGACCGTGATGACTAAAAACCCCCAGAAGATCATCGTATGTGCGATGCCGATGGCCTTTTTTTGCCGGACGGCGCTTTGACCGAGGACGTTCTTGAGCGTCGTCAGGATCCGAGCCGGAATATCGTCCAGTCGGTAGGCCTTACCTTGGTGGGCCTTCATCATCTTGAAGAGAATCGAGAAGCGGTACCCCGAATAGCCGAAAGCGGAACCCGCGAGCGCGAGGAACAAGAAGGTCTGCCAAGTCATGTAGGCAGGATAGCAGAAGAATTCTCAGAGGGGGACTCCGTTGGGTACTTGGGGTACTTGTGGTTCACGAACTATGGTTGATCGTTTCGGTCACATGACAGCCCTCTGTCAGACGCATGACTCCGGGGCAGAATTCGCCGACTAGTGAGAGTGACTCAAGGATGATTCAATCAAGAGGTGACCCCTCTCCGCATCCCGCGTCGATTTAGCTTAGGGTTGGCGCTGATGAGCTGCTGCCTCTTGTCGTGCAGTTTGGAGCAGTCCACGAGTCACAACCTGAATTTGAGCTTCCAGCCAGTGACATCACGCAATGAAACCTCGAACTGGGTTTCTTCGCTTTCAAGTGGGGGTGACTTTCAAGTATTGACCGTCTCCCCTCCCCCCGCTTTGAACGGATTCAGCTGCCTTGCGGTCAACGTCGTTGGACCTGGAATCAACACGGACCGTCAAGCCCGGGATCTCCAGGGACCGATCGAGGATCTTTTGAGCGGCAAAACCTCCTGTGCCTATGCAGGTGTAACGTCTGCACCCATTGCGCTCTCAGCGGATGCAGGTATTTCGCTTCAAATCCCATCGGGCCCCTCGCGCTTGATTCAAGTCGTCGGAGTCGTGGATTCGGCGGGAGTGGTTTGTAGTTCCAGTGCCCCCGTTGGTCAGATCGATACTCCTGGCGGGACCGTGGGATTTTTTGAAGTGGGTCGGCAGGTCGTGGATCTATTTTCGGATACGAACGTCGAAATTGCGAATGCCTTCGATCCAGCTTCTCCTCGTCGAGTCGATTGCGGAAGTGCGCAAGCAAAAGCCCTGGCTTATGCTGTTCCGATCGCGGTTTACCAAAACGGCGTCTCCATCACTCCCAACATTCCCAGCATCACGGGTCTCACCGGTCCTTACACTTTCAGTGTATCCCCAGCCCTGCCCTCGGGAATCAATTTAAATGTAACATCGGGAGCTTTAGTCGGAGTTCCAGCGAACACGAGCGTCCCTACGGACTATTCAGTCACGGCGACGTCCGGGACGGGATCCGTAACCGGCATCGTTCGAATCTCCGTCGTCAGCGCGTTGCAGTTCAGTCCACCTACCAAAACGGTCCCAGTCAACTCCATGACTTTTTTTGAAGGGACTACTGGCGGAGGCGGTGGAAAAACCTATTCGATCGTCAGCGGGAGCAGCTCGTTAGTCCTAGGGACCGGTTCGAACTCAGGAGTGATGATTTCGACGACCTCGATCCCGGGCATCGCGGTGATCCAGGTCCTGGATGCCTATGGGCAGTCGGCCATCTTCAGTCTCACCGTGGTCGCTCCCAAAAAAGTGATGTTGAGTCACGCAGGTGACTCGAGCTGTGTTCAATTCACCGATGGAGAAGTCCATTGCTGGGGCTCGAATGCCAGCGGACAGTGGGGACAGGCAGGCCCGTCGATATCGAACGTCCCTATTTTCATACCTTCGATGCTGGGTGGTACGGGGATCGATATTGGGATTTCACACAGCTGCGGGATTTTCGGAGGGGGCGTCCCTTATTGTTGGGGGGTCAATGGGAATGGACAGCTGGGAGACGGTACATCCAATTCCTCGCCTGCAAAGGTCCCGGTCAATACGGCTGAAAGCTTTGTCGAAGTGGCGGTAGGAGCCAATCACAGCTGTGGCATGACTGCCGCCGGCGCTATCCGCTGCTGGGGATTTGGGGCCAATGGTCGACTTGGGACGGGCGGAGGAAGCGATCAGGCCGTTCCGGCGGCGATCAACGCAGGGGGATCCACGTTCATTCATGTCGCTACGGGATGGGACCACTCCTGTGCCCTCGTAACCGACGGTTCGGTCAAATGCTGGGGCATGAACAACGTGGGGCAGTCGGGTGCTACTGGAGGCTCGCCGGTCACAGTCCCTGCAACGGTACCGGGCGTCACTGGAGCAGTGCAGATCGTCGGAGGTTCCGACTTCACTTGCGCACTTTTGGGGACAGCTACCGTGAAATGTTGGGGAGGAAATGCCCAAGGTCAATTGGGTAACGGAACGGGAGCTGTTTCGGTCGTCCCGGTGACGGTCGGCTTGACGCCCAATGTCTCCCGTATTTCGGCTGGCGGGAACCATGCCTGCGCTGTTCATTTGGACGGATCACTGCAGTGCTGGGGGGGCAATGGTTCGGGTCAGATCGGAGACGGGACACTCACCAATCGACTTACTCCCGTTCAAATTTTCGGCCCTGGTTTCGGCATACTCGATGTCTCCTTGGGGGCCGCGCACACTTGCACGGTCGGAAGTGACGCCATTGTCCGTTGCTGGGGCGCCAACAGCCAGGGACAACTGGGCGACGGCACCAGCGCTGACCAGAGAGTTCCAGTGAGCGTGCCTTCATTCACCGCACCGTAGAATGAAGAAGGGGCCGATTCCAAAAATAGGAAGCGGCCCCCAGATCCTCGAATTCAACCGAATCTCATCAGTTCAAGGCGTCAGTGTTCTTTCACTTTCTTGAACTCTTCCTTCAACAGCGGGACGATCTGGAAGATGTCGCCGACCACGCCGTAATCGGCGACCTGGAAAATCGGGGCTTCCGGATCGCTATTGATCGCGACGATCGTCTTTGAAGTGCGCATCCCGGCCAAGTGCTGGATCGCGCCGCTGATGCCACAGGCGATGTAGAGGGTCGGGCTCACGACTTTGCCGGTCTGTCCGACTTGGTCGCGATGGGGGCGATAGCCGGCGTCAACTGCCGCTCGCGAAGCTCCGACGGCAGCGCCGAGCACATCCGCCATGTCCTCGATCATCCTAAAGCCATCCGCACTCTTGAGCGAGCGACCGCCCGAGACAACGATCGAGGCCTCAGTGACATCGGGCCTACCGCTCGAACCTTTGACGATTTCGGAGACCTTGGTTTTCAATCCCGACAGGCCCGAGGGCGTGACTTTGATCACTTCAGCGGTTTTGGAAGGATCCATTTTCGGAGCCCCCAGTGCATTGGCGCGAACTGTGGCGATTTGCGGGCCTGCGCCCAAAAACTCCACTTCGACGGTTGCCTTGCCCGCATAGACGGGGCGGCGGAGCTTCAGCTTTCCGTCGTCAAATGCGACTTGAGTGCAGTCGCTGGCGAGCCCGACATTCATGCGTGCGGCGATCCGTGGCATGAGGTCGCGACCGGTCGGAGTATGGCCGGTGAGAACGATATCCGGGGTCGCGCCTTTCAGCACTTCCACGATCACTTTGGAGTACGCTTCGGAGGTGTAAAACTTCAGCTCAGGAGCTTCGACCAAGTGCACAGCTTTGGCGCCGTATTGGCCAAGTTCCTTGGCGAGATCCGCTACGCCTTCCCCCAGCAAGAGGGCATGAGTCTCGTGTCCCGCTGCGCTTGCAGCTCCTAGGAGCTCGAAGGTTGTTTTTTTCAGCTTACCGTCGCGATGTTCGGCGATGACGAATACTTTTGCCATAATTCAGACCACCTTCGCTTCTTCGTGCAGGAGACGGACGAGTTCCTTGGCTTGGGTCGCCGGATCGCCTGCGATTTTCTTGCCCGCCTGTTTCGCAGGCGGCATCTGGTAGTTTTTGTACCGAATTTTTTGATCGGCTTCGCTCACTCCGACATCCGCCATCTTCAGGCTCTTCACTTCTTTTTTCTTGGCCTTCATGATGTTCGGCAAGCTGGCGTAACGAGGCTCGTTCAGTCCTTTTTGGGCGGCGATCAGGCAAGGGAGTTGGGCTTCAACCATCTCGAACGATCCGCCTTCAATCTCACGCTTGGCCTTTACGCTGGTCGGCCCGTACTCGACGCCGAGAACCACGGTCACATAGGGCATATCGGCGTACTCGGCGGTCAATTGGCTGACTTGGGCCGCTCCGTCGTCGATGGCCTCCTTGCCGGTGAACACGATGTCTACTTTCGGTTCCTTCTTGAGTGCTCCGGCGAGGGCCTTGGCGGCTAGATTGTTGTCTGCGCCTTCTGGGAGCTCGATCTGGATTCCGTTGTCGGCTCCCATGGCCAAAGCGGTCCGAATGGCTTCCACCGTTCGCACGGGACCGGCCGACATCACGGTCACGGTGCTTCCCGGATTTTTGTCCCGGAGGCGGAGCGCTTCTTCGATGGCGAATTCATCGAACGGCGACACAATCCATTTGATGCCTACGGTGTCGATCCCGCTCGAGTCGGCATTGAGCTTGATCTTGGTCTCCGTGTCCGGAACTTGCTTGATGCACACGTAAATATTCATGAAGTCACCTTAGTGCTGCTGGTTAAGTCTTTCAAGTACGCTTCGATCCCGAACAGTCCATGGAGCCGGGGTTCATGGAGTTTTTTCTCGTGAAGCCAGAGTGCCACGTCGATGGCGCCGCGGGCGAAAATCGATCGATCCTGCGCGTAATGACCCATGACGAGGTGATCTCCGTGGCCGTAAAAGGTCACGTCATGGTCGCCGATGATCTCGCCTGCCCGGATGCTGTGCATGGGCACGGGTTCCAAAAGAGGGGTCGAAGTCTGCATAGTTTTCAGAAGCGAAAGCGCAGTACCACTCGGGGAGTCTTTTTTGTGATGGTGGTGGGTCTCCACCAGGACCGGAGCATAACCGAGTCGTGTCAGTAGGGGGGTCGCCGATTTCAGGATCTCGTGGAGGGCCATCACTCCGACAGAAAGATTCGAGGCCATGACGACAGGCGTAAGCTCGGAAAGTTTCAAAATGACGTCGCGCTGCGCCTCCGTCCAGCCTGTGCTCGCGACCACGAACGCGGGAAGGTCGGTCGCTTTGGTCAAACCGGCTTTCGCGAGCGTGGTCATCCCGTCAGGCGATGAGAAGTCGATCACAACCTGCGTGCCGAGCAGAGGCTGAACCGACTCCTGGCCATGAACTGCCATCGCGAGTTGGGCTTTGTCCGGATACTCGGTTTGCAACAGGCGCTTGACCCATTGGCCCATTCGACCGCTTGCCCCCAGGAGGCCCAGTTGAATCACAGGGGCTTCCTTCCGGGGCCGATGCCGCAGCGCTTGAGGCTCGCTTCGAGCTTTTTCCATCCGCTCTCTGAAAGGGGGGCGAGAGGAGCGCGCGCATGCGGCTCGCACCATCCAGCCCAGTGCATGGCGGCTTTGATGGGAACAGGATTGGACTCGACGAAAAGATCGCGGAAAAGAGGGTAGTATTTCTTTTGAAGCGTGACCGCTTCCAGAACCCGGCCCTGGTCGAAAGCTGATTGGATCGCGGTCATCGCACGAGGGAACAGATTGCTTGCCACTGAGACCACGCCGACTCCGCCTACCGAGAGGAGGGGCAGATAGGTCGCGTCGTCACCCCCGAGAATGTCAAGCCTGCGGCCTTGGGATTCCACGACGTCCAGGATCTCGCTCGTGAAAGCGACGTTGCCAGTGGCTTCTTTGATGGACCGGATCCGGGGATGGGAAGCTAGACTCGCGATCGTTTCGGCCGTCAAGCTGACCACGCTGCGTCCAGGGACGTTGTAGAGCATGATTTCGCAAGGAACCGCGTCGGCCACCGCTCGAAAGTGGGCCTCGAGTCCGACGGCAGTCGGCTTGTTGTAGTAGGGGGTGACCAGGAGCAAGCCATCCACTCCTTGCTCTGCCGCCCACCGGGAGTTCTCAATGGTTTCCGCAGTCGAGTTCGTTCCAGTACCGGCGAAGACTTTCGTCTTCGAGCCTTTCATGAACCGGACGGTGCGTTCTATCAGGTGCTTTCTTTCGGTTGGGGTCAGGGTCGGAGTTTCGCCCGTGGTTCCACAGGGGATCACACCCGAGATTCCGGCCTCCTTTTGATCTTGTAGGAGCCCTTCAAACGCCGGCCAGTCGATTTCGTTCGAGGAAGTGAAAGGAGTGATCAACGCCGTCCATACGCCACGCATGAAGTAATGCGTACCATGGGAGCGCGGTGACTACTCGATCTTTTCCCCGCGGATCAGCTCTTCGTAAGTCTCGCGAGGTCGAATCACCCGGTAGTCGTCGCCATGCACCAACACTTCAGGGGGACGGGGGCGTGTGTTGTAGTTGCTGCTCATGGTGAAACCATAGGCACCGGCGGAAAGGATTGCGAGCAGGTCCCCTGTGTCCAGGTTTTCACCGAGGGAGCGGTCGCTCGCAAAGCAATCCGTACTCTCGCAAACGGGACCGACGACGTCGGATTTCTTCTTTTTTCCGCGAGCGTGGGATTGATGCACTGGGACGATGTCGTGGTAGCTCCCGTAGAGAGCCGGACGAAGCAGGTCGTTCATCGCCGAGTCCACGACCAAGAAGTCTTTGTTTCGACGGGGTTTGCGATAAAGCACTTCGGTGACGAGCACACCCGCGTTGCCCGCGATCGTGCGGCCGGGCTCGATCAGGATCTTGAGTGGGTGCTTGAGATTGGATTTTGGTCCGAAGATCTTCAGGATCAGGCTTGTGTAGTCCTTGAGTTTCGGTGGATTTTCCTTCTTGTACCGGATGCCCACGCCTCCGCCGAGGTCGACGACGGAGATCGGCACTGGGAGTCTTCTGTTCATTTCATCGACCAGCTCCCGAACCCGTAAAAAAGCGTCGCGGAGCGGGCTCAGGGACAAAAGCTGGCTTCCGATATGGATGCTGATGCCCTGGAGCTCGATGCCCCCGTAGTCGAGGATGTCCCGGACGATCGCCATGATTTCTGGCTTCTCGAGACCGAACTTGTTCTTTTTAAGCCCAGTAGAAATATAGGGATGAGTCTTCGCGTCGACATTGGGATTGAAACGAAGGATGACCGGCGCCCGCTTGCCGAGTTTCAGAGCTACGTCGTTGAGGATGAGTAACTCGGCGACGGACTCGACATTGAAGGACAGGATTCCATGACCCAGGGCCTGTGCCATTTCCTCGCGCGTTTTGCCCACGCCCGAGAAGACGATCTTCCGGGGCGAGACTCCGGCCCGGATCGCTCGGAAAAGTTCGCCGCCGGAGACGAGGTCCATTCCGGCGCCCGCTTTTGCCAGAAGCGCGAGCATCGCGAGACTCGAGTTAGCCTTGACCGCGAAACAGACCAGGTGTTCGACCGAAGAAAGGCCTTTTTGTAGCTCTTTCAAAGGGGCGAGCATCGCTTCGGTCGAATAGACGTAGACTGGGGTGCCCAGTTCTTCGGCGATTCTGGAAAGGGGTACCGCCTCGGCACAAAGTTCGTTCGAGCGGTATTTGAAAAAATCAAAGGGCGTGGACATAGGTCACTCCTCTTCGCACATCGCGGGTCGGAAGTCTAAAACCGGGGGGTTGAAGGACGAGGTGAGGGTCGGGTGCCTTCGGATCGATCAGAATCCTGAGCGGTGTCCGGGACCGGCGGGAGAGGAGGGCCCTTGACCCCACAGGAGACTAGGACGAGTGCGATGGTGAGCAGTGACAAGACTCGGGTGAGCATGGGGAGAGATTAAAACCTCACCACTAGCCCCATTGCAATCATATCCATGCCGAGATCGGCGCGGGCCTCCCAGCCGGGTCCAAGGCGGAAAATCATGCCTCCGCCCGCGGAAGTAACAGGCGTCCGGAGCGTCGCCAGGGAGTCTGCGGTCGTATCACCTTCCGGGCCCGTATTGCTGGCTTGGTTCTTCATCACTCCGCCGTAGAAGAAGATCGCGAAGTTTTCGCTCGTGTGAATCGTGTATCGCGCCGTCGCAACGAGCGGGAGGACCGAGAAAGAGTCGGTTTCATTGGCGTACCCATTGATTCGGTACATGAAAATGCCGCCCTCGATCGTGAAGTCGTCCTGAAGTTTGGGTCGAGACAGCAGGATCATCTTGCCCAGGGTTAGGCCGTACCGGACGCCTCCCCCTGTGAAATAGGTGGGAAGTCCGGCCGAGGTTAGGTTCTTGAAGAACCCGAACTGCCCGGCCAAAGCGTGGCGGTTGATGTCGATCGGGTCGACCTCCTCGATCTGGAGTGCAGAAGGATCATAGACTTCTTCGTCATCTTCGTTGCGTGAGACGCGGCCCGCGATCCGGTCGGAAGGTTTTCCGTTGGGCGACGGTGAGCTGCCGGCGTCGAGCTCGGCGTCATACTCTTCGGTATCGGGCAGAGGTTCCTCGGCCGGCGCGCGCTTTTCCTCTTCCGCGGGGGGCGATGCGACGGGAGCGGGGGCATCGGGAATCTCAGGTTGCGGAGCGGCGGAAGGAGAGGGGGCTGGCGGGGTCATGTCGTCTGAACGGAAAAAGTCAGGCGCGCCGCGGGGTGCGGGAAACGCCCCAGCCCCGTCGAGCTCCGAGCCTTCGGTCAGCTCCTTCATGTCCTGCACGTCTTCGGTGCTGTAGTTCATGCTTCCCGGAAGTGGGATCTCATTCACCCGCTCCAGCGCGGTCAGGGACTCATTCAAAGTCAGGTCTTCATGGTTTCCGTAGCGGCGGACGCGCTTGGCTATGAACTGCTTGTTTTCGGCAAACGTCCTCAAGATGCGGAACGCCATGATCGGCTCGAGGTCTTTTTTCAAAAGCATGATGCGACCGACTACAGGTTTGGCGCCTGTCGGATCGTCGAAGAGGTAGGCACGGGTCGATTCGCTTTTTTTCGCGATCCGGACTTCGTAAGAGCGTGCTTCGATGTTGGGCAGGTCCCTGTCGCGCACCGGCGCAGGCACGGTATCTGTGTCCTGGAACTGGTAGGTGGCGTTGGACGCGGAGGCCCTGCCCGCTGCCATTACGGCCAGAAGAGCGACGCCTGCGGTTTTGACAACCCGCTTCGAATTCGATTTAATGCCTGTCCATGGCAACCGCCGAGCAATATCCATATGATGCAGCTTTCAGTTTAACGGCGCGGAGCCGCGGTGTCGAGAAACTCCGGAGTGGGATCAAGTGTGCCGGAGCCTTGATTTTGGCCCTCAATGGTCTATTCTTGCCTAGTCGGGCTGCCGCGGTCGACGAAGCGCTCACGGAGAGAACCGGTGGATCCGTGACGGTGGAGTACGAATCCGCGCGCGCTTGGATGGGGAAGAAAAACTGGGCGGAAGCCGTGTTGATTTTGAGAAAGCTCGAGGGTCGCACCACGAGCCCGGAGTTCGCGTTCGACCTCGCGAAAGCGCTCGTTTACTCCGGACGTCGCGAGGAGGCCCTCGGTGTGCTGTCCCGCGCTTCGGTCCGTCAGAGCGGTTCGATGCGGGCCTCGACGATCCGTCGATCCAAGGTGATCTCGCGAGCCTTTTTATCCAACACGACATTTTTGATTTACCAGGAGGGGCTCAACTTCTTATCGGCTCAGCAATATCGGGCCGCGAAGGAGCGCCTCGAGAAAGCGCTCGACCAGGAGCCGGACAATGTCGAAGTCTTGGTCAGGCTCGGGCAAGCGATGCTACTATCGGGGGATGTGGATAGCGCCGCCGAACGGCTGAAGCTAGCCAAGAAGCTCAATCCCCATCAAATTGAGATTCGGTTGTGGTTGGGACGTGCGCTCGCGCTTCGAGGGGAGCTTGCGGCCTCCCTCGAGGAACTGCGCGCGGCCTATGACACAATGAAAGACTCGGAGGAAGCGGAGAGCTGGTATGCCGATGCACTGGCGCAGTCCGGCCAAAAGCAGTTCGCGATCCAGGTTCTCGACAAAAACCTGAGAACACGCCCGCTTCATTTACGCTCTCTGGTGAACCTGGCGAAACTGAAGTTTCAGGTGTCCGGAGGGCGGGAGAGCCAGGTGCTCTGGGGCATCCGAAAGGACCTCCAGCTTGCCCAGAGCCGCATGGCCGACTATGAGTCCTACAAGCCGGTGCCCGCTCCGGAGAGCCTGGTTCTCGATTTGAGGGACATCGTCGGCATCAAAGCCGAGATCACCGAGATCAGTCAAAAGGTTGAAGCGCGATTGGCGGCGGTTCCGATATCTTCCGAGTCTTGAGGGGAGTCTGCGAACCTGGAATTCAGATCACTGTGCCGGGAACGCTCGTCACTTCAATCGGGATTCGGATAAAAGATTTTCGAAGCCGGGATCTGGAAGTGGTTCTGAAGGAAAAAAGGAGCCTCGTGGAAATCACGGGGCTGCGCGGGGCGGGTTACGTCATTCCCTCCCGCGACTACTCTCTGTTCACGCGCGCGGTGTTTCCCACAACGAAATCCGCGTTGCAACGCCAGTTCGGGTCAGCCTGGCCTATGGTCAGAACTCAAAAGCTCGCAGCCTCCGATGCGCTCCGGCAAGTCACCTCGGTCCTACTCAAGTCCCTGAAGGGTAAGTCTCTCACTCAGGACGAGATTCATGCCGAATGGCGAAAAAAACTCCCCAAAGAGCTCCAGAAGCATTGCCGGGGCTGCGCGAGCTTTCATTTGCCCTACACCGTGGTAGCCGCAGCGGGCCTCCAAGGGACCTATTGCTTCGGACCGGAAAAGAACGGAAACACTGCCTACGTCCTCACCGAGGAGTGGCTGGGCAAGGACGTGCTGGATCCAGACCTCGAGTCCGTTCGCCGAAAGCTCGTGGAGCGGTATTTGAAGTTCCACGGCCCGTCGACTCCCCGGGGATTCGCGAAATGGGCAGGCATCAACGCGGCCGAAGCCCTCGAGTTTTGGAGTTTGGTGGAGGAGGACCTCGTGGACGTGGGGGGAGTAAACGGTCCGGTCTGGCTATTGAAGCGAAATGCCCCCGGATTCGCTTCGACAGGAGCCCCGAAAGGAATCCATCTGATTCCTCCCATGGACCCGTTTCTGGGACTGTCCGACCGCGAAACACTGATTGAGGACAAAAGTCTCCATTCGCGCGTTTGGCGGATGATCGGGAATCCCGGAGTGCTCCTCGTCGATGGCGAAATCGCGGCGCTCTGGAAGTCGCAAAAAAAGGGAAAACTCCTCCGGTTTTCGTTCGAGGCTGGGTCGCGGGTCACACGCCCCTTGAGGCTCCGGGCTGAGCAGGAAGCCGAGCGCATCGGGGGCTTTCGGGACTGTGATCGGGTGAGTTTTGAATGGAAGTCCTGAAACCGAAAACCCCCGGATTCGGAACCACTCTTGCGAGTGGCACCTGATCCAGGGGTTTTGAGATGCCCCGCACCGGGGCTAAATCGACTTTGAAAGGCTTCGAGCGCTGGGTTTACCGCTTCTCCATCGGAGTCACGATCACATCGGTTTTGCCGGTGTAGAAGGCGCGGGGGCGGTAAATGCGATTGTTGGCGTACTGCTCGAGCACTTGCGCAGTCCAACCCGAGACCCGGCTGACCGCGAAGATCGGGGTGAAGTCGCGCGGACGCAGTCCCAGGGCCGTGTAGACCAGGCCGGAGTAGAAGTCGACGTTCGGCATGAGGCCTTTTTTCGCTTCCATCTGTTCCTGAATCCGGACCAGCATCTTGTGGTAGTCGCTCAAGCCGGCCTTTTGGCAGGTCACGAACGATAGTTCCTTCAGAAGGCGAGCACGAGGGTCGCCGTTCTTGTAGACGCGATGGCCGATGCCCATGACTTTCTTCTTGGCGTTGACGGCATCATCGATGAAGGCATCGACTTTGTCGTATGAGCCGATGTCCTTGAGCATGAGCATCACTTGCTCGTTGGCACCCCCATGGAGAGGGCCTTTGAGGGAGCCCAGAGCCGCAGTGATGTCGCTGAAGTAATCGCTGGTAGTTGAAGCGACCACGCGCGCAGTGAAGGTCGAAGCGTTGAGTTCGTGGTCGGCGTGCAGCACAAGCGCGGTGTCGAAGAGTTTTTCTTCTTCAGCCGTGGGCTCCTTGCCGCGGACCATATTGAGGAAGTTCCAGGCGATCGTTTTGCCGGCGACTGGGGCTACAGGCTTCTGGCCTTGTTCAAGGCGGGAGATCGCGGCGACGATCGGTCCCATCGCTGCGGTCATTCGAGTGGCTTTGATTTTGACTGCGTCCGGAGTGATGTCTTCTGCTTTGGCATCCAGCATCCCGAAGTAGGAGACTGCTGTGCGGAGTTTCGACATCGAATGGCTCTGAACCTTGGCGATGCTTTCGAGGATCGGCGACATTTCCTGGGGAAGGGTCATGCTCTTCGAAAGCTCGCCCTTGAACTGCTCGAGCTGGGACTTGTTGGGAAGAGCCCCGTTCCAGAGCAGGTAGACGGTTTCTTCGAATCCGCAATGGGCGGCCAGGTCTTCGATGGTGTATCCGCGATAGAGCAGAGTCGTGTCATGGATCGTGCTGATTTCGCTGGTGCACGCGACGACGCCTTCAAGGCCTTTGTTTGCAGTTTCCGGGATTTGCGACATAGGTATTTTTACAATCCCAAATCTTCCAGCAAAGGTCCATAGGTTTTGGGTCTTCGGGCACTTCCACTTCTTGACTAACCCGAGCCCGTCAACCTATGACCGGGAGCCTGGGGGTAGATGCAGTGTCCAACGAAAAGATCTTCATAGCGATCGCAGGCAACATCGGGACTGGAAAAACCACTTTGACCCAGATGCTCTCGAAGCGTTTCGGTTGGGAAGCCCATTTTGAAGTCGTGGCGGAGAACCCCTACCTCGCGGACTTCTACCAAGACATGACTCGCTGGGCGTTCCCGCTCCAGATTTTTTTCCTGAACAACCGCTTCAAGGCCCACCAGCAGGTGACTCAGCGCCCGAACAGCGCCATTCAGGATCGGACAATTTATGAGGATGCCAACATCTTCGCCCGCAATCTGTACGAACAGGGCCAAATGTCCGAGCGCGATTATCGAAATTACCTCGACCTCTACACCGTCATGACCGGGATGTTGAACCCGCCTGACCTCATCATCTACCTTCGCAAGTCCCTCCCGAAGCTGAAGGAACGCATTGCGCTACGTGGACGCGAGTACGAAAAGGCGATTCCTGATGAGTACCTCTCCAATCTGAACAGGTATTACGACGATTGGATGCAAGACTACGAACAGGGCAAAAAGTTGATTTTTGATAGCGACGAGATGGATTTCTTGAACGACCCCAAAGACTTTGATTACTTGACGCGGACCATCCTGGGCGCCTTGGATCAACGAGACCTGTTTTTGGAGTCGAGGGCTGTCACTTCCCGTTAGTCTGGTTTCTCGATTGTAGAAAAAATCGTCAAGTCCTACCCCGTCGAGTCCGACACGGTCTCTGTATGGGTACGAAAAATCTCTTGAAGCCATATTTTCTGATGGGCGCCCTAGCCGTCAGCTTTTCATTGAGCGCCTGTTCCTCCTCCGGGAAGAACGGCGGCGAAGATGCATCGCTGGATGAAGCGACGGATGCCATAGCCCAAACCGATCCAGCGCCTGCGGGCGGAGCGGAGCTTGCCGCAAGTCCCGATGCGGGAGCGCCTCCGGCTGTCGATGCCGGAGCGCCGCCAGCGGACACGGCAGCTGCACCGCCACCGGATGATCTGGGATCACTGGAACAGTTGGCCGGCGCACCGCCGCCTCCTTCTGGCACTCCCCCTGCGATGGACCCACCTCCCGCGGGAGCAGTGAGCCCGCCTGCCCAGGAGAAGCTGGCTGGCCTCGAATCCCTGGGAACCCCTCCGGAACCCGCGATGGCCGCACCTTCCACGCTCGACAATACTTCACAGGCCAAGCGCGGCGACAGCAGTCCTCGATCCAATCCCGGAACTGGTCAATTCACCCAATACGCGGTTCAGAGCGGCGACACGCTGATGAAAATCGCCTTTGAGACCTATGGCGATGTCTATCAGTGGCGAAAGATCTATGAAGACAATCGCGATCGGATCAAAGATCCCAATCGCGTGCCCTCGGGTACCCAACTTAAGCTGGATCAACCCTCGGGCACGGTCTCAATCTCCCGAAACGGTGACAAGTACCAGATTCAGTCAGGCGATACCTTGGCGGCGATCGCCGACAACATCTACGGTAAGCGCGAAAAGTGGAAAAAAATCTGGGAGAACAATAAACAGTTGATCAAGAATCCCAACCGCATCTTCGCGGGCTTCTATCTCTACTACACGATGACTCCCGAGGAGCGGAACGAAGCCGAGCAGATGAAGCGTGTGATCAACAAGACGCCACCGCTCGCCAAGTCCCAGCCGTCTGCACCGCAATCAGGCAACAGCGTGGCTCGGGCTCCTGCTTCGATCGTCGCTCCTCCTTCGGCCTCCCCTCCTGCTGGAAAGCCGCCTGCGCCCGCGATGAAGCCTCCTGGCGCCACAAAATAGCTTTCAAGTCACTCCAATGAAAAGGGGCCGATCGACTCAGTCGATCGGCCCCTTTCCTTGGTCTCGAAGACTTTTGAGTTCAGGTGCCTTTTTTGAAGCTGGTCAGAATGAGGGTCATGTCGCCGATCAAGCCACTGTCAGCCACTTGCTTAAGTGAGCCGTCCATGACGGTTTGAGCCGGGTTGGCCCAAACTTCCACTTTTTTGCCATCGCTCTTGGCGCGGACGTGGACGCAGTCGAAAGTCCCGGCCGGCACGGTGATGGACGTGACTTCCTGATCGATGATCTCCAGGTGAGGAGTTGGAACAGCCTGTTCCTGGCCGTTGACCTTCATCTTGAGGATTTTTCCGTCAGCTTTCTGGATCAAGGCTTCGACTTTCTGGTTTTGTCCCAGGATGCTGATGTTCTGGGTGAACCACAGTGCCGCACCTTCGTCGCTGGCCACGAACTTCTTCGCGGTCCCGCTGCCGAGAACGAGGCTAATCGTGTAGTTCATTTCGTCGCCGATGCGCCAGTTGATGAGATCGAGGGGGCTGATGCTGCTCAAGGTGCTATTGAAGATGGAAACGGCAAGTGTTTCGTCGGAAGCGTGGGCGGGAGCAGTTGCACTGAAAATACCTGTGGCAAGTGCCATGACAGCGATCAACTTCTTCATCGTCTTCTCCTGGGTCCTTGAAGGACCGTGAAAACTGCTTGGTTGAATCGAGCACATTTCGAAGGCCCTTGTGAAAGACCGTCAAAAGCTGGACGATAGACTAAACGAGGTCCTCGGGATTGCAATGTTGAAACGCCGCTCGCTCACGTTCCTATGTCTTTTTGGATTGGCAGGTTGCGCTACGCTGCCGTCTCCAGCGGCCATTCCGTGGGAGGAGCAAGTGCGTCGCGACAACGCGATGGGTGTTTCTCTCGCCCCCGACTTCGAGCGCAGGATCGCGATCAAGGGCGATATCGAGGTGAATGTCTACCTCAGAAACCTCGCCACGCGCATCGCATCCTCATCGAGCGGCATCAAGGATTCTCCGGTGGGAGTGTTCCTCGTAACGGATCGCACCGAGAAGTGGCAGGACTATGGACTTCCGGGTAACCGCGTCTATTTATCCACAGGAATCGTGAAACAGCTCGCGTTTGAGAACGAACTTGCTGCCGCGATCGCGTTCGAGTTCGCCCACATCCTCAAGCGCCACGCGATTTCGAAATTGCCCCCGTCCGATGGAGCGTCAATAACCGGTCTCCCCCCCTTGGAGAGTCCGACGCCTTCACGGGGTGCGGACGGAGCCACCCTCGGAACTCGCGTGGAGTATTTCGGGCCCGTGGGAATTTTCTCGTTCTCCCAGGAGGACTACCTCTCTTCCTGCGAACTGGCTGTCGACCTGCTGTACAAGGCCGGTTTCGATCCCCGGGGCCTGGTTTCACTTTTCGTCAAATTTCAGCAATCTCCGAGTCGGTCGCCACTCGATCCCGCACTTCTCATGAAACTGCTCGAAAAGACCCGCCAGACTATTGCCCTTTATGCGCCGTTGAGAAATCCTATAGTTCGGTCCGAGGCTTTTCTCACAATCAGAAAGAGGATTCGGAACCTTTGAAAGCGCTTTACACGGAGGTCAGAGCGATGGTCGATCAAATGGCGACGGGTGACGAAGAGGTCACTCAGTGGCTGAGCCGTTCCAAGACGATCGAGAAGCTCGAGCGCTTGCCTGGTGATGCGAGCACGCGACGTTATTATCGGATTCATACCCAGGGCGGCAAAACCTACATCCTCATGAGGATGGACTCGTTCTCCTCGGTGGGCAACGGCCTGGATTTTATCGTGCTCCAGAAGCATCTTCAAGGAGCGGGAGTGGACGTCCCCGAGATCCTGGATGTCGATCCCGAGCGCGGGTTCATTCTGCTCGAGGATCTGGGAGACGTGACGCTTCTGCGCCGGCTTCAAGACGTCTGCAGCTCGGATGTCGAGCGCCACCTTTATGAACGTGTGATCGACGAACTCGTCGAGATGCATCTACATGCCTCACCGGGCGCTGAGAATGCCGGTAAGGACCTCGCAGCCTACCAGCTCACTTTCGACCACGAGAAGCTGATGTGGGAAGTAAACTTCTGCCTCGAGCATTTTTATGACGGTTACTTGAAGCGCACTGTTTCCGCGGAAGACCGCAAGATCATGACCGACAGCTTCAGCGAAATTTGCACGATCCTCGCCAACGAGCCCCGCGTGTTCACGCACCGTGACTTCCATAGCCGCAATGTCATGGTGACCGGGGATGAACAGCGTCTCGTGATGATCGACTTCCAGGATGCGCGCATGGGTCCGCCCCAATACGACCTCGCATCGCTTCTCAAGGACAGTTACTACCAGCTTGAAGAGGCCCAGGTCGATCGGTTGATCGACTATTACATCGTCAAATGGGAGGCGACTTCCGGCAAGAAGCTCAATCGGGCCCATTTCCGCTACATCTTCGACATGATGTCACTTCAGCGCAACTTCAAGGCGATCGGGAGCTTCGCGTCGTTCCAGAACCGTCGCGGCAACCCGGGATACCTCAAGTACATCGGCAACACTTTTGAAAACATCCGTCGCACGCTGCTCCGTCATCCGCAGTACGCCAGGCTTCGCGAAGTCTTGTTCCACTACTACTATTTCTGAGGGACAGCATCGATGAGCACCGGCCCGAAGATCGACCAGGCGATGCTCATGGCGGCCGGGCTGGGGACTCGCCTGAAGCCCTTTACGGATTTTCTGCCTAAGCCGCTACTTCCCCTGATGGGAGTGCCGATGGCGCAATTCGGACTCGACCTCCTTGCCAAGGCCGGGGTGGCGAAAGTCGTGGCCAATATCCATCATTTGCCGGAGCTCGCGAGCGTCGGCTTGGCGAAGCTCGACCGCGGGAGTGCCCGACTGGAGATCAGCGACGAAAGCCCAGTTCTCCTGGGAAGCGCGGGGGGAATCCGCAAAGCCTTGCCTTGCTTCGGGGGCCGTGCTTTTTTTTTGCTGAATTCCGATGTCATCTGCGAGGCCGATCTGGCCCAACTCGAGGCACGGCACTGGGAGCTTCGGCGCAAGCACGGGGTCTGGATGACACTCACCGTGTTTGGGCAGGGACCGGCGGGCGGCAAGTACCGGGAGATCGTGATGGATCCGGGTCGCGAGCGTATGAGCGCCCTCGGGGAGCTTTCGGAAGGGAAACCCTATTTTGTCGGAGTCGCGGTCCTCGAGGCCGAAGCCCTCAGTCAAGTTCCTCATGAGGGCCCCGCGGAGTTCGTTCCCACGATGCTGATGCCGGCGCTGGCTGCCGGCAAAGTCGGTATCCACTTCGCCTCCGGCGAGTGGCAGGATGTCGGGTCTCCTGACCTTTGGCTTCGCGCCCATTTGGCCTTAATTCAAGCACTTGAGCAGGGGTCGCTGCCGAAAGTCTGGCGAAACCGCATCGAAGAAACCCAGGCCCGAATCGCCCCGGGAATTTGGGTTCCGAAGTCCCAAAGGGATCGAATGAAGAGTCGGGATTGGCGCGCACCCCTCTACTGGAATGAGACTTCGGTCGGAATGGAACTCGCCTCGGCTGGTCCGCCGACGAAGCTGGGCTCGGGTGCGGTCCTCTACGGAACTGAGCCTGTCGCAGGCAACGTTCTCGAGTGGGGCATCGGTTTCAACGGAGCTTGGACAACTTGCCCAGCAGTTCAGTCCAGTTCCGGCCTGGCGTGATCTGACCCGGGGGGCCATACTCGCGAGCACCCGTCCAAGGACCGCCAATCGGCATTCCGAGTAGGCTTAGAAATCCGAAATAGGCGAATGCTTGGGCCTCTACGGCCTGAGGATCCCATCCCGCTTCTTCCATAGACTCGATTTCGATTCCCTGCAGCCGCACTCGAAGCCCCTCGAGCAAGGTTTCGTTTTTGGCTCCTCCGCCGCAGATGATGATTCGCTCGAGAGGAAGCTCGGGTTTCAGGATGAAACGTTCGTAAGCGTTCGCGATGGACTCGATCGTCACCCAAGTAGCGGTAGCGATCAGGCTGTGATCGCGTTTCTTGAACTTTGAAAGGAGCAGTTGGAAGGGGAATTCATCCCGTCCGGTGGACTTCGGGGGCTTCCGGGAAAAAAACTTGTGCTTGAGGCAGGCATCGATGGCCTTTGCATCGGGCTCGCCCTGGAGGGCCAACTTCCCGCCCTTGTCCATTTTTTGGCGACCGCGGGTGACGAGTGCCACGGCAGCATCGATCCAGGCATTGCCGGGGCCGGTATCGAATGCCAGCACTTGATCACCGGGTCCGAGATAGGTCAGATTGCTGATACCGCCGATATTATGGATCGCGACCCCTTGTTCGGCTCCTCCGAGCTTGTCTGCCAAGAGTTGGTGGAAGAGGGGGACCAGCGGTGCTCCTTGCCCTCCGACCGCCATGTCGCCATCCCGAAAATGAGAGACGCAGGTCAGCCCGGTGGCGGCGACGATTCGGGTCGGGTCCCCGGATTGGAGAGTGACTCCTCCCGTTCCCCGCGTTGCCGGAAAGTGGCCGATCGTCTGACCATGGTTGGCGATGACATCCGCTGGCCGATCTTTGAGGATCCGGGACAAGGTTTTTCCATACCATTCACCCAAATCGCGATGCAGACCCTGGACTTCGGAGAGCGGGTGGCGGGATTTTGGCTCCTGGATCGCCAAGACGCGTTTTCGCAAGGGTGTAGGGTAGGGCGCCGAGGTCGACCAGAGGGGTTTCCAGCCTTCCGAGTCGAATTCGAGGCAAGAAGCGTCTAATCCGTCGCACGATGTTCCCGTCATGACCCCGACGATCTGAAGAGTTTCCATGAACCCAGAATAAGTCTGTGAGCGTCGCGTTGACAAGTTCTTGATTCGCATGAGAATTTATATGGATGAGAGTTGTGTCCCTTCCTGCGCGCCTCAAGGCGGTCGCTGTCACGATTGCCCTGAGCATACCGCTCGCAGGAATCGAGGCGGTGCTGACCGAGCGCGGCCCGTGGTGGAGGCTCCCTTACCAGAGCGCAGGTTATGCGATGATCGCGGCAGGGCTGTCCTGTCTGCTGGTGCTGAGTGGTCTGCTGCGGGGAAAGCGCTGGACCGTGCCTGCGCTCGAAGTCATAGGGACGACGTGGTCGATTTTCGGGCTCTACAGCGCGATTCGCGCGCAGGAACCGCTTCTAGGGCTCTTCGCCGTTTTTTGCATGGGGTATTGGCTGGGTCTCTCGATGTGGCTCCGACACGAGATGGATCGCTCGTACTTCAATTCAGGGGTCCAGTGGTACCAGCGGGCGCCCAAGCCGATCCCAGGACTTGAGTGCAGTCTCGCTTCGGAGTCTGCGACGCTGGTTCTTCGAGTGAGTCGTTTGGACGAAGACGGGGTTTTTGTCTTCTCGGACCGGGCGATCACCGGAGTCGTACCGTCGTCGTCACCCGGCTTCGCCCGGGGCAAATCCACCGGGTTCCAGCTTTCCTACCGCGATCGGCAAGTGAAGTGTCACGGCTTCCCGATCGTGGCCCTCCCTTCCAATGCGGGATACGGGTTCCAGTTCGGCGGCATGTCGGCCGACGAGCGTAAAGTCCTGGGAGACTTCGTCGAAATCCTCAGAGGAGAAGGTCATGTTTAGGTCGATCGCCATCGTGTTCCTGATTTGTATTTCGGGTGCCGCTTCGTCCTGTACCAACGGCGAAAAAGGGCTTGATGATCCCCGGCGGCAGCTGACGGATTACATCTCCAAAAGTTTCGCCGTTCGCACGATCGATGATCGTCGAGAGCTTTTGGACCATCTCGGTGGAGAAGCCAAAAGTCGCTTAGCCGCGTGGAGCGATGACCAGTTCCGCGAGGCTTTCATCGAATCCAAGAAGCAGTTCATCAAACTGGCCATCCAGGAGACCAAGAGTCTGAGCCAAGCCGAAGTGAACATCACCTATGAGTTGACCTACCTCGATCAGAGCAAGGGTAGGGACGCCAAGGTCACCAACAAGAAGCTCGCGCAGTTGAAACTCGAGCAGGGTCGTTGGTTGATCGGCGAGGTTCGAAACATCAAGGAGCTGGTCGAGTACCGAAACGAGATGTCCCTGCCCTGACCCTCGCGGTCAGCGAGGCCCGTAGTCCTCTTCGAATCGTTTTGCCGGATCGTAGGGTAGTTGGGACGGTAATCGTTTTGTCCCGCTCCAAGCGTATTCGGCCGCCAGGATGATCGCCGTGAACTGCTGCAACTCCCGCCGCAAAACACTCTCGTCGACGTCGAATCCCACCCAAGTCGTCTGAAGGGTGCCGAGCGCTTTTTCGCGGATCGCCTGCAGAGCCCAACCCCGGATGTTCTCAGGGTCGTATCCCGCGGCTCCGACGGCCTCCAATCCCAACCTGCGAAATCGGGAGAGTCCATTTCGCCCCTCCTTGCCAGGCCCGTACCTCCAGTCGGCGACGAGAGTCTGTTTCGAAAGCTCGCTGCGGCGACTTTCCGCGATTTCCCAGGTTCCGGCATGGACCGAGGTGAGTTCGTTCCGTATTTCGGGTCCGCCGTCGGAAGGGTGAAGCAGCATATCGCCCCAAAGCATCGGACGCACCCCACGCCTCTGCAACCAAGTCGTGATCCGGGCCACGTCTTGGTTGAAAGGATCCCCTTTGCCTGCCGACAACCGATCTGAAGTGGCGGGCTCGATCTCGTCGTGTCCGATGTGAAAGATTTTCGGTTTGAAAATCGCGATCGCCTCCTGGAACACGTCGAAGACGAAATCATAGACCCGGGGGTTGTCCGGGTTGTAGGCGCCTGGCTCGCCGTTTTCGAGGGACAAGTGCCGATTCGAGCCGTTTTTGAACATCCAACCCGAGTGACCGTAGGTGTTGATGAGCGGGATCGGCTCGATGTACTTCGCGCGGGCGTAGTCGACGTCCTTCTTCAGGTCGTCGAGGGACATCGAGCCCGGAACGTGGATCTCCGGATGGGACTTCCACTGCGAGGACTCGCACTCGAGGACGAGGGAGTTCATTTTGTACCGCGCCAAAATCCTTTCCAAGAGCTTTCTGTGAAAGGGGAGGGCGTTTTTTCCGACGAACAAATGGACTCCGCGGAACCGTAAGCTCGGCCAATCCTCGATGCGTACTCCGGCGAATCTTGGGGGGTGTCCCGGCGTTAGGATCAGCAATTGGCGAAGCGTCTGCAGCCCGTGATAAATTCCGGACTCGTCGCTGGCCCGCAGCTGGATCAACTTGGGGCCGATATCAAGCGAATAACCCTCGGGTTTGATCCGTGCCTGGGGTTCTATTTTGAGGAGAAGCCCTGCGCGAACTTGCGGTCGTACCTCGGATTTAACGCTCACGCTGAAGCTGCGTTCGAGATCACCTCCCCAATCGAGTACGGCATTCTTCAACCGCTGGAGTGAATGAGGACCGCCGCGGTTCTCCAGCCGGAAAACCAGGCCGCCTCTCCCGACCGAATAGCCCACTCCTCCGAACACCGCGCTCTTGGGTTGAGGTATGACCATCGGCGAGGGAACGGCAGCGCGGACAGGGAGAGCCGCTGCAAGGAGGAGGAAAAAAGCCGTTATCACTCCACACTTCTGTGTCACCCTAAGGTGTCACCAGCTCGGCCTTGCAGTAATCCTTGATCAAGGAGTTCGCGGGTTGGCGGATGTAGATCGACGTCCAAACCCGCCCATCGGCTAACCCAGTTGAGTAGTTCTGGGTTCCCTTCGTGCTTCGCAGAGAGGTATCAAGCGAAACTTGAGTGTTGGAATAAGCCACGACGTGAAGCGTGTTTTCTGGGGGCACC
Organism: Bacteriovoracaceae bacterium; assembly: GCA_043759365.1. GTDB lineage: Bacteria > Bdellovibrionota > UBA1018 > UBA1018 > UBA1018 > JAYVNB01. Next base: position 2,058 of record JAYVNB010000285.1, on the reverse strand, counting down.
ACCAGGCCCTCGAGTCTCACGACGAAGCTGCTATCCGAAGCGAGGCGATAAACCGAGGCGGAGCCTCCGCATGTTTTGCCATTCAGGGGGGCCAGGACGCCGGAGCCGACCACTGATCCTTGAGGAAGAGGATCGTTAGGAATCGCAGCCCCTCCCGGGAGGATGCCGCAGGCGTTCAGCGCCATTGCGGCAAACAGCAATAAAACCAAGATGTTTCGATGCATATTCACTTCTCAAACAATTTTCCCACAATGCCGATAACTAGACAAGGAGCCAACCCCTTGTCCCTAGATGACGCCAACCCGCTGTTTCAAGACGATGATTCGCTAGCCACGACGCTTTCAAAAGTGTTGACGCTTGAATCGTTCATGACGGCGATCGCCCGGGACACGAGCTTCAAGGAGTTCATTCGGGACATCCTTCTGACCGTCCAGCAGAGCGTGAAGAGCGAGGCAGGTTCGATCCTCGAATTCGATCATCGCAATCGGACTCTGTTTTTTCGCGCCACAGTCGGTCAGAGTGCGGATCGAGTCGATCACTTCGTCATCCCGATCGGCCAAGGCATCGTTGGTCATGTCGCCGAGTCGCGCCAGGCCATCGTCGTGAACAATGTGGCAGAGAACCAGATTCACCTAAAATCCATTCAGGATGCGGTTGGTTTTCCTACGCGCAACCTCGTGGCGGTTCCTATTCTCATCCGGGGCCGAGTTTTTGGCGTCCTGGAGCTCTTGAATCGGATTGGAGAGGACTCCTACACTCCCGAAGACTTGGAACTCTTGAAGTACATCTGCAGCCAGGCTTCCAAGGCCATCGAGATTCGTTTGATGATCGCCTGGGCGCTTCAAAAGAAGTCCTCCTCGAAAGATGCGGCATGAGCAAGCCGCTCGTCAAGGGAAGCGATGTCAGTGACTCGGTGGGAGAGGCCACTCAGGAGAGCGAGACTCCGATCGCGGGGCCCCGAATCCAGAAACTCGACTCGGATTTGCTTGCCGAGATGCAGGCGCGAGCGGCAGGACCGGTGGTATCCGGTGGAGCTCCGGTCAATCCGGACCACCGAATCGACATGAAGTACTTGGTCCGCGCGCTCGTCAAATACAACGCTTCCGACCTGCACATCAAAGTCGGGAGACCCCCCCTCTACCGGATCAATGGCAAGCTCATCCCCGCAAAGATGCCGGAACTCACGCAGGAGCAGACCCAGAAAATCTTGTTCAGCGTACTCACGAGTCGGCAGATCCGCGAACTGGAGGAGCGTCGCCACATCGATCTCTCCTTCGGCGTCAAGGGCCTGGGTCGCTTCCGTTGCAACGTCTACTACCAGCAGGGAGTGGTTGCCTCGGCGATCCGGATGATTCCGCTGGCGATTCCTTCCCTGGAGCAACTGGGGCTACCTCCTGTCCTCAAAGAGCTTTGTCTCAGGCCTCGTGGTCTGATCCTTGTGACCGGGTCGACTGGCAGCGGGAAGTCGACCACTTTGGCCGCGATGATTCAGCATATCAACCAGACCCGCAACGTTCACATCCTTTCGATCGAAGATCCGATCGAGTTCCTGCATCGCGACCTCAAGGCGACCGTCACTCAGCGCGAAGTGGGGTCCGATACCCATTCGTTGCAGGACGCGCTCTTCGCCGGGCTTCGGCAGGACCCGGACATCATCATGATCAGCGAGATGCGAAGTTTCGAGACCATTCAGACCGCGCTGACCGCGGCGGAGACAGGCCACCTCGTTCTTTCCACGCTGCACACAAACGATGCGCGAGGGACGATCGACCGCATCGTCGATGTGTTTCCAACGGACGCACGCGAGCAGGTGAGGATCCAGTTCGCTTCGGCGCTCGTTGCAATCGTTTCCCAGCAACTGGTGCTCCGTTCCGACGCAGCAGGGAGGGTGGCGGCGTGCGAAGTCATGATCAAGTCGCCGACCATCGAAGGCTGCATTCTCAAGAACGACCTGGAGAGGATCCCGGACGTCATGGCGCAGTCGAGCGACTACTACAAGATGCAGACCATGAACATGGCTCTGGAGCGTTTGATCGAACGCCGTATCGTCACTCTGGA
>JAYVNB010000284.1:0-10585 GCA_043759365.1 Bacteriovoracaceae bacterium | reverse complement strand
CCTTGCAACTGGATCGCCAGGAGCACGGCCAGATCTGGATTTTCCCGGATGCGGATCGTCGGCGATTCATGCTCGATGCGGATGCGCTTTTTGAGGTCACTCGCCCGCTCCTGACCGAGGCCGCCGAGCGAAGGCTTGAGCAGGGAAGGGTTCCTGGAAGTCCGGTGATTTCAGCGGCTTCGCTTGCGGAGGCCGGCCTGGATGCCCGTTTTGACGAATCCCAGCTCGAACTGGAACTCGCGATTCCCCCGTCCGTTCGTCGCGTCGTCGATGTCTCATTGAGTCCTCGTCCCTGGATGCAAGGCCAACCCCAGAGCTTGATGCTCGGGCCCGAACCTTTCAGCGGGTACCTGAATTTTCGGGGGACCGCGGGGCTCACGGATGTCCCACGTGGAAACGGGATCACTCGCGACCCCTGGCTAGCGGGGGTGGACTCCTTTACTCAATACCAGGGCTTCGTTCTCGAAACCGGCGGCGATTACACGGAGCGCTCTTCGACTCCCTGGGTCCGCCACGATACGCGATTGATCAAGGATGACCCCACCGCGCTCCTTCGCTACACTCTGGGTGATCTTGCTTATCCGGTCGCTGGATTTCAGACGTTTCGACCGGTAGGGGGGGCGTCGCTCACCCGTGAGTTCTCCATCGATCCGTATCGAGTCACTCAACCGGTCAGTCGGAGTCAGATCCTGATCAAGCGGCCCTCGAGCATCGAAGTTTATTTGAATGGCGCATTTTTCACACGATTCCAGCTCGCTCCCGGACCCTTTAATCTGAAGGACTACCCGTTCGTGGCGGGGGTGAACTCGGTCGAGCTGCGGATCACCGATGATCTCGGGCAGACCGAGACGATCTCGCTCGATTTTGCGACTGATTTCGAGCTGCTCGCCCCGGGGCTGCAACAGTTCAGTTATGCAGTGGGTGCCCCTTCGGTCTCGCGAAGCTGGATCCGCGACTACGATAGTCGGCGCACGACGGCTTCACTGCTTCATCGGATCGGACTGACGGAGCGGCTTACGTTAGGCGCGAATTTTCAAGGCGATCTCGATCAGAAGGTCGGGGGTATTGAAGTGGGAGGCCTGACTTCCTGGGGATTCTGGATCGCCGATGTCGGAGGAAGCGCTACGCGAAAAGTCTCCTCAGGCGGAGTCGCGCGGACGCAGTTCAGGTCGCTCGACCGGATCGGCCGACTCGAGATGCCATTTCGCCTCAGTTTCTCCGTCGACTACCGTTCCTCCACCTTCACCCCCCTCGGAGCCTTGGCGCCCTACAATCCCTACTCTTGGAGTGTGGATACCTACTTCACGCGTGCGCTGCCGGCAGGCGTTTATGCCGGGGTTGGGTACCAGTGGCAGGTTGCGCGGCAAGGATTCGACAATCGCAGTACCGCGCGCGCGGACCTCAGTCGCAATTGGAGCCATGGGATTCGGAGCTCGCTCAACTATAGTTGGACGTCCGGGAGTTGGACGTCCGGAAGTGGAACTTCCGCGCAAATCCTTGGATCCGTCCCTGCTTTGGGGAGCGTGCCCAGCTCCGTGGCCGAGCATCGGGCCTTCTTCTCCTTGAGTTGGAGTGATCCCGGCAGCTCACGGGGTGCGAACGCCACTTACGACACGCAGACCTCAACTGCCCGCGTGGATGCCTACCGAAATTCCGTTCAACCTTACGACGACTATCGTTTGGCCGCAGGAGTGGAGCGGACTCCGACTTCCTCGGGTGCGGATGCCCAGGCCGAGTACCTCGGGCACCGAGGAGTGGCTCGGCTTTCTCAGTCCTCCCACGTGATTCGGGGGTCGGGCGATTCGGTGCACGCAACCCAGCTCAGTCTGGGGAGCGCTGTCGCATGGGCCGGATCCAGCGTCGCCCTGAGTCGCCCGGTGACTGACAGTTTCGTCCTGGTTTCGGCCGAGGGGCGCCCGGAGGGGACGTCGGTGCCAGTGAACCCCAACGGGACTTTCGCCGAGACCGAAATCTCGGGCTGGGGGCCGGGGGTCCTTCCTAATAGTGCTTCGTATTACGTGCAGCAGATCACGATCGATGATTCAGCCCTTGGGCCGTCGGAGTTCCTGCGCCGATCACGTTTCACCGTGCGCCCCGGATTTCGGAGCGGCGTGAGAGTATCGCTCCTGATCGAGCATGTCGCGCACCTTCAAGGGATGCTGCTTAAGCCGGACGGTCAGGCACTCGGGTTAGCAGCCGGTGAGTTGAAACGACAAGGCGATCCTGAGTTTTTACAACCGTTCTTCACCAATCGCAGCGGCCAGTTTTGGCTCGAAGGACTGAAGTCGGGCAGGTATGAGATCGAGCTATCGGAGGGGGCCTGGAAATCTGTGCCGATTGTGGTGGGGGTGGATCAAACGGGAGTGGCGAAGCTCGGCGCGATCCGGGTGGAGAAAAAGCAATGAGCGGAATTGGAATTCGACAGCGGGGGTTCCATGGATGGGGGGCGTGGCTCGTCGCAGGGGTCGCAGAAATCGCAGCACTGGCGACGGCTTCACAGTCGCAAGCGGGTTGCAGCAACTCCCGGCTGGAACTCATTCCTCCCGGTTACATTTTCAATGTCAATTCAAGCCCGCAGTTGACGACCCAAGTGACCCGCGCCAACAACGGTGCTTGCGACTATTTCATCGGCTTCTCGAATGGCAGCGCTGCGAACTACGCTTCCCGTCGGCTTTCCTTGGGTTCCGAATTCATCCCGATGAACGTTTACAAGGATGCTGCACGGACTCGTATCCTCAAGGATAAGCCCTCCGACGCGGTCGTCGCGGACGACGTTCTTCAAGGAGGTTTTGCCGGAGGACCGGGGCCTGATTCCCAGACGTTGAGTTTTTGGGCTGCCATTCAGCCTCAATCTGCCTATTTGCCCTCGGGCATTTATTTCGAATCCCTCACGGCGACACTCTATTCAGGCAGCGTTGATGGATCCTACCATTTTGAGGCCAGTCAGAGCTTGCTCCTCGCTTACTCCGTGGGTCGAAGGGTGGACCTCTCGCTGGTGGATACTGGCGCCCCTTTCAATCTCAATGGAACTTCGCAGGACTTGAGTTTCGGAACTCTCTCCTCCGGCCAATCCCGCGCGCTGGATTTGGTACTGCAGTACAACGCCGGATTCAGGCTTCTGTTCTCGTCCGAAAACAACGGAGCCCTGAAGCATTTGAGCCGCTCCAACCTGATCCCTTACACATTACAGGTTGGTGGACTTCCGCTAGGGCTGGCGGGCAGCGCCGCCGCGCCTACCGTGGGGCCCTCAGGGTCTGGTACCAGTCCCAGTGGGGGCACGCGGTTTCCTGTCCGGGTAACGATCGGATCGATCGCGGGAGCAGTGGGAGGCCCTTACTCGGACACCATCACGGTGACCGTCGTCAGCGCCGATTGATCCGGGTCAGGGTGCCGAGAGGACGACTCGACTTCCGGGAGCAACGGATACGGGGAGCACATAAGTCGAGGCCAGTTGCCTTGCACTGACACGCCAGATGCGGGAAAAGGCAGGGGAGCGCCCTTGTCCCCCCTCGATCCGGATCTCCAGAGCCTCCGCTTGATTGCCGCTATTGCGGACGAGGAGGCTGTTGTCGCGGCCCACGCGGGTCTCGATCATCATGCGGGGGCGGACAACCCCAATGAGTCGAATGCCCTGTGCAGCCATGCTGCCTCCAGAGAGACCCGCGCTCAGGAGGAGTAGCCCAAGAAATGACGCGAAGCGCCTTTTGAACATATCTTCTTATCGGTAGGATGGGCGGATGCTTTAACGCGCCGCAATAACTTAAGAATCGTGCTTTATCCAGGGTTTAGGCGACCTCACTGGGTCGTTCAAGACCCCCTCTCGACCCGACCTGCCTTCGAGTAAGTGCTCGATTTCAAAAGCCGGCCACTCGGCACTGTCCCTGCTCTATTCAGGGGCATGGACCAGGAAAACTCCAAGGCTCAAGCCGAGGGCATCTGCCAACTCCTCTCACATCTCCATGGCGAGATCGCCGACCTCGAGAAGTGCTATTCGAGGGTGATCCTGGTCCTGCAAGATCTACAAACCATCCCTGACGCCCAAGAGATCAGGCAACTGGAGCAGCAGCTGGGTCGATCGAGTTTTTTCGGTCACTGGAACGCGCTGCTCGACGCTTGCGAAAGAGCGAATACCGAAGCGGGTGAGGTGCTTTTCGAGGGATTGGACGAATTGAGGAGCGTGGGACCGGAAACGCGGGATCTTCCTCCGGAGCTCGCCCGGTTGGACGCCATGATCCGGGCCTACGGCTAAAAGAAAAAATTCGCGTCTCGATCCTCTGAGCGACGGAAACCTTTGCGCCGATCGAAACCTGTCCTTAACCTGGAAGGGATGCTGAACTGGATTTCGCCTGCGCTGTTGGGATGGATCGCCTTGAACGCTTGGGCAGCGCCACCGCCGGTGCGGGTCATCCAGGTTTATCCGAAGGCAGACGAGGGCTCCGCAAGCGGGAATTCCCGCTCCCACGTCAACGTGGTTCCCGCCCCCCCGCCCGCCGCTCCTACCCAAGCTCCGGTACCCACATCCGGCGCCCCAGCGGTGGGCGACAACCCGGATGCTGTCGAGCAAGTCGCTCGGGAGCGCCAGAATTATGAGCAGGCCCATGCGGGATTCAACAGTCTCAATCCCTTGAGCTCCGAGTTCCAGGCGCCCAACCCGGGTCAAGTCCCTGCTGAGCTCATGCAGAGCCCTGAACTCAAGCAGAGGATGGAGCAACTCCAGGCGCTCCTCGGAAACCCGGCGGTTCAGGGCTATTTGAAGATCGCGAGCGACAAGGAAGTTCAGGACGGCGCGATGGGAGTGCTTCATTCACCTGATTTGAAGAAGCTCGGCCTTTATCAACTGGGGTTCCTGGTCGTTTTCATGTTTGCGCGTTCTATGTGGATGGGCCGTGCGACCAGCTTGATCAAGCGGGTTTGGGTGAGTTTCTCTAGCGGGATTATTTACTTGGGGTGCGCGTCCGTGGGCTTGCCGCTCTTGGTCCTGGGCAGCAACTACATGAAAATCCTGCAGGGCGTGTGGAGAGTGGTTCAGAAGCAGCTCTAACGCCGCGAGAAATGGTGCCGCGATGGTGGACTGCGAACCCGGAGTCCATCATCCTGGAACTGATGACCCTGAAAACTATAAAGGACCCAGAGGAGTTATCCTCTGAGTCCTTTATCGCCGCGAGACCGCTTCAGTGTGTGGGGGGAAGTGGGCCCCGCGGATATGGGCGAGATATACGGCGAACCTCACCCATGCGCAAGGGGTATTTTACAAAATAAATGACTTCTTGCGGGCGTGCTCAAAGCAGGCCTGAATCTCGGAAGGGGACATGCCCATCCGGTTTCGGCATATTTCGGCCTCCTGGGGCAAAGAAGTGGCAAAAACTGCGGGATCATCGGTGTTGATGCAGACAGGCACTCCGGCTCGGAGAACCCTGGGGAGAGGATGTTCCTCGAGATTCGCCACAGCTTGGGTCAGCCAATTGCTCGTCGGGCACATCTCCAGGCAGATTTCCCGCTCCCGAAGGGTTTCCATCAGTTTTGGGTCCAGCACCGCGCTGATCCCGTGTCCGATCCTCCGTGCGCCGAGGTGCTCGATGGCTTCCCAGATGCTGTCGGGTCCTGTGGCCTCCCCGGCGTGAACCGTGATACAGGCGCCGGCATCACGGGCACGCCTGAAAGCCTTCTCAAAAAGTTGGCCCGGAAACTCGGCTTCGGGTCCGGCCAGATCGATTCCGATCAGGCGGTCCCGGTGCTTGAGGAAAAACTCCACGGTTTCCTCAACTACGTCACGGCCGTAATCCCGGGAAGCGATGCAGATCAAGCCAGCCTTCATTCCTGGATAAGTGGCGAGCGCCCGCATGACTCCCGCATGGAAACCATCGAGGGCGTCCTCCCACCGGAGCTTGGAAAGCTGGCAGACAAAACTCGGGGAGAATCGGAGCTCCACCAATCGAGTGCCTTCGTTCCAACAATCCTCAACTACTTCAAAAGCGACTTGTTCGAGCACGTCTGGTCGATCCAAAACGTGTTGAAATAGGCCGAATGTGGCCAGCACAGTGCTGAGGTCGCTCAAGGGGTTGCGGAGCTGCACCTTCTCGGCGAAACGCTCAAGGCTGGTGGAGCCTGCCTCGAGTCCACGCTCTTGAGCCAAGCGCAAGAGCGTGCTGAGCCGGAGTGAGACGTCGAGGTGGCGATGAAGTTCGGCCTGCATCGGGGGCCTGGCTCAGGCCATGATGTGTGCGCCGCTGTCGACGTACATCGTGGAGCCGGTGATGCGTCGGGCGCCGGGGCCGCAGAGGAAAGCGCCGAGGGCTCCCACGTCTTCCTGATCGATGTTTTCGCGAAGCGGGGTGTTCTCGGCCGCTGAAGCGAGCATCGTGCGGAAGTCGCGGATACCTGCCGCGGCCAGGGTCTTGACGGGGCCCGCCGAGATGGCGTTAACGGTGATTTTTTTCTGGCCCATGTCGTAGGCGAGGTAGCGGACGCAGGCCTCAAGCGCAGCTTTGGCCACGCCCATGACGTTGTAGTTGGGCATCACTTTTTCAGCCCCGTAGTAGGATAAGGTGACGATGGAGCCCGGACGGCCTTCCATCAAGGGCTCCGCTTCGCGTGCCAGCGCGACCAGAGAGTAAGCGCTGATGTCCATCGCGGTTTGGAATCCGCCGCGTGAGGTATTGACGAAACGTCCGTCGAGATCCTCCTTGTTGGCGAATGCGATCGAATGAATCAAGGCATCCATCGAGCCCCACTTTTCACGAAGGGTCTCGAAGAGTGCCTTGATCTGTCCGTCATCTGTTGCATTCAGCGGGGCGATCACGGTCGCGCCCACGCTCTCGGCCAAAGGACGAACGCGTCGCTCGAGCGAATCACCGAGGTAGGTGAACCCGAGCTCGAACCCATCCTTGTGGAGCTGCTGGGCGATGGCCCACGCCAGACTGCGTTCATTGGCGACACCGACGATCAAAGCTCTCTTTTTCGACATAGCTCTCTTACCTCAGGATAGCGGCGCGTTCGGCCGGGGACATAGCTTCGAGCATGGCTTGGCGACGGACTGCGAGGGGCAAACGGTCGAAGATTTGGCGATCGCTTTTCGAGCGCAAGAGCTTCAAATACTCGCCGTGGCTCCAACCCAGCGGGGTGGCGGATCCCGTCGACTGACCGGCTCCGGGTCCGTTGGGCCAAACCTGTTCAGGAATCATCTTGCCTTCGGTAGCGACACTTTCGATGGTGCGAATATAGGGGTCGACCGCTGCCACGATCTCGGCATCGGTGCGGCCCAGAGCCACTGCACGACCGAGCTCGTAATGCCCGCGTTCACCGGTGAGCAATGGCCAAGGAGCACCCGGTCTCTGGGCGCCGGTCACGTCATCATAGTTGTAACGGTCCCCGTTGTACCGGAGGTAACCCTGCCCATGGCCTTCGATCATCGTGCCGACGACGGCGTCGTATTTGGGAACCGTGTCGACAATATTGGGGTCCAAGGGTGAACGAACGCCGAAGCGGACCAGTTCGAGGAACCCTCCGTCCATGACGTCTTTTTCGCGCCAGGTACCAGCCCCGTTGGCCATCTTGAAGCTTTGATCATCATTCGGGTTCCAACTCTGGTCGAAGCTGGCGGCGCCTTCGACGCGAGTGAAGTACCGGCCGTTTCCATAAGAGCCGCTCTGAGTGAAAGTCCAGGCGTCGACGTTGTCGCCGGGCTTCATGCTCCAGGCATCCGCGTGCTGGCGGTAGGATTGGGCGCGACCCGTATCCCCCATTTGATCGGCGAATTCGGCTGCTGCCCAGAGTCCGGTGATTTCAGCGGCGATGGTCGATGGCGATGCTCCGAAAGTCTCCTCCCAGCGCTCCTGAGCGGTCCACGGACCCATGTCCTGGATGAAGTCAGCGGCGCGGCGAACCATATCCCAGTACTCGGTCGGCTGGATGACATTGCGCTGCCAGAGTTTATAGGCGAGGACGATCGGCATCGCCACTTCGTCCATTTGGAGACCGGACCAGTAGGCATCTCCATTCACCCAAGTATTTTGCGGAAAAGCGCCTTCCCGTGAGTGCTGACGGGTCCCGTACTTGTACAGACCGAGCTTTGCGTCAGCGGTGCCGCTGTACTGGATCCAACGCAGATAGCGCAGGCTGGCCAAAGCGGAGGAGTTGTCTTCGATAGCGAGAAACGCAGTGGCCATTTGATAGAGATCGCGTGGCCAGACCAGGTGGTAGCCTCCCACCACGGCTCCATTGCCGCGGGCATCGCCCGGAGCAATGGCTGAAGTGTCATAGGCGTGGCCTCCCCAAGGATGGGTGGGAGAAGCGACGAATGCGCCCGCGTGGGTCTTGTCCTCCATCGACTTGATCAGCGCGACGGAGGAGCGGAACAGCACTCCTCGATCGGTGGACGCGCCAGTCAGGTCGTGGAGTCCCCGTTGGTAGTCTAACCACTGCGAGCTATAGCGTTGCAGGGTGGTGTTGAGGTCTTGGGCTAGCGTGGCTTGGGCAGTGCCGTAGGCGGCTTGGGCGTCGTTGCCGAAACCCAGCGCCAAGTCAAAGCGGCTTTCTCCAGCGTCCGATCCGATGCCGATATGTCCGGTCATGACGACGTTGCCGTCGGTTGCGGTCTCGAAGTTCGAGTTGAGCTTGCGATTGCCCTGGAGGTCCTTCCAGCCATCGCTCGAAGCACCCACGAAGCCCGCGGTGACTTCCGAATAAGCGACGCTGCTCAAAAGTGCCTGGGCGTGAGTGGTTTGCCAGGCCATCAAAGCTCCGCCCGTGCCGGAGCTGACGCGGGCGCTGTCCCCGAACGGCGAGTTGGCGACGGAAGGGTTGTGAAGCACGTAGAAGTTCAGTCCCGGCACGTTCTTCTGGATCCGGATCCGCTGGATCACGGTGTCGCGGTCGGGATCGGTGAAGATCGTTTTCTCGATCACGAACCGGCCTTGAGGATCCGTGTTGGTGATTCGGTAAGCGGGAACGCCGACTTGAATCCACTCCACTTGGGTGCGGAGGTCCTTGCGCTCTTCGATGAATTGTCCGTCAGCGGTAGTGATGAGGAACTGGCTGTCCTTGACCTGGGGGGTGTCGATAGTCGGCCAAAAGGTCTCGGTCAAAACGCCTTGAGCGGCTGTGAACCACACCCGGGAGATCGGCGCAGTCGCCGAGCGGGACGAGTATTCGGTATCGGAATCATAGGACTCGTAGGAGGTTCCCACGGCCTGCTTGATCGCGGTGGACCAAGTGTCACCGGTCATTCCAGCACGATCGGCTTCTCCCAAGGGAATTCGGTTCGAAGAAGCGAAAGCGGAAGTCTGGGCCTGAAGGAGACAACAGGCCAAAACGGATAAGGTGAGTGTGCGAACCATGGAATTCCCCCCGGGGAAGCAGCGTGATTTCATTTTTCTTAATCGCAGGCCCCCGAAGAGGCTAGGAAAATAACCAGAATCAAATAGTTGACGCGATGCATTTAAATCCAGGCGAGAGCGTGATACTTCCCCGTAGACATGAAGTGCCGCAACCGTTTCGCCCTGCTCACTCTCTCGCTCGCTTTCGCGGCTCCCGGCCAAGCTGAAGACTTTTTTGCCCTGAATCCGCAGGCGAGCTTGAGCATTCTCTATGAAGTCCAAGTCCGGACCGCCAATGCCTGCCGTACGGATACGGGTTCAGTGGAGCAGCGGACTTCGTGCAGTGCAAAAGTGGCCCCTCAAGTGAAATATCGGGCATTCAGCGGGGACCGGAGTCGCTGCGGCGCGCTAAGGGATCTGGAAGCGATTCGTCTCGGAACGCTCGAGGACCTACTTCAACCGACTGCCGACTATCGTCAAGGCATCACGCTCCAGTACATCCATGACCGCGTGGGGGCGAACACCGTCTGGATGATGCCCATTTTCCCGAACAACGATCAGTACAACATCCCTGACGCCTGCGACAATCTTGGGTCCCCGTATGCTGTTCGCGATTACTTCCACATCCAAGGGAAATTGAGCCGCGATTGCATCGCCCAAGGGCGGGACGAAAACTCGTACGAAGATACGGTTTCCTCGAATCCCGGGGCGCGGGTCGCCACTCTGGTTCAAGCTTGTTACGGGAACGCCTCCTTCGATCGAGTGATTCAGGATGCCCATCGTCGGAGTCTGAAAGTGATGTTGGATCTCGCTTTCAACCATTTCGGCCACAATTACCTTTTTTACGATTACGCTTCGTTCACCCCGGTGCGAGAGCGCATCGCCCACGGCGAGGATTTGAACCGACTCTGGGATTTCGCCGCCACATTCGAGGAGGCCCTGGTCAATCCATCGATCGTCGATACGGAGGCCTCGATGCGCGCGGCTCCAGGAATGGCCCAAGCGCTAGGCGCCGTTTCAAGCCGGTGCCCGAACCTCAAGAGCGACGATCTGGTACGAGCCGCGCATCTTTGGCGCGAGATGCTGGACTGGGAGCGTGTCGGCTTCAATTGCACGTCCGGAATGGTCCTCGAGTTCCAGGCGCCGGGCTTCTATCTGGGGCATGACCACAGTCCTTCCCAGCACCTGGGCGACAACTTCACCAACAACTGGACTGACGTGAAGTTTCTCTACCTCCAGGAGCAATCGAATCATCTCCACGAGCTGGCGCG
>JAYVNB010000283.1:0-10589 GCA_043759365.1 Bacteriovoracaceae bacterium | reverse complement strand
TTCGAAAATTCGTCGCTTTTTCGAGGGGTTGTTCGACTAAGGCACTAGGGCAGCACTTCGTCCGAGATCAAAACTGGAGTTTTCCGCTGGTTCTGTCGACAAGAAATCGACGGACTCTTCGGTACCCAAGCCTTCGGGCAGGACGCACTATGGCTGATTCCAAATCTCCTAAAACTTCGTTAACAAAGACGAATCCCTTCACGGTCGATTTCAAAGGCGAAGAAGCCACGGGAATGCCCAGCATCAGTCGACTCCTCGATCGAAAAAAAATGCCCCTGGATCCGAACGGCCAGGGCAAGACACGGATTTCGTCTCCGGTTTCGCCTGCGGCTTCAGATCCGGTTCTTGAACTTCGGCCCGAGGTCGTCAAGACGGAGGTCAAAGAGCCCGGCCGCTCAGGACTAGGCTTCAAGGAAATCAACCTAGCGGAAGTCTCCAGCATCGCCATCCAGCTCGATGGCGTGGCGCCGCCGACAGAACCGAACGACGTCTATGTCGCTCACGTGGACTCAAAAACGTCCGAGCCCGAGTCCTCTGAGCTCAGCTCATCGTCGAGCAGCCCCGAACCCGAGTTGATCATCATCGACACTGAGCCGGATCCGGGCCGAACGCAGTTCGTCCCCCCCCCGGCCACTCCTCCTCCATCGAGTGCCCCCAAGCGGACGTCCCCTCCGAGCTCGGCTCCTAAAGCACCTGCGCCTCCCGCTGCTCGCACCCCGGCTCCCAGCATGGAAGCGACTCAAGTCCTCAGAAGCCCATCGGCAAAAACCTCTGGTTTCGAAGCTTTGCCTGTGAAACCTGCCCAGAAGCGCAGGGTCCCGAAACTCTCGATCAAAGTGCAGGACAAAGCTTCACTCATGAGCGCGAGCGATCCTCTAGCGATGGCTTTGAAGAAGTTCTTCGACAATGGGGCAATCTCAGTTTTGGTCCTTCAAGCCACTGCCACGGAGGCAGTGGCGGTGCTCGCATTCGAAGCCGGCGCCCGCAAAGCGTCGTGGGAAGGGCTGAAGTGGAACGTCAAGCTGACCAGTCCAGCGCTCTGGACCGAGATCCAGAAGTCAGGGATCCTCGAGATTCCCCCGATGTTGCCCGCCCTCCCGAGCGGAGGCGCCAAAGGCAGCATGCCGGCCAACCCCCGCAGCGTGCTTCGCCGAGGCCTTGGTACGGAACGCTCCGAGTGGCTGACCCTTCTCGCCATGGAATCCAAGTCCCTAGGAAAAGCAGTCTTGGCCGTCTTCTCGAAGTCATCCCTTCAAACCATGCTTCCGCAGGTCAAGCCCTGGCTAAAGCCTTCGGGTGGAGCCCCGGCCAAAAACGCGGCTTGAAGCGAAAAACGCGGTTTGCTGATCCGACTTTGCTGATCCGACGCTAAATGCGTGCGATTCGAAGGGTGCGACGGCTCTCGCACCCGACATCGAAGGCCAAATCGACTTGCCATACGGCTCGCCCCTCCGAAGGGCGCAGCACAGCGGCTCGGAAACTTTCGAAAAGCGAGAGCCACTCGACAATCACGAGCGCACTGCGCTCCCAGAAATAGGCAGTTACTCCTGCTTCCTCCAACTCCCCTTCGGAACGGAGGCGATAGAGATCCAAATGAATGACCGCAGCCTCAGCACGAGGTGTAGAAAGCGCCAAGGATCCCTCCCGGGTCATTCGGTACTCGTGAGCGATCGCGAAAGTGGGGCTTCCTTCGGGGGGGCGATCCACTCCAAGGGCTTCCAGAAGAGCGCGGGCGAACGTGGATTTCCCCGCGCCCATAGGACCCTCGAGCACAACGCGATCATCAGGACCCAGCGCTCGGGCGAACTCGTGGGCGATGCGGACGAGTTCGGCCTCAGAGCAGCCGGGCGCGTGCTTCAAAAGGGAGGGCGGTCGGGACTTCGGGGGTTTTGATGTCCTTGAAGGCATTGCTGATGTTCTCGATGATATCGGGAGCGGTCATGCTCCGGTGGCCGAGTTGCTTGGCCGCGTAATCTCCGGCCAAGCTGTGCAAATAGACGCCGAGCAATGTGCCCTGGAAAGGATCCACCTTTTGCCCGAGCAATCCGCCGATCATGCCGGCGAGGACGTCGCCACTCCCAGCGGTCGCCATCCCGTCGTTCGGATAATGATTGAGGTACAAGACATCGTCTGCGGAACCGATCAAGGTGGCCGCGCCTTTCAGGAGGACGATGGAATGGGTCTTCTTCACCGCAGCGCGGACAGCGGCGATCGGATCGTTCACGACCTCTTCTTTGGAGATTCCCAGGAGGCGGGCCATTTCGCCGGGGTGGGGAGTCAGCACGGTTGGGGCACGCCGAAGAATGAGCAGGTCGAAAAGCTTGTGATCCGCGATCATGTTGAGGGCGTCCGCGTCGAGCACCAGGGGGTTCGGATAGCTCCGAATCAGCTCCTCGAGGAGTCCCTTGCCTTCCGGGCGCATTCCGAGTCCGGGACCTGCGACAGCGCTGGAATAAGTGGGAAGCGCCTTTTTGTAGGCCTCATACTCGGGCCCTGCGAGCTTCAAAGGCACGGCCATCGTTTCGTTCGGCAGCTTCATGAGAAGCGTCTCGATGCTGTCATCCCAAGTCGCCACCGTCACGAGACCGGTACCCATCTTGTGACAGGCGTTGGCGGCCATGGCGATAGCACCCAGGCGCCCCGGACTTCCTCCGATGAGAACGGTATGACCGAAGGAGTTCTTGTGACCGTAACGGTCCCGCTCGATCATGAGCTCCGCCATCCGAGGCTTCATGAGAAGGAACTTATCCCCCTCGTGGCGAAAGCGCGGGGGGAGGGAAATGTCCACGTTGACGAGGTCCCCTCTTCGGCCAGCGCCCGGAGGGAGGAAATGCCCGAGCTTCGGGAACCCGAATGAAACCGTGAGATCGGCCAGGATTGACGTACCAGCCGTCTGCCCTGTATCGCCGCTCACACCCGTCGGAATATCCAGCGCAATGACTTCGCTCGGATTCTGGGCGTTGATCATCTCGACGACGTCGTAGAAAATCCCTTCCAAGGTCCCTTTCAGTCCGGTTCCGAGAATCCCGTCGATCACTGTGAACGGGCCTGAAGCACTCCCGAAAAATGCCTCCAGGTCGGCTGCCGTCTCGATTTGCGTCAGTTTCGCCTTCATCCTTTTCAGGATGTCGAAATTCTTCAGGGAAGCGCCTTTGTACTGGGAACCCGTCTCGAGATGGAATACCCGGACACGACGATCGAGGCAGATCAATCGCCGCGCCACTACGAAGGCGTCGCCCGCGTTGTTGCCCTTACCCGCGAACACGAGGACTTCAGTATCCTTCCCGGCGCGGGGAAAACGCTCGAGCAGGACCTGGGTCGCAGCCCTTCCCGCATTTTCCATCAAGAGGGTGGCTTCGATTCCGTATTCTTGCTCGGCGATTCGGTCGAGCTCTCTCATCTCATGACTGGTCGTGATCCGGATCGGGGTCGACATGGTTCGGTTTCTCCTAGGGGGCCTGGATGGAGGAAAGCATCTCACGAACGGCGCGCTCGAGTCCGACGAGCGCGGCTCGGCAGACGATGGCATGGCCGATGTTGTACTCTTCAATCAAGTTGAGCTCGGTGACGGGGCGCACGTTGGCATAGTCAAACCCATGGCCGGCATGGCACTTCAACCCGAGCTTTCGCGCGAGCGCCGCAGCTTTGGCGATCCGCTCGAGCTCGGCTTTGGCACGGGCGCTCGATCGACTCCCGGCTTTGGGATCCTGGGTCGCCAAACAATAACGGCCCGTGTGGAGTTCGACGGCGTCGACCCCTAACTCATGGGACAAACGAACCGCTTGAAGGCTCGGCTCGACAAACAGGCTCACGCGGATTCCCGCGCGCTTCAACTTCACTACGGTCGGAACGATTCGCTTGCGTCCCTTGACGAGATCGAGCCCGCCCTCGGTCGTCACTTCTTGGCGTTTTTCGGGGACCAGGCAAACCCAATCCGGAGAAATTCTCGAAGCGAACCGGGTCATCTCCTCAGACGCGGCCATTTCGAGATTGAGGGGGATCTTCAGTTCACCTCGAAGGCGCTTCACATCGTCGTCTTGGATGTGACGGCGATCTTCGCGGAGATGGACGGTGATCTGGTGTCCACCCGCCTTCTCGACCAGGCGGGCCGCCTCCAAGAGATCCGGATAAGGGGTTTCTCGAAGTTGACGGAGAGTGGCGATGTGATCGATGTTGACGCCGAGTTTGGCTTCCATTTTAAATGATTACCCCAAGTGCTTTTGGATGGAGCTCGCGATACCGCGCGCCAAGATCAGGATCTGGGCCTTATCTTCGCCCTCGAGCATCACTCTTGCCAAGGGTTCAGTCCCGGAATAGCGGACAAACACCCGCCCCTTGTCCTTCAGGAGCGATTGGGCGGAAAGAATGGCCTGCTGAACTTCGGGAATTCCCTCGAACGGCTCTTTGCGCGAGACGCGAACGTCCTCGCGGACCTGCGGAAAAAGTCGGATCTGGCGCTTGAGCTCTGAAAGCGGCTTTCCGGTTCGGCGCATGGCTTCCAGGACGCGGAGCGCGGCGACCACTCCATCGCCGGTGGTCGACTGATCGAGGAACACCA
This sequence comes from Bacteriovoracaceae bacterium, assembly GCA_043759365.1. Classification (GTDB taxonomy): domain Bacteria; phylum Bdellovibrionota; class UBA1018; order UBA1018; family UBA1018; genus JAYVNB01. Next base: position 6,031 of record JAYVNB010000283.1, on the reverse strand, counting down.
CGTGCCCGGACTGCTCCCCACCGAGATTGTAACCGTTCTTCCGCATGGTATCGACCACGTAGCGGTCACCTACCTGCGCACGAACCATCGAGATCTGATGCTCCTTCAAGGTCAGTTCCAATCCGATATTGGACATCGGAGTGGTTACGACCGTGTTCTTGCGCAGGGATTTTTCGGAAGCCATCTGGATGGCGCAAAGTCCGATGATCTGGTCGCCGTCGACGATTTCGCCGTTTTCATCCGAAAGAATGCAGCGGTCCCCGTCTCCGTCAAGGGATATGCCGATGTCCGCACGGTATTCCACCGTGGCACCTGCGATGTTCTCAGGGAAAAGCGCGCCGCATTTGTCGTTGATATTGAGACCGTTCGGACTAACACCTCGCCGGATCACTTCGGCACCGAGCTCCTCGAAAACGAGCGGCGCCACTTTGTAGGCGGCCCCGTTGGCGCAATCCAGCACGATGCGGACTCCGGTGAGGTCGAGCTCCTTGGGAAAAAGGGATTTCAAGAAGACTAGATACCGCCCCAGGACGTCATCGATGCGGTAGGCTTTTCCGACCAGATCAGCGGTGGGACGAAACTTCTCCATCTCCTTGGAGGACAGGACGAGCCTCTCGATTTCATTCTCCAATTCGTCGGGCAGCTTGTAACCATCGGCCGAGAAGATCTTGATGCCATTGTCGTAAAAAGGATTATGGGAAGCGGAAATCATGATGCCCGCATCCGCGCGCATGCTCTGGGTGACGAAGGCGACGCCGGGGGTGGGTAACGGACCGATCAGGATGACGTCGGCACCCATGGAGCAAATCCCCGAAGCGAGGGCCTGCTCGATCATGTAACCCGAAAGGCGGGTGTCCTTGCCAACCACGATCTTGGCGCGGCGAGTGGTCCGGTGACTCCGGCTCGCATCCAGGGGATGGGCGCCGATGGACTTCAAGGGTTTACTCTTGGCTTCAATCTCTTTCCCGGAAAACAGAGGCCCTTCCGGACGAGAGAGCACGTAGGCGACCGCGCGGCCCACCGCCATGGCAACTTCGCCCGTCATGGGAAACTCATTAGCCATCCCGCGGATGCCGTCGGTACCGAACAACTTGCTCATGAAAACCTCGGGTGCAACCCTCTCACTCGAGGGTCACGTTCACTTTTTCCGGGATCGCGCGCACCAAGCCCACGTTCTCGGGCAGAGTCACTTTGACGGCTTCAGTGTACCTCCCCTTGGGTTTGCCGCGGAGGTCGATCACCGCGTAAACCAGGTTCTTGTCGAGCGACTTGAGATCCTTCGGAGTCGCGCGGACCAAGACCGTCACCGTCTTTTCCTGCAAGGTGAATTTATAAGGAGTCAGGACGCGAATGTCCACGTTCTTAATACGGTAATTGGCCGACGTTGGCTCGATGTCGAGGGAGATTCGGGGAAGCGCACCATCGATCTGGATCCCGTAACGTGCGATGTCGAGACCAACTTCCCGTTCAACCGATTGCTTGAGCGTCGAGATGTCCACCGGGAGAGTCGGAATCTCGGTCACGCTATCGACCCGTGTCTCGGCCCCCTTGATCCTCACGACCGCAGGCTTCATTTCTGCTTTCACTAGTCGATACCCGTCAGGCGGTGCGCCCCGGAGCTCCACCCGAACCGGCACATCGCGTCGTTTCAGCGACTCGAGCTTGATCAGGATAGCGGTGGGATTGATCGAAAGCACCTTCACACCGATTGGAACGCGAATGTTGTCGGAAAAAAAACGGTAAGTAACGAGTCCGGGCTTCGAGCCTGAAAGATTCACTCGAATCGGGTCCTCGCGGCGGTCGAGGATGGTGCGCAGAAACGCTTTGGGTCCGGAAAGCCTGAATGCGATCTTTTCTGGGATATCATTGGCCGGCACAAGGTCGGCCGGAGCGATGACTTCGAGAGGAACTTCCTTCGTCACTTCGACGTTTCGCGAACCCAAGACGATCACCCAAAGAACCACCGCGATGATGACGGAGATCACTTTGGTTCCGATGTTCGTCGTCATGAATTGCCAGAACCGGCCAGGAGAATTCATCGTGCCTCCCCCTCGCCCGAGCCGGGCTTAGGAGGTTTACCGGGACGTGATGACGTTTGAAGGATCGCCCGCATCCGTTGGGGGATCCGGGATTGACCCCGTAGATCCAAAAGTGCGGCTAGACTCTGCCTGAGCTCCTGCTCAGTCAGGTTCGTCGTGATCCTGCCATTTTTGACCAAGTGCGCCTCTCCCGCTTCCTCGGACACCAACACGACGATGGCGTCCGAATCTTCTGTCAGGCCCAATGCGGCTCGATGTCGGGTTCCGTAGCGTTTATCGATATTCGGATCTTTCGACAGCGGTAGGAAGCAGCCCGCAGCCGCTAACCTTCCTCCCGTAACGATGACCGCACCGTCGTGAATGGGCGAAGTGGGGACGAAGATGGAATAGAGAAGCTCTGCCTTCACACGGGAATCGAGCTTGGATCCCGTATCGATGAAGTTCTTCAAACCCGTCTCACGCTCAATGACCATGAGAGCCCCAATGCGTTCCCGGGCCAAGCGGGTCGCGGCTCGAGCGATCTCATCCACCATCTCGCGCTCTTCTTCGGCCGATGCTCCGGCGAAAAAGGGGTTCTTTCCTACATGAGTCAGTGCGCGCCGGAGATCATCCTGGAACAACACGATCACGATCAGGATCAAGTAGTCGAAAAAGTAGGACAACAACCAGTGCGAAGTGAACAACTCGAGCGTACTCGAGAGAAAGAAGCCGATTCCAAGGATCCCGAGACCGGTCAGCATCTGCATCGCCCGGGTCCCCTTGATGAGAAGGAGAATCCGATAAACGATGAACGCAACGATCCCGATATCCAGCAGATCGATCCAGCGCATGCTGGACTGCAGGTTGGCGAGTAGGTCTCCCACTTCGTCAGTTCGGACTTAGCCCAGACGAGACTCGTGCTTTAAAAGATCAAGCGGGCACGGGCGCGGGGGAAGCCCCTCCTCCTGTTCCAGGTTCGGTACGTCCGGTTGCCGGTGCGGTCGGGGACGGAGGAAGGTTGCTCAAGGTTTCGGGAGCCTTGCGCTCGATCTTCTGTCCTTGAACGATACGTTCGACTTCGTCCCCATCCAAAGTTTCATACTCGAGGAGTGCTTTGGCGAGGCTATGGAGGACGGCGATCTTGGTGGAAAGGATCTCGCGAGCGCGACGGTAATTGCGCTCGACAATGTCCCGGACTTCACGATCGATCGTCTGAGCAGTCTGTTCGGAGTAGTCTCGATTTTTACCGATGTCGCGCCCGAGGAACACTTCCTGCTCTTTTTGGCCGAAAGTGAGAGGTCCGAGCACATCGCTCATTCCCCATTCGCAAACCATCTTGCGCGCGAGATCCGTGGCGCGTTCGATATCATTGCCGGCGCCCGTCGTCTTCTGATTGAAAACGAGCTCCTCGGCGATCCGTCCGCCCATCAAGAACGCGATGTTGTTTTCAGCGCGATCCTTCGTCAGGCTCAATCGATCTTCGTTGGGCAAGGTTTGGGTCACCCCAAGAGCCATGCCGCGCGGGATGATCGTCACTTTATGGATGGGATCAGTGCCAGGCATGAACTTGCCGACCAATGTATGCCCAGCCTCGTGATAAGCTGTCGTGCGCTTCTCGTTTTCACTGAGCACCATGCTCTTGCGTTCGACACCCATCAGGACCTTGTCCTTGGCGTGTTCGAAGTCGGCCATTTCGAGGTATTTCTTGTCCGTTCGAGCAGCGATCAAAGCAGCTTCGTTGACGAGGTTTTCGAGATCGGCACCCGAAAACCCGGGAGTGCCTCGAGCGATGACGTTGAGGCTGACGTTTTCAGCCATCGGCGTCTTTCGGGTATGAACCCTCAAAATCGCTTCACGACCTTTGATATCGGGATGCGAAACCACGACCCGGCGGTCGAACCGACCTGGACGCAGCAACGCGGGATCGAGAACGTCCGGACGGTTGGTCGCGGCGATCAGGATGACCCCTTCATTGGACTCGAAACCATCCATTTCAACGAGAAGTTGGTTCAGAGTCTGCTCACGCTCGTCGTGCCCCCCTCCAAGACCAGCGCCTCGGTGGCGACCGACTGCGTCGATTTCGTCAATAAAGACGATGCAAGGAGCGTGCTTTTTCCCTTGTTCGAACAGGTCACGGACGCGGGAAGCACCGACCCCGACGAACATTTCCACGAAGTCCGATCCGGAAATCGAGAAGAACGGAACACCCGCTTCGCCGGCGATCGCCTTGGCGAGGAGTGTCTTCCCTGTCCCCGGAGGGCCCATCAAAAGGACGCCTTTCGGAATCCGGCCACCCAGACGAGTGAACTTTTTTGGGTCCTTCAGGAATGCGATGATCTCTTCGAGTTCTTGCTTGGCCTCATCTGCACCGGCAACGTCTTTGAACGTCACTCGATTCGTGGACTCCGTCAGCAATCGGGCTTTCGACTTGCCGAAACTCATCGCTTTGCCGCCACCGACCTGAATCTGTCGCATGAACAGGAAGAAGAAGATGAAAAGGAGCAGCATCGGGAACCACGAAATCAGCACTTGCTGCCAGATTGGGGTTTTCTCGGCGCGCTCGAAATTGGGGGTAATGTTGTTCTTCTGCAGAAGGTCGAAGACTTGGGGATTATCCGTCGGTCCAACCGTTTCGAAGAATTTACGGCTGTCCGGTCCCCCTGCGCCTTCCTTGAAGGTGCCGGTGATCAAGTTGTCCGCCTTGAAGGTCACGTCGGAAACTTCGTTCTTGCGAACGTGGTCAGCGAACTCGCTGAACTTGATCTCGCGCCGATTGCGCGAGCCCGGGTCGAAGACTTTGAAAAGGCTCGCGAACAACAGGATGAGTACGAGCCAAAGTGCGACGGTCTTATGCGATGGTTTCATCTATAGGAACCCAACCCTCTCTGTTTTTTCACGCTAGCATGGGCATTTTAAAACATCAATCAAAGCGCCCGGAGATTTCCGCGCTTTCTCCAGGGTTTCTGAAGACTTACTCGGACGAGCTTTTTTCCAGCACCCAACGCTCGCTCCGATCCTGGTTCAAGCTTTCCTTTCGGATTCGCCAGCCACCCGGAAGTAGGAGCTCACCTGTCCAATTCTTCAAAACCGACTTCTCCTCGATCGCTTCCCAGTGACTTCGACGGGCACGAACCCCCGCTAGTCGAATCAGCGCCAGGTGACCCAACGCTTCATCCGGATCGCCTCCACCTGAATCCTGACGACGAGGCAAAACACCTTGTTCCTCCAAGGCCCAACGGACCAGATGGTCCACCCCACGAGGAAAAAGACGGGTCAACTCCGGCATCAATTGAATCCTCATTTTCGAGCGAAGGAAACGTCCTTCACTATTGGTCGAGTCTTCACGCCAGCCGAGGCCTTCTTCTTCAAGATACTCTCTAAGATGATGCCTGCGAGCCTGAAGTAAAGGTCGCACCTCGTTTTTGAAGATCACCTGGATGCCGCCCGCCTGGGTGGCCGCGTTGCCCGTCAGGAGGCGCCAAAGAACGGTCTCCGCCAAATCGTCAGCGTGATGAGCTGTGAAAATGAATCCCGGGTGGCGTTGCAAGGCGGCAGCGAACGCGACTTTCCTTTGTTGGCGCGCAGCGTCTTCCCAAGATTCGCCGGAGAGGACCGCTCCCCCCCGACAGTCCACTAAATCGGTCGGGATGCCCCAACTCTCACCGAGCGCCTCAACGCATCGAGCGTCCTCGTCGGATTCCGAACCTCTCCAGCCATGATTGACATGCAGTAACCGAATCTTCGCCCGGGGGACGAATTTGCGCCCGTATTTCTGGAGGAGGTGTGCAAGTGCGACCGAATCCGCACCGCCTGAACAGGCGCAATGGATATACGAATCTATGCCTGCAGAAAACTTTACTGCTCGAAGGAGGGCGTGAATCCTGCGAATCAGTGCGCCTCCGGCAGGACCCGGTCGGGGATAAGGAGCGTTCCTGATGGGGTCTATCGGCATTCTCCTCCCACAGATCTCACGAACCGGTTTCTCAAGTCCATGACAGGATCTTCGCACCCTG
>JAYVNB010000282.1:0-10608 GCA_043759365.1 Bacteriovoracaceae bacterium | reverse complement strand
TCTCATCCGTATCGCAAGACGGGACTCGGCTTTTCGCAGCCGATACCGCCAACCATCGCGTGTTGATTTGGAACTCCTTCCCCACTTCCCAGCAAGCGGCTTCTACTTTTGTGCTCGGACAACCGAATATGACGGGTATCCTCGCCAACAATGGCGGGATCAGCGCCCAAAGAATGAACGGACCCAAGGGGGTCTTCAGCGATGGCACGCGCCTCTACGTGGCCGACTCGTCCAACCACAGGATCCTGATCTGGACGACCCTACCCTCCTCAAGTAGCCAAGCAGCCGACCTTGTGCTTGGCCAAGCGAACTTTGCCACGAGCACATCGGGCAGTGGGGCGCAAAACCTGAACGGTCCTACCGCGATTGCGAGCGATGGAACACGACTCTTCGTGGCCGACACGGGCAATAACCGCGTGCTGATTTGGAACACGATTCCCAACGGCAACCAAGTTGCGGCGGACTTAGTCTTAGGACAAACGGGATTCGGGATTTCGGCCGCCAACAGCGGGGGAATCACTTCTCAAACTTTAAGCTCTCCCTCAGGCCTAGGAGTCGGAAGCGGAAAGCTTTTCGTCGCCGACCGTGGAAATAACCGAGTCCTCCAGTGGAACTCGATCCCTGCTGCGAACCAAATCGCTGCCTCAGCGGTTCTAGGTCAGCCAGACTTCATCTCCGCCCTACCGAACAACACCAACGGGGCGCAGGGCACAGTCAGTCAGTCCAGTCTATCGACACCTCAGGCGATTTTTGTCGATGGCAACAGGCTCTACCTGGGCGACTCGGCAAACTCCAGGATCCTCGCGCAACCTCTGCCCTAGAGCTCACTCTCGGCGGATGCCCTAAGACCAGGTTGATCTGCGATAAACGCTCCTATAGAATCAGGATTCCTCAGGGGACACCCGGAGCAAGAACCTAAAGACTTCAAAGTGCTGATCGTCGACGATGAGGAAGCACTCCGGCATGCCATGGTCTTTGACTTCAAGCGGCGCGGATTTCAGGTCCTCGATGCCAGCAACGGCCGGGATGCCCTCGAAATCGTAAAAAAAGGGAAGATCGACATCGTTCTGACGGATGTCAGGATGCATGGCGGTGATGGTGTCGAGCTACTGAAGAAAATCAAGGAGCTGAGCCCAGAACTTCCGGTTGTTATGTTCATCACTGGATATGCGGATATGACGACGGAAGAAGCTTACGACGAGGGTGCCGTCGCCAGTTTCGCCAAACCCTTCGATCGAAAGGCTCTGATGGCTGCAGTCATGAGAGCGATCACAACACGCGAGGAGCTTTGGAGTGAAAATAGAAGCAAAGACGTCGAAGTTGAATTCCGCATCGACCTCAGGTTTCCTGAGCTGAACGCAGCCATCCAGACTCGAGCCTTGAACCTGGGGCGCGGGGGTCTATTCGTCGCTTGCCCGGGACCGTTTCCAAAGATTTCCTCGCGTGCAACTTTTTCCATTCATTTCGAGCGCGGTTCGCCCCGAGCGATCGAAGGAAACGGGATCGTCAGGTGGATCCGTACCGAAGAGTCAGAATCCCATCCGACCGGTTACGGAGTCGAGTTTGAGTCCTTAAGTGACTCGAGTCGGCAAGCGGTGATCGACCAGATCAAGAGTTTGAACATGCTGGCTTTCATTCCCAGGTGCTAGTCATCCCATGACTCTCAAATTGAAAATTCTTGTGAGCTTGGCTAGCATTCTGGGACTCCTCATCCTCGCGAGTTTCTTTGCCTTCCATGAGTCCAAGCAGGTCGACCTCTACCGTCAAAAGGCGGTTGCTTCGGAAGCGCAGGTTCTTGCCGCGACCGATATTCGCGCGAAAGTACGGAGTCAACTCCTCACAACACTTCAGGCCCTCTTTGTCGAAGATCCCAAGCAGGTCTCGAAACGGTTGAAGGAGTCCGAGGAAGTCGTAGAAAAGCGAATCGTTGATTATGAAAAAACACTAGAAGTGGATTTCGGACTTTCGGACCAACTCCCTACACAGAGAACTTTTCACACTGAAGTCGAGGAAATCCGCGCCATTCGCGAAAGCTGCAAGGGAATCGCGAATCACCTTGAACGTAGCGTGGTCATGTTCGAGAGCGGAGACGCTCAAGGTTCGAAGAAGCTCTTGCAATACGCCATCAATGTTTTGTTCAAGGAATTTTTCCTGAAGAAAATCACTGCTACGATCGACGCCGAAACTCTCGATTTAAGGAGAGGAAGCGAGCAACTCGCTCAAAGTACAGCTCGCTTGCGACTGATCTTCTTCTACTTCGTCCTGTTGGCCATCGGCCTTTCCGGTATTTTGACTTTTTATCTTTCTCGCTCGCTCGGAGGCCGTCTTACGCGGTTGGAGGAGGCAACTCAGCAAGTCGCCCGGGGAGATTTCAATATCGCCCTACCGGCCGGCGGTTCGGATGAGATCTCGCTCCTTTCAGTGGCTTTCAATCAGATGGCCACATCCTTGGGTGTAGCCCAGACTCAGCTCGGCCAACAGCAACAGCTCATTATTTCAACTTCCAAGATGTCGGCTTTGGGTGAGATGGCAGGAGGGATTGCCCACGAAATCAATAATCCTCTGGCCGTGATCCAAATGAGATCCGAACAACTCTCAGAGCTAGTTTCCGCTGGCGAGTTGGATCTTCAATTTCTCGCAGAAACAGCCGAAGTGATCGCGAGAACCACTTCGAGAATCGCTAAAATCGTCAAAGGTCTCAGAACCTTTTCGAGGGATGGGGACCAAGATCCTTATCTGGCTGCCTCAATTCAAGAAATCATCGAAGGCACGCTCGAGCTTTGCCAGGAAAGACTCAAAAGCAACGGCATTCGTATTGACGTGAACGTGGATCAAACACCCGTGATCCTTGAATGCCGCGCCACTCAGATCTCCCAAGTCTTGCTGAATCTGATGAGCAACGCGAGCGATGCGATCAGTGCGTTAGACAAGAAATGGATTGAAATCGATGTCGTCGAAAATCCGAAGAACATCGAAATTCGGATCACCGATAGTGGCCATGGAATCCCGAAGGAGATTCAAGACAAGCTCATGCAGCCTTTTTTCACGACCAAGGAAATTGGAAAAGGAACGGGCCTGGGTCTCAGTATTTCGCGCGGGATCATCCGGGCCCACCAAGGTGAATTTTTCCTGGATAAGCATTCTGAAAACACCCGGTTTGTCATCGTGCTTCCAAAAATGCAGTCCCAGATGGGTTAGAAGTAGAACTGGGTATTGACGAAACGGGTCTGCCCGCGGAACTCGCGGTAGCCATCCGCTTTTCGGAACAAAGCCGACACTTCGGTTCGCGCACGCGATTCGCTGGCGAAAAAAAGACTGGCACCCGCGCGACAAAGGCTTCCCAGACCGAGACCGGCCGAGACATTGGAGGCTTTGGCTTGGTAACTCGTGTCCTGGTAGCTCTTCAACAGGTGAGTCAGGAGCGCCTGCTTGTCGAGACTTCCCCAGAAATCCACCACTGCTACACCCAACGCTTGTCCGTTGGCTCCGATATGGAGCTCGACTGCGCTCGGACCCTCGAGCGCAAAGAGCGTATTGCGCGGGGTTTTTTTATGGACTGGACGGCCTAGATCGTCGATCTGAGCGTCGTAGATGGCGTTCATCAAGAGCTCGTCGACGGCGAGACTGATCAATGAGCAGACCCGATTGTGGAGTTTGGCAGCCTTGCAGAAATGCGCCACGGCTTCGACCGCTTCTCCCCGAAGGCCGGAGGAGTTCAGTTTGACGATTTGAATTTTGGTGTTTTCGCCCAGCAGTCCCACCAGCCCGAAAGCCTTGGGCTGGAGGCTGTGCTTGAGCACATGAGCATAGGCCTGCCCAGCGCTCTCGGGAGCCTCCTGGCAACGCTGGATGTAATTTCCGAAGATGGGGCTACTCGCGAGGCTCGGAAACTCGCCCATGTCCCGATCACTGATGAAATAAACTGTATTGGAATTGAGGTGGTCGGAAAAAAGCCCGATCGCATCCTGGATAGCGCTTTCGAAAGCCATGTAATCGGTGTCTTGATCCAGCGCCACGAAAGTCGCGGCCGGAGAATCCGATTGAATCATTTTGGCGGCATCCGATGGACTGGAGGCAGTCCGCACGGTCAAACCCGTTCGCGCCGCCACGGAAGCGATGAAGGCAGTGTCCCAAGGGTTTTTCGACAGCAAAGTAAGGGTTTTGGCCAAAGTCTTTTGAGTATGCCACAGTCCATGCTTTTGACAGCGCCTCTCTTTATTGCCGAATTCGCGGCAGATTTCCGTGTCCCAATCTGACACCGCTCCTCCTCTTCCCTTCCCAAATACTTGAAATAAAAGCGGGTTAAAACCACGCGGCAGATTTGACCTGATGCGATAACATTGGCACTCCAATTGCTCTAGGGGCCATCCGTATGAAGAGCTCCACTGAAAACAATATCGTGTCGTTGAAAGCTGTACGTGAAATGAAGGACGCTGAATGCGAGGACATGGCCTATCGGGCGATGATCCTCAGCATGGACAAGCTGGAACTTCTGGAAGAGATGGTGAGGTTCCAGGAGGAGCGCTCTCGTCGTGGAAGCCTCTCCATCGGGATGATGCTCCAAGGGAAGCATTTGTTCAAAGCCCTTGAGGAAAACGCGGAGACCCAAGAGCTTCGAATCCTCACCCGCTCCTACCGTCGCCACCTCGAGTACGAGATTGCGGCTTATCTCCAGACTTCAAACGGGTAATCCAGGACACTCGGCTCCGGGCCTTCGAAGTAACCTTTTCGCCACTCGACGCTTTTCTGCGTCTCGATGGCGTCCAAGGTCATGCCGATTCCCCAGCTGAACGGGGCTTCGGATCGGTACACGAGATTGACGAAACGTTTGAACGGCGGTTCGTTGCGGTAGATCTCGGAGACGTTTCCGTCGCGGATCGCGAGACTCTCGAGCAGGGAGAGCACGCGATCTCCGGTCGTGAAATCCCCCATCCGATAAGCAAGCTTAGCGGACAGTCCCATGAGCCAGGACCAGTAAATGCTGTCGTGGTAATGGCCGAGTCCTGAAAGCTTGACCTTGAGGTCGATCCATCCCGATGGATAGTCGGGTGTGGTGTTGTAGCCCGGAATCCCGTTGTTCAGGGTCCACAAGGGATGCCTGCCCAGGATGCGATAGATCCATTCCGCCTCGACCGACCCCGGCCGAAAAAAATCATAATCGAAAGCGAGCAGGATGCCGTCGAGACCTACCTGCGGCTGACCCTCCTGCGCGATGGGGAGCGCCATGGGATCCGGGAAGAAAGTCCGGTGAATGCCCTGGCGTAAGCGCGACGTTTCATCCCAGCGGATCCCGAACGCGGGAAACAGGGCCAGCCTCTCAGTCGCCGCGTAAAAAAGAATATTTGTGTAAAAAGTCTTGCCGCTTCGTTTTCGGACGCTGTCCTGCCAGTCGGACCCCCCACCCTGCACGATGAGGCCGTCGGAATCCCGGAAACGATCATACTGTCGGTAGACCTGGATGAGCTTAGCCTCGTTGGCCTGCCACCAGGAGACGTCGCCGGTGCGGTTGACGTAATCGAGCGCCACCAGCAGGACCAGCACGTTGGAGTCGATGACCTGGCCCTGGTTACCCCCTCCCGTGTAGTTGGCCTTGATGCGGTCCGTGATCCGGGGTCGACTGCGGAACAGGAGGTCGATGTAGCGCCACCTCGTGTCGGTCGAATCGAGGTACCGCGGGACTAGGCCGTCACTGGGCCGTACAAACTTCAGGATGAGATCCAAATGGTCGCGAACCACGTCCGCCCGGTCGATCAAATACAAGCCGCGCGAGGCATAGCAGAAATCTCGGGTCCAAAGGCTTTTGAACTGGCTCGATCCGGCGCTCAGATAGGAGTGTCCCGCGACCTGGGCAATGTTCTTTCGCAAGCCCGCGGAAGCGATTTCCTGGAGCGGCTCAAAAGGCTCCACGGCCCGCGCCATTTCGACCGAACTCCAGCCCAGAAGACAAAGCGATAAAATCAGCAGGTTTCTCATTCCGGTCCGCTCCCTGGGAGGCGGGTATCACGGGGGATACAGGGTCCAAAGGCAATCTAGGGGTTCAAAAACTTTCTTGAAAAGTTGACAGAATGGGTATCTGGATAGTCGACCATGAAATCTGAACCCGCCTTGTGGACGACTCTCACAGTGATCACGCTTCTTCCTTCGGCCTCCTGGGGCCATGGTGGCGCTCGTCGTCCCGATGACGTAGTTCCCGATATGCCGACTCCGCAGCGGCTGCTCGTCCTCGCGCCTCACCCAGACGACGTCATGCTGTCGGCGGGACTCATCCTCCACACGCTGAAGGCAGGGGGACAGGTCCGAGTCGTGGACCTCACTTCCGGAGACGGAAAAAACCCGATCAACATCCAGTACGTCAAGCGGAGTGGGTTCCGCGCGGATCCCAACGACGTCATCAATTACGGTTACTACCGCCAAAAAGAAGATCAGCGCGCGGTCCAACACCTGGGCCTCGACCCCGGCGCGATCACGGTCCTGGGATACCCGGACGGCGGAATGTGGGAAATTCTCCAACGCGGCAATCGGGGTGACGCACGTCCTGTGAAAAGCGCCAACACAGGTGCCACCGCAGTCCCTTACTGGACCGCACTGTCGCCCCATGCCCCTTACGTCATGGAGAACGTGGTGTCGGATATCGCGAGGGTGATGGTCGAGTTCCAACCCGACTTGATCACCATGACCCATCCCAATGACCATCATCCGGATCACGCCGCGACCTACTACTACGGTTTGAAGGCCATGGAATTGGCGGGCCTCGCGGACAAGCAGATCCCGATCTTCCTTCCTTTCGATATCTACGCCAGTGATCTGCCGAAGAACCTCAAGCGGAACTATCGCCAGAAAGTCCCTCAGCACTCCATCCCTTCGCCGACGGAATGGTTCAATCTTGAAATGACCCCCGAGGAGGAACAGGCCAAGATCGACCTGACGGTCGAATACTCGAGCCAGTACGCTTGGGAGCATCCCTTTGAGCACAATTACCGGGGCACGCTCTCCTACATGTTCGGCTACGTCGGAGTGAACGAGCTCTTCGGCACCGTCACAGAAGTCCACGACGACCCGAGCTTCCGAAAAAAGATCACCCAACACCTCGCGGTGAGTCGCGGAGTCGCATTGATTGGAAACGTGTTTACCGATTTCTTCCGCCGGGTTTTCTGATTAGAATTCCTCCCATGATGGGACGACACTTCTCCTGCTGGACCGGACCTGCGCTTTCGCTCGGACTTCTCATCGTTTCGACGCCCTCGTGGGCGATGTCGCCTGAGTTCGACCTCGACGAGGCCGGGAGCTGGATCGTGTATACGGACTCGTTCCACTATCGATCCCCCCAGATCATCGCGCACAAACTCGTAAACGGCCGAAAGATCCTGGTCTCCTCCGTGGACGGGATCTACCCATCGGATCGCGCGGCCCACAATCCGCGGATTTCCGCCGATGGGACCCACGTGTTCTTCATCTCGGAATCGACCGACCTCGTCGACGGAGTCCAAGGGACCCAGATCTACCGCAAATCCCTCGAAGACGTCGCGGAGCCGCCCACCCTGATGAGCTCCGATAGCGGGGATGTCGCCGATTTCTGGCGGGGTCAGATCACCGGATTCGAGCTGGCCCGCGAGAATAGTCAGCTCGTATTCACGGCGACCCAGGCTTCTTCAGGGGATCCCGCCACCCAAGTCTACTGGAAATCGAGTTTCGACTCCGCAGCCGAACTCGCCAGCACGGCGGGGCCTGCCGAGACCGATCGTGCTCAAGGCGGCGCCTGGGACGCCGTCGTCGACCCCGGTGGCAACACCCTGCTTTTCAGCTCGTGCGCCTTGAACTTCACGACCGGTCCGCGCAACCCTCCCTGCCAAGTCTACAAGAAAGACGTCAGCTCACTCCAAAACCCACCCGAACTGGTCAGTTCGATCGACGGTAATTGGCCGACTGCAGGCACGAGTTTCTCAGAGACCCCGCGGATCAATCGCACCGGCTCGCTTGCTGGGTTCTCGACCTATGCCTCCAATCTGGTGCCGGGTCTGGTTTGCCAGGAGAGCAGCGGAGCCGCTTTCACCCAGGTCCTGCTCAAGGACTTGAGTTCGAGATTGAGCGCTCCCCCTGAAATCGTTTCGGCTGACGGCGTGGTTCCCGTCACTTCCCAAAGTGACGCCCGTTCGCTGCCAGTGGGATTCGATCATGAAGACCACGTTTATTTCCTCTCCTCTTCCAGCACGTTCCCCGGGGCTAGCCAGGGCCTCTCCCAGTTATACAAGCGGGGGCACGTCGTCGACGGTGAAGCGCCGATCGAACTCATCAGCACTCGCGACGGAACGCAGGCTGGAGCAGCCGATGGCACCGTCTATGACGCTGTAGTGAGTGGGGACGGACAGCGGGTCCTCTACTTGACCGACGCATCGAACCTGGTCGCTTCGAGCGCTACATTCAAGCTGGTCCTCCAGACCCTCGACCACGCAACCCCGCCCCGGTTGATTTTCGAGTACTGAAACGGGTTTGACAGCAGACTGAGTCACACAGGACTCATGTCCTGAACGACTCAATCGACCCGCATCGCGTGAAGCACTAATATGAAGAAGTGGAAAGTTTCAAAATCTTTCGAACTTCCTCCTCCGTCACAGCGATGTTCACCGCGACGTTACTCGCGTCATCGCTCTTCTTCGCATCCTGTTCCCGAAAAGTGGATTCCGAGACCCTCGGCCTAGACCTCGCCACTTCGCAGCCGATCGTCCAGAACTGCGCGCGCAGCCAGATCTGCAGCCCACTGACGGTAAGACTGTCTGCGATGGATAGCTCAGGAGCGGTCCCGGAGTTTCCGGTGATTTTTGGCTTTTGCAATGGCGTGTCGGCTGTCGGGTTCCAAATGATCTCCGCTTCAAGCCAGACTGATACCGACGGGGTTGCTCGACTTACGGTACGCGCTTCGGCGCACCGGGGGGACACCGAGTGCTTCTCGGCCCGGCTGAAAGGCCGCTCGCGCGAAGTCCGGTTCAAGATCACGGTCACCGATCCCCCGGTCTCCAAGCGCATTGCGGTCGACCTCACCCAAGGGACGCCGAATACTTCGAATGGCGTCGACCTGACGGCCAAGACCGCTTTCGGCTTCAGATTCTCCATCGTCGACGAGAAGGGCGACGTGATCACAGCCGTGAACGAGACAATGGATCTCCTCTTTTCCTACGTTTCGACCAGCGTCTCGTCGGGCGCTTCCTTTTTGGGCCTCAGTAACAGTTGGATGGGTCAAAGCGCAGTGACTCCGACACAGATCAGTTGCACGTTCGTGGCCGGCCTCTGCACCAGTCCCCTCCTCAACTACCAACTCACCGACTCAAGACGCAAAGTCATCGTCACCGTCACCCCGGTCAGCGCGATCGGATCCTACGGACCTGGCAGTCTCACAGTGAACACGACTCCCGGAAGCGCCTCGCGACTCGTTTTCTCCGATGCAGTGGGAGGTCCCATGGCAACCCCCCCGGCGGCTCCGATCCTCTCCACGCAAGTCGCCAATGCAGACGACGTCACTCCCCACGACTACGTACTTTCCTACTCCGACAGTGCTGGAAACTTTCTTAGGGATATCGGCGCAGCCGACACAGCGGGCCTCAGCCCTACTGCGGACGGGACGGTCATGGTCCTTGGCAGTAACCTGAATGCCCAGGCTCCTGCTGGAGGCATGCCCCTCTTTTACCGCTTCGCCCCGGGCAAGTCCGGAGCAGGAACTTTGAGCGTTACCCAAACCGGTGTCACGACCGCTGCTTCATTGGCAGTGAATGTCTCCTACGGAGCCCTCGCTCGCTTCAGGCTGGATACCTCGGCGATTCCGAGGTCGGGTTCCAATTTGCGCGTATCTGCGGGTGCCTCCACCCCTCTAAGCTTGCGGGCGGAGGATCAAAAGGGAAATCTCTGCGCGAATTTCAACTGCAACTCGGGCCAATGCGCTTTGAGTGTCCAGGCCCTCAACGGCACCTCGGTCCCCGCAGTCAGCGGCGGCGCCAACAGTGCCCGAGTCGGAGGCGGAGGCACGACCGCCATCGACATGCCCACCTCTTCCGACTATCAGACGATCGGCGGCATCAGTTTCACTTCAGGTCTTTCGGACAGTCCGGTCATCTTGAGATTTAACGACGCATCGAGGAACCCGCAAGTGAAGGTCCAAGGCTTCTACCTCGGAGCCCCCCTCGCTCCGGTGCCGACTGGAACATTTCAAGTGGATTTAGGCGCCTTTGACCACTTGAATCTTTATAGCGGATCCAACTTGCCCTGCATGCAGCCCTTCGGCAATTGCGTCGCAAACCCCGCGGTTCGGACCGTAACTACCTACACCCTCAAGCCCGAGGACGCGGGCGGAAACATCCTTTCTTCTTCGCTGCCTCTCGCGGCCGGATCGGTTTCCAGCTTCACTTCCACTTACGCCGAGTGGGCCTACGGCGGCGGCGGATTTCCAAGCGTCGCTTTCAACCCGCGGAAATCCGGAAACTCGTCGCTCACGATCGTCTACGCGGGAGTGAGCACGACTTTCGGGATTCAGAACACCCGAGCCGGGGCACCAGCCAGCTTTTCGACTCGATCGAATGTCGCCACCGGCGCCTGCTCTTCAGGCACGTGCTACCGAGCCTC
>JAYVNB010000281.1:0-10678 GCA_043759365.1 Bacteriovoracaceae bacterium | reverse complement strand
GGCACTCCCCCCTAGATGTCGTCGCTTGGCACGGCAATTACGTTCCCTGCAAATACGACCTCCGTAAATTCAATACCCTCAACACCGTCAGCTTCGATCATCCCGACCCTTCGATATTCACAGTCCTCACTTCGCCGAGCGATACCCCCGGCGTGGCCAACGCAGACTTCGTGATCTTCCCCCCTCGCTGGATGGTGGCCGAGCACACTTTTCGCCCCCCTTACTTCCATCGCAACTGCATGAGCGAGTACATGGGACTGATCAAGGGCGTCTACGACGCGAAGACCAGCGGAGGCTTCAATCCGGGCGGTGGAAGTCTCCACAACTCCTACTCCGCGCACGGCCCGGACAGCGGCAGTCACGAGGCAGCATCGAGCGCCGAACTGAAACCTCACAAGATCGACGGCACTTTGGCCTTCATGTTCGAAACCCGCGCTCCTTACCTCGTCACCGACTACGCCATGACGCCTGGCCTTCTCCAAGACGACTATCAGGACTGCTGGCGCGGCTTCCGGAAAAACTTCAATCCGGCATGACCGAAACTCAAGCCGTTTCCTTCTCTTCGCGCCGCACGGCCTGGATCGGCCTTGGATTTCTTGGGGTATCGCTCGCATGGGCACTCTACAATACCTATGTACCGGTGCTCCTCAAGGAGCGCTTCGCCTTGGGTTCCGTCGAGGTCGGCTGGATCGGGACCGGCAATAACCTCCTCACTCTCCTCCTGCTTCCGATATTCGGGGCGTGGAGCGACCGCACGCGCACCGGACGGGGGCGCCGGTTCCCGTTCATCCTGTTCGGTGCACCGATCGGCGCCGCCCTTCTTGCCGCCATCCCCTTCCTGGCCGATCGATTTTCGCTTCCTGCATTCATCCTTGGCCTGGCCGGTTTCAATTGGGCTATGGCGGTGTTCCGCTCACCCTTGGTCGCGTTGATGCCGGACCTGACGCCCTCCCCGGACCGTTCGCGGGGCAATGCGATCATCAATCTCATGGGCGGAGTGGGTGCGCTCCTGGCCTACTTCGGCGGCAAGAAGCTGCAAGAGCTCCATCCTGGCTCACCTTTTCAAGCGGGAGCTCTCGTGCTGGCCGCCGCCTGCCTGATCACAGTGACGGTCATCCGTGAGCCATCCCGGCACGAAGCGCCACTCCTCGGCAAAGGGGCCTTCGAAGACCTCATCGATGGCCTTCGCGAGGTCTTCCAGGCTTCCGAGAAAAGCCCCGTATTTCTCCTTTTCAGCCTGCTGGCCTGGTCGATGGGCTTCAACGCGATCGGAATGTTCTTCACGACTTATTCCAAATTCTACCTGGGATGGAGTGAAGCCGATGGCGGGATGGTTCTGGGTTTCTTCGCTTTGGCGTTCATCGCTTCCGCCGTAGGCGCCGGCCGCCTCTCCCTGCAATTCGGTCGCGCACCCATCATCCGGGTCGGCCTCGTCATCCTCATCGTCAATTTACTCCTTCTTCCCCTCGCGCATGCGTTCGCCGCGGTCGCCACCCTGATGGCAATCGCAGGGATGGGTTGGGCTTGGGTGAACGTGAACTCGCTCCCGATGCTGCTTGACTCGGTTCCCGAGAGTAGGATCGGGGCCTATACCGGCGTCTATTACTTGTTTTCGATGGCGGGTGGAGTGATCGCACCCCCGATCGCCGGTCTGGCCATGGATCGCTTCGGATTTGGATCGCTCCCAATCGCCTGCGCCGTATTTTACATCTTCTCTTGGATCGGAATGTACCGGGTCCATCGGGGAGAGGCCTCATCATGATGCAACCCACTGCCAGACCCCGCATCTTCGCCCACCGTGGGTATTCGACGAAGTATCCCGAAAACACGCGAATTGCGTTCACGCAGGCGCTCCTTGCCGGTGCCGACGGAGTCGAATGCGATCTCCAGCGGCTGGACGACGGAAACTACGTCATTCTTCACGACGCTACGCTGGATCGAACTTCCAACGGAAAAGGTCGGGCAGCCGTGGTTCCCCTTTCAAAACTACGTCTTCTGGATTTCGGCCAGGGTGAGCGCATTTTGACTCTCGACGAACTCCTGACCCTCCTCGGCGACGAAGCTTGGCTCAACTTGGAACTCAAAAAAGAGAGTGTGCGCCCCGAGGACTCGGGGGAGATCCTCTCGATCCTCCGCGGAGCGGGTCGATCCGGGCGCAACACGCACATCTCGAGCTTCCGCCATGACCTCCTCCCGGCTTATCGCCGGGCTGGTTTCGAGACAGGGATGCTGATGGGTGAAGAACACCAGGGCGTGAGCCCGCTCGCCTACTTTCATTGGGTGCTCCGCTATCGCCCAACCAGCATGAACTTGCCCGTTCAGGCCTTCGAACGCGTCCCGAAGGCGCAGTTGACGATGCTCTTTCGCATCTTCCGCATCCTCGGGAGAAAACTCTGCTTCTGGACCGTCAACTCGGACTCTCAGTTCTCCCAAGTCCGCCCATGGGCCGACGCCGTGATCACTGACGACGTCCCGTCGGCGATCCGGGCCTTTCGATCCAGGAGCTGATCGCGACTCAGATCGTGATGTGGAGTTTCCGGAAGAACGCTTCCGAGTTCGGCTCACGGCCCAGGAACTCGCGCAGCAGGTCCTGCGCGTCCTTCATATTGCCACTTTCGAGAATCACTTCACGGTACTGGGCACCCACTTGAGGACTGAGCAGATCACCCGCAGTGGTGAACTTCGTGAACATGTCCTCGGCATAGACCTGCGACCACAGGTAGCCGTAGTAACCTGCGTCGTACCCACCCATCAAATGTCCGAAACTCGCAGCGAAGTGGCCATCGGGAATCGCTTTCACGCCGATCATGCTTTCGAAAAGCTGGTTGAAGACGGCGGCCGTATCCACCGGACCTTGGGTGGTGTGGAAGGTCATGTCGAGCAGTGCGAAGGTCAACTGCCGAGTGGCGGCGTAAGCCTGGTTGAACTCACGAGCGGCGATCATTTTCTGAAGCAGGTCGGCCGGGAGCTTCTGATTGTGATCGAGGTAGTGCCCGGAGAGTTTATTGAGGACATCAACGCTCCACGGCCAATTCTCCAGCATCTGCGATGGTGCTTCGACGAAGTCCTGGGCGACGTTCGATCCTGACAAGCTGGCGTACGGTGCACGGGTCAGCGTCTGGTGCATGATGTGTCCAAACTCGTGGAAAATGGTGACCACGTCATCGTGCGAGAGCAGCGAAGGGCGCCCAGCCGACGGTGCGGTGAGGTTGGCCACGATGGACGCCACAGGCTTGCTGTATTCGCCCGAAGGGAGCTTTCTGGCCGCGATCAGAGGAAACGCGGCAGCATGGCCGTACTTGTTCGAGCGTGGGATGAAGTCCGTGTAGAAGTAGCCGATCAAACGACTGTCTTGAGCGTTCTCAATCTTGTAGAGCTTGACGTCGGGGGACCAGACTTGCGCACCCGCGATCTCCGTGTATTTAACCCCGAGCATCTGTGAGTACACATCGAACATCCCCTGCACGACGACATCGGCCGGAAAGTACTCGCGGACCTTTTCAGCATCGAGGCTGAAATCGCGTTTTTTCAACTGGTAGGAAAGATAATTGATGTCCCAGTTGTCGACCTGAGTCGCGGTGGGATCGAGCTCCTTCTTGAAGGCGAGAAGCTTCGCGATATCTCCCCGCGTACGATCCGCTAACTTGGCCTTTAAGCCGTTCAGAAAAGACAGTACGGTTTGCGAGTCCTTCGCCATGCGCCCATGGATTCGGTAGTCGGCCCAAGTCGCATAGCCCATGAGGGTCGCGATCTGGCTTCGCAAGGAGATCGCCTTCTCCAGCAGCGCGGTGTTGGCGACGCTTTGGCGATTGGTGTAGACCGACATCCATTTATGTCGGGCTTCGGCATTCGATGCGTTACTGAGAAAAACCTGAGCGTCGCTCTCCCGCGCAGTCACGATGAACTTCGTCCCATCCGTACTTGGATGCAGACGTCCTACATAATCAGCGGGAAGCCCCGCGAGCTCGGCCTGAGTCAGCTCTACCTGACTGGTGTCCCCGTTCAAATTGGTCGAAAACTGGCTTTCGGCGGCGGAGAGCTTTTGTTTCAAATCCTTGACCTGGGCGAGCTTGTCGTCCGAGAGACGGAGACCATTGGACTCGAAACCTTTGAGGGTCTCTGAGAGCAGGCGCTTTTCGTCGTCATTGCGGGGGGACTGATCCTTGAGCGCAACATAAAGACTCTTGCGGGTGCTCACTTCAACCGCGAACTGCCCGTAGTCCTCTTCGCACTTCGACCCTTCCTTGCGGGCAGCTTCACTCGTGGAGACATAACCCATGAAGGTCAACGGGGTCGCCGCATCACTCAGGTCCGCGTTGGCTTTTTCATAAGCCAGAACCATATTGTCAAAAGTGCGTTCCGGCGCAGCGACAGAGGCGATCGCATCGAGCTTGGCCTTTGCGTCGACCATGGCTTGCGCGCAGAGGTTCGCGATTTCCCCCGCATGATAGTCAGAACGAATCAGCGGTACCTCGGATGTCCCCGCTTCTGTGGCTTGAGTGGCCCAGTTCTCACAGGCGGTGAGACCTGCCGTCAAACTGATGATCAAGGATACCATCGCCCAGCGATTCTCATTTTGAAGCCACATGGAGGACCCCATGTGCAAGTTCAGTGCAGCGGCGAGATATGAAATTCCTCAATGGATTCAGGACGAAAAATCCGATCGGTTTCCTTCTGACCGCTTTTTTACAGGCCTTGCGTG
Organism: Bacteriovoracaceae bacterium; assembly: GCA_043759365.1. Taxonomy (GTDB): domain Bacteria; phylum Bdellovibrionota; class UBA1018; order UBA1018; family UBA1018; genus JAYVNB01. Next base: position 5,976 of record JAYVNB010000281.1, on the reverse strand, counting down.
GTCAAACTGGCCCTGAAGAGGCCGGGGCATGACCCAGTCCCGCCGAGGTCGTGTCCATCTGAGCCGGGCATTTGAAAGACGGTCAATCCGGTATTTGAAGTCTGACCAAAAGGCGCGGCACCTTGGCAGGGATAACCAGAACCTGGACAAGGCGAAGTCCCTTCCCCCGTTTGACCCGCCCGTATCGTGAGGTAAGTGAAAGGACTGTTGTTGTACATGTGTGCGCCCAAATTCGTATTGCCCCGCCAAAGCTCGGTCCAGCCCGAAGGACAGGCCGATGGAACCGTCTTGTACCAGCTGTACTCGACCAAGACTGTCGACGCTTTCTCGCAAACCGCGCACTTCCAATCCGAAGTGATGGGGGCGTAGACGTTGTCGTAGAAATTGTTGATGTTGGCGAAGGTCTGATCGGGAACGCTCATGGTCGTTCCTCCTAAATCCGTTGCACCCGTCGTGGGGTCCAGTCGAGCAATGCAGGATCCGGTTGATCCGAGATTCGGGTAGAAGCGAACACCTGGCAAATAGGCGATCCGGCTGGAGGTGTTCGAAGCTCCCAGGTCATATCTCGTGAAACCACCCCGGACGAGATTTCACCCCGTAGGGCAAGACGGAGCCGTGGAACTGAAGGAATGACGAGCCAGGAGAGTCGTCGCCGAGCCTACCGTGGCGCTCCCACATCCGGAAATCTGGTTTTGATCAGACGAATGCGTCACATTGATGTTGATCGGGATGTCTGAAGCATCGAGCGTTTTATTGCCGTAGGCCTTCAGCGACGCCGAGTCCTTCTTGTTGACTTGGACGTGCAGGAACGCAAGTACGGTCCCGGCTCCCGCCCCCACGAATCCCTTGGGATAGAGATGAAGACTCAAGGCGACCGACATCAAACCCAAGACGACCATCACTTCGATCAGCGAAAAGCCATTCATTCGATTTTTGCGCATCCTTGGATGCATGGTCTCACCCTCTCGCGGGAAATTCGGAGAATATTCAATTTCGAGTATTTTTTTTATTCAATCGCACGCCCCGGCTTGCCCACAGTCCCTGAAAAGGGTTAAAACCCGCGATTCCGATGGAACCCCTGATCCGACTCACCGCTCGCGGACTATATTGCGAAGCGGGCGACTTCTACATCGATCCCCATCGTGCGGTCGATCGCGCCGTGGTGACTCACGCCCATAGCGACCACGCTCGTCGCGGGAGCCGACACTACCACTGCGTCACCCAATCCGTGGGGTTGATGAAAGTCCGGCTCGGAGCAGGCATCCAGATCACCGGTCATGGGTATGATACTGAATTCCAACTGGGTGAGGCTCGCGTTTCCTTTCACTCAGCAGGCCATATCCTAGGCTCCGCCCAAGTCCGAGTGGAAGCGCGCGGCGAAGTCTGGGTCGCTTCCGGAGATTACAAACGAGAGGCCGATCCCACGTGCGCCCCCTACATCCCGATCGAATGCGATGCCTTCATCACCGAAGCGACTTTCGGCACCCCTTCCTACAGCTGGCCTGTGTCCCGCGACTTGGGTGCGGAGATTTTGGAGTGGTGGACCAACAACGCGTCGCGCGGGATCAACAGCATTCTTTTCGGCTATTCGCTCGGGAAAGCCCAACGAATCCTCGGTGAGCTCGCCGGTCGCGCGATCCGCCCGGTGTTGATCCACGAGACGGTGACGGCTCTCACCGACTGCTATCGCCGCGAAGCCGTGCGCTTGGCCGAAAGTTTGACCCTTTCCGAAGTCCCGCGAGAAACAAAGCTCCGAGGCGAGCTGATCCTCGCCCCTCCTTCCATCCAGCGATCGCCAGAGTGGATGGTTCGAATCGGCGAGCACGTAACAGCATTCGCTTCAGGATGGATGCATGGACGATCCAGCGCCTATTCAGGAAACTACGACCACGGGTTCGTCATGTCGGATCACGCGGATTGGAACGGACTGAAAAGAAGCATCCACGAGTCACGGGCCCGGCGGATCTATGTTCAACATCGAAACGGAGCGCTGGTCCGAAGCCTTCGGGAGGAGGGATTCGAGGCCCATCCCGTGGAAGCCCTCCACGAAGACCAGCTTCCTCGTCAGCTTCAGCTCTTTTGAATGCGTAAGCGCCGCGCGGACCGAATCCTACAGACTCCTCCCGGTGTGTTGGCGTGCATTGAAGAATTCGCCCAAGGACTTCCGGAAGCCGAAGCGGCATTTCTTGAATACGAGGGCCGGATCCACTTCGCGACCCGCCCCCGGCGGCAGCCGGGCGAACCCGACTCCGCAATCATCCGGCTGATTCAGGGGATTCAATCGAGCCAACCGGAAATGGCCCGTCGTATCCTCCGCTCCCGCATTTTTTCTACTCAATCACCGACGTCGATGTGCCGAGCAATGGTCAAGGTCGCTGCTAAACGTTTGACAGCGATTTCAAATCCATCCCCCGCTCCTCGATCGAATGCTCCAATGTCGATTTTCGAGGAGCTGGAGCGGATCGAGGTCAGGCCCGCACTTCCCCCTCCACTTCTTCTGATCTCTCCCAACCGCGTCCCCGACCCGATGGCGACTGCGCTTCAGATGGCCCGATCAATCCCCCAGGGTGCTCTCCTGCACCAATGTGACCGCCCCGTCGCAGCTCTCCTGCTGGGGCCGGACGGGGCGATCCTAGGGGGAAGCTTGAACACGAACTCCAGGGACAGGACCCGACACGCTGAAGTGAATTTGATTCAAGGGTGGTACGCGAGGACCGGTCTCGGAATTCCGTCGGGTGCTCGGATCTTCGTGACCCTGAAGCCCTGTCAGATGTGTTCCGCTATGATCCTCGAGTGCGCTGAAAATAGAAACGCGATCCAAGTTCTCTATGCGGACGACGACCCGGGTCCTCAGGCGAGGAACACCTGCCTGGACGGGACCCCGGCCCTGCTTCGCTGGAATCAACGCAACATCGCAGTCCAGTAGTAACTCACCGCTGATCGCGCCGCCGAACACTGCGAGGCTCTGAGACCGGTGGAGCTGCTCGAGATGATTGGATTCATCACGTCCGACCCATCGGAGACGTGATCGAGGTTCAAGTAGTGCCCGAGCTCATGGGCGATGATGGGGGCGAAGTTCCCGACCGGCCCTTCCAGGACCACTCCATAGTTCCCTCCGCCCGGCAAAGTCGTCCACGCGTTTGCCGCCCCGGCGCCGAGACTCCCCGACCAAGCCCCAGTTGTGGCCACGAGCAGAGTCCTTTTGTCGACGAAAGCACTTCGGATCGAATCAAGCTCGCCTTGAGTGGGGGTATTGTAATTCAAGCCGTAGTCGGTGGGATTGACCTCGACGAACTCGTCGATTTGGAAGGAGATGTTGCACTGGGACCAGATGCTGTTGATCGTGGCCAAGTTGGAGAGTGCGGTCGCGCTGCCGACGACATCACTCCCAGCGGGGTTTTTGTAGACCACGTATTTCAGCGCCAGGCACATATGACTGGAGTCGGAGCTGCTGCAGGGGTTACCGAGCTTCGCCGTACTGGGATCACCCCCAGTGGTCGGGGTTCCGCTACCGGGACCTACTCCGCCGGGAGGGATCGTGGCCGGGGCGCCATTGACTTGATCCTGGGCCACTTGCATCGAACCCCCATCGGAACCGTTGCAAGCGGACAGCCCAAGAGCCATGACCAAGATACCGAACACCGCTTCCTTGTGAATTCCCATGCGACAACCTCCTTGTTGCTTCGTGAATCGTGGTTACGATGGGAGTTACGATGGCCGCGTGCGGAAGGTGTCGCGAAAAAGTAATTTTATTTAATCTCTAAAGTTCATTTATAGTTTTTGGACATGTTTCATAAAGAAGTGGCCCTGGTCCGGGCATTCAAGGACGGCGAGGACTGGGCGTTCTCGAAAGTTTTCAAGCGGTACCGCAAACTCATCCTGAAATTCGTCTCGCAAAAAGTGCGCGACGAGGAGGCTGCCGAGGAAATCACCCAGGAGGTGTTTCTCAAAGCCTACCGTTTCAGGGAGAGCTTTCGACCCGATTACGCCTTTTCGACCTGGCTCTGGGGAATCGCGCGGAACACGATGGTGGATCGGATCCGCAAAGACCGACGGGATCCCATGAGCGAACGGACCGACGGGTACGCCGACACCGAAGTCGCGGAGTGCGAGACACTTCCCTGCGGGCAACCCAATGCGGAACATATCCTGCTCAGGCGTGGGGACCGCAAGCACCTGGGAAAGTTTCTCAAACTCCTGACGGGACCCCAGAAGCGGGTGCTCTGGCTCCGGATCATGCATCGGCTCTCCTATGCAGAGATCGCGAAACGCCTCGGCTTGAGTCTTTCGGCCGTGAAGTGCCTGGCATACCGGGCACGAGTGTCATTGAGCGAAGGCGGTCTGGAGCTCGCCGCCGCACTCAACTGACACCTCACGGTGTAGTGCTTGCATCTCTTCGTAGCTGGATGGCTTCTGACGCAATGACTTCCGTAAACATCCTCTTAGTGGACGACCGGCCAGAAAACCTCATGGCTCTGGAGGCCGTGCTTTCGAATCCGGAGTATCATCTGGTCAAGGCTGGTTCGGGCGAAGAAGCCCTGAAACATCTGCTGCGCGAGGATTTCGCGGTGATTCTGCTGGATGTCCAGATGCCGGGCCTGGACGGCTTCGAGACCGCCATGCTGATCAAGAAACGAGAGAAGTCACAGGAAATCCCGATACTTTTCATCACCGCTCTCCACCAGGAGGAAATGCACTCCAAGCGCGGCTATGAGATCGGCGGAGTCGATTACATCTTCAAGCCGTTCGATCCGAACGCTTTGCGATCTAAGATCGCCGTCTTCGTGAACCTCTACCGCAAGGGAGCGCAGATCCAGAAAAGGGCCGAGGAATTCCTCGATGCCGAACTCCGTAAACGCGAGCGGCGATTGGCCGAGCTCGAAGTAGAGACCCAAGCGCGCTTTGAACTGCTCGCTGAAGCGATTCCCCAGATCGTCTTCACGGCCGCAGGCAACGGCCAAATCGAGTACTTCAATCAACGCTGGTATGATTTCACGGGGATTTCCCCGAGTTCCAGTCATGGACTGGGCTGGCAGTCGGCGCTCCATCCGGAGGACGTTCGGCGAACCCAGGAATCCTGGGCGGAAGTGGCTCGAACGAGCCAGCCCTCATTCGAAATCGAGCATCGGTTCCGCAATCGAAAAGGCGACGTCCATTGGCACCTCACGCGGGCATCAGCCCTGCGAAACTCGGAAGGGGTGACGGTCAAGTGGTTCGGCACTTCTACGGACATCGAGGAGCAGAAGCAAACCGAGCGTGAGCTCAAGCGAAGCCAAGACAGGCTTCAAGTCGCCATGGATGCGGCTTTCATGGCGACTTGGGAGTGGGATCACGGTTCGGACAAAATCGTGCGTTCCGAAAATTTCGATCGGCTCTTCGGACTCGTCCAGCCTCTGCCCAAAAGCGACTGGGCCGACTTCAGACAGCGGATCCACTCGGAAGACCGCGAAGCCGTGGACGCTTGGATGATCGAAGCGTATCAGCAAAGCGCGAGCTATAGCGCGGAGTTCCGCGTGCTCTGGCCGGACGACTCGCAGCATTGGCTCGCCGCTCGCGGTCGGGCGAGGATCAACGAACACAACCAGGTCGTCGGCCTCGCGGGCGCTGTGATTGACATCGATATCCTCAAGAAAACCGAATCCCAGCTACAGAACGCAGTTCAAGCGCGTGAAGAGATCCTGGCCGTGGTCTCCCACGACCTGAAAAATCCTCTCGGCGCAATTCAGCTCAATGCCCAGATGGCGCAGCGCCTGAGCCCCACTGAACGGGTCGAGCGCCTGGAAAGACATCTGGAGAGGATCGTCAGCTCCGCCGAACGGGCAATCCGCCTCATTCACGACTTGCTCGATCTCGCCCAGATCGAATCAGGGCATCTCCCTATCCTTCCGGAGACCACCGACTTGGCCGAGCTGGTCCGACGCGAGACCGAGTACCTCGATCCCGTGGCGGCACTCAAGGGCCTGAAGCTAACGGCGC
>JAYVNB010000280.1:0-10679 GCA_043759365.1 Bacteriovoracaceae bacterium | reverse complement strand
ATTGCAGCCCCTACTTTAGCAAGGACCCAGCGGAAATTTGGCCTGAATACCCCGGCCTCGAAGCTTGAGATAATCGGCGCCATCTCGCCCTTCGATGGGACGCTCTATAAGGCTTACGTGAGGATGAGAGACGGGGGCTCTGTTTACTATTTCGAGGCGCTTGCGCACAATCGGCTGCGCGGGCTAAAGCCCGGAGTTTGGGATAGCGTGAAGGCCACCTATTCGGGCGTAGAGCACTTTCATGGCACGGGCAAAGCACTGCTCGCGCGGGGGCTGAAGGCTGCGACGTCGGCCCCAGAGGTAGCCATACTCTTGGCTTTTTTGCGCGGCGGCTTACACGTCTGATGGCGCTCGATTCCCTAGCTGAGCTTTGTAGCGCCGAAAGGCGACGCTGCAGGGCTGAGCTAGGGGCTCGGAGCTTCGGCCTGCGTATGTATTTCGAACTTCTCCACGATACGCCGCCAAGCCTCCTGCACTATATGCCCATCCCTTGACCGGCCAGCTTTGCTCAGCCACGCTGTATGCACAGCATATTGAGCCCGGCACGCATCACTTGAAGCGCGCCCGTTCCGCCCAAGCATTGAAGCTTCGGCGTCCCATACAAAGCAAGGAAGCCTCAGCATGCCCCACCCCAACGCGCCCTTATAGCGCGCCCCTCACCCACCGCTAGACGCAGCCTCGCGGCGCAAATCCACTCCTCTCCCCACCTAAAGCCCTGCCGGCCTCTATGAAGCCACGCCTTGAAATACCCAGAAGCTTTGAGTATTGTCGCTCCGATGGCTAGTGCTCCGCATTGCCAACGTGGAGGTCGAGGGTTCGAGCCCCTTTTCCCGCTCCAATCAAAACATGTAGTTTCGATTGGATTTCACCGTCGAGTCAGCTGGAAAGATACGGAATCCGTTGGCGAGTAAGATGCCAGCGTCGAAATGATCCAATCGGCATCCTAGCCGGGCACCTTCCGTGAAACATCCCAGAGGCACGCGTTTTTAAGCCTCTTTTTAAGGTCCGGTCCATGGACCTCGTCGCCCGCCTGGATTTATCGGAGCTTTGCTAATTATGCTCGATTCTGGGTGATGCTCAGCTTTCAACACGTCGACCCGTGGTCCGATGAATCCAGAAACTCAGCGTCTTCGCGCATTCGCGATCTCTGGCCTACGGTACTTCGAATCTGCTCGGCCCCTACTGGAGCCTGATGGTGGAAGAACATTTTTACCGGTTACTCCCCCTTGCATTGATAGCGTTACCCAGCCTGCGAAGTCGGCACTGGGCGAGCATCTTGTGCATCCTCATCACGTGGTTTGGGCTGAAGCCCTGGATCCCCTTTCACGGTCCAGGGGATTGGCTTTGGATGTTCGAACTCGATGCGGCACATCGTAGAATGGACGCGCTTGCGGCAGCCCCTCATGACTCTTCTTTGCGCGTTCTGCGTGTGGAGTGCGGGTCGGGGATACGTACTCGGGGAACCGAGCTGGCTCAATCAGGTGTGGGAAGGGATCGGAACTTGCTCCTACGGAATTTACCTCGGGCATTTGTTCAGTTTCCGACTAATGACTGAACTCGCGTCGAGAAGCGTTTTACTGGCAAGGTTGACTCAAGCTCCGACCGGACTTTTTGCAATTCAGGTCGGGACGCTGGGCTTGATCGTAGAAGTCCTTCATCGAACCCTTGAGAAACCGATCATCCGCTGGTCGCATCGAGTCACTGCGTTTCCTTCGAGCCCACATCAAGAACCTTTTTCCTGATCACCCCCTTTTCAGTTCTAATTTCACTTCTTCCAAGCCAGCGGCTTGGCGCGGCATTTCCACGCGAAAGGTTGAGCCATTTCCGGGACTGCTCTCCGCCCAGATCCTTCCTCCGTGGGATTGAACCACTTGGCGGCAGATGTACAGACCCAGGCCCAACCCTCCAAAATTCCGAGAGGTGACTGCCCTTTCGAATTTTCCGAACAATCGGGAGAGCGACTTCGGTTCGATTCCAATCCCATGATCCTCGACATCGAGTCTGAACTGATTTTCTTGGCAACTCACGCGGATCGCGATGGTTTTTCCGGCACCGAATTTCACGGCGTTCGAGAGCAGATTTGTCAATAGTTGATCGATCCGCGAGCGATCCAGCCAGACGCGGCATGTGGGAGGAAGCGCCAGCTCCAGGGCACTTGAAGCGCGGCTGAGTTCGGCGGAGAACCTGCCGGCGACTTCGTGAATCAAATCGGTGAAGTCAAAGGCCTCGGGTTCAAGGCTCAGGCGATTGGCGCGGATTCGGGTCACATCCAGGAGTTGCCCGACCAGACGTTCGAGGCGTTCGATCTGATCGTTCATCAGGGTCAGCATGCGTTGAATGAGGATCGGGCTCGCCCGGTGAAGCTTGCTGGGGGCGAGGACCTGGACCAGGAGCTGACCTTGGAGCTTGATGGTGGTGATCGGAGTCTTGATCTCATGGGAGGCAACCGACAAGAATTCGTCCCGGGCTTCGACGGCCTGCCTGGCTTCCAAAAGAAGGCGCTCCCGCGCCCGTTCGGCCTCGATCCTCTCCGTGATTTCCATCACGACGAAAGCCACTCCCAAAATCCTTCGTGAGCCCTCGACGCAAACGGGATAGACGCTCATCAACCAATGGCGCTCTTGCGAGCCCGTGGGGACTGCTCGCCATCGAATTTCTCGGTTCGCCACCGCGGCACCCGTATTCAGGGATTCCTTCAGGAGCGGTTCGAGTCTCGCTGCCGCCTCGGGAAACAGTCCCGCGAAGGAACCCCCGACTACTTCTTTTCGCTCTTTGCCAGTTAGTTTAGCGAGAAAATCGTTGATGCGGAGGAATTTCAACTCGGGATCGAAGAACGCAAAACCAACTGGGGCACGCTCCAGAAGAGACTCGAGCAGCGCAAGCGCTTCAGCCTGGGCCTGGGTTGCCCTCGTGTAGGCACCGGAAAGGCTGAGGAACTGGCGACGGATATAGACTGAAATCGCAAAGCCGAGAAGGAGCGTCAAACCGGCCGAAAAGCCCAGGGCGAGGCTTCCGGCGAGCTCGGCAGCCCGACTCCTTCCCTCCCGCATGACTTCCTCTGTCTGGATAAAGTTCAGCCAATCCTGTTGGATCTGGTGGAGTATTTCGAATCCTGGCTCATGGGGAATGGGAAAGGCGGCTTGATCTGAGAATCGATTAAGTTCTTGATCCGTTGATTTGCGAATTCCGGCGAGCTGAGCGGATTGGGGCGAGTGATCGCTCACCAGCTCGGTCAACTTGACTTCGGATTGCTTCAGCGCGAACTCGGCGTTGCGGTAGCGCTCCCGGTTTCGCCACGGAAGCGCCTGAGTCGATGCGAGCAGGGCGCTTTCCATCTCGAGGACGTGGCTGCGTGCGGCGTTAGCTTCAGAGATGACCTGATCCGCCTGCTCCACCCAAAAGCTCGTCCGGATCAGTCGCATGACCTGCAGGAGCAGCAGTCCCGCCAGGATCGCCATGAGGAGTGCGGGCACCAGCGCAACCTTGAAAAGGTGATGACTGAATTGATCAGTTCGATCAGAAGATGGGTAGAGAGACGCGCTCACACCCGGCCTGCCTTGCAAAAGAAGCGCTCAACCCCTCCGCGATCCGCTTCAAACCTCGCAGGAGCAAGGCTAAGAAATCTTTAATGGGCGGCTGGAACCGGGCCGCTGTTCTTGGTTTTGACCCGGAGAAACGCGAGAGGGATCAGAGCCATCCCGAAACAGATGGCCAGGACCCACATCATCTGAGTAAAGCTCATGATGAAGACCTGGTTATTGATGCGGAACTGCATGGACTTCAAAGCCACGTCACTGAGCGGTGCCAGACCGAGCTCGCTTCCGAATTTTCCGGACATACCGCCTTGGGAAGCGCGAAGGGCAGCCACCGTGCCTGGGTTCAGCAAGCTCACATGACTCGCGAGATCGGCGTAGTTTTGTGCATTGTTCCGCTGCAAAAGAGTGGCGATCAAGGCGATGCCGATGCTGCCCCCGAGCTGACGGAACAGATTGAGAAGTCCAGCCACTTGACCCAGGTTCGGTCCCCGGAACTGCCCGAGAACGACGGAATTGATCGGGACGAAGAGAAATGCCATGGCTAAGCCACGGATCAGGAGCGCCCAGAAGACTTGACGTCCGCCTGTTTGCGCCGAGAATCCCGTCATCGTGATGAGAGCGACCTCCACAATCAAGATGCCGCAAAGGATGAGCCAGCGAGCGTCGAAATGGCGAAGGGCTTTTCCGACGAACGGCATGCAGAACGCGGTGAGTAGGGCGCCAGGGATGAAAAGCATTCCGGTTTCGGTGGCGTCATAGTGGAGGACCCGCCCTACAAAAACGGGGAGCACGAAAATCAAGCCATACAGCATGAGGCCAAGTGCGCCCATCAGAAGGGTGCCGTTGCGGACGACCGCATCCTTGAAAAGACGGACATTGACGATGGGGTTCGGAACTTTGAGTTCCCACCAGATGAATCCTGGAATCGCGAGCATGGCCAAAAGGGAGCAAAGGCGAATGGAGTTGGAGCTGAACCAGTCATCAGCTTCGCCACGTTCCAGTACGAACTGAAGGCACCCGATGCCAATCGTCAGAAGCGCCAGCCCAATCGCATCGATCGGAGGGGACTTAGGGGGAGGTGCAAGCGGGTCCGCTCCCGGAGCCAAGACTGGTTTTGGAGTGAAGACGTAGAGCGAAGCCATGGTCATCGCCAGCAAACCGAGGGGTAGGTTGATGTTGAAGATTGACCGCCAGCCGTGGTTGTCCGTCAAATACCCGCCGAGCGTGGGTCCGAGCGTGGGTCCGATCATGACACTCATCCCGTAGATGGCACTGGCAGTCCCAGACCGCTCACGAGGAAACTGCTCCTGGATCAACGTCTGGGAAGTCGGGAGCAGGGCTCCGCCTGCCAAGCCTTGCAAGATACGAAAGACGATCAAAGTCTCGAGGTTAGGCGCCAAGCCGCAAGCGACGGAAGTAGCAGTGAATATACCGATGCAGCCGATGTAGTATTTGCGCCGCCCGATCCGCGTGCCGAGCCATCCCGAGAGAGGTAAAACGATTGCGTTGGCGATGATGTAACCCGTGACGACCCAGCTGATGGCCTCGAGGGTCGCGCCGAGGTTCCCCATCATGGTCGGGATCGCGACATTGACGATCGAAGTATCCACGATCTCCAGAAGTGAAGCCAGGACCGCGGTAAAGATGATGAACTTCGAGGTGGTCGAGAGCTTGAATTCCGGGAGGGTTGCCGCGGGTGCTTGAGCCATCGGTGGATTACCTGATGTGGACGGTCACGTTGGCCGAGAGTCCCGCTTGCAGACTGTCGATGTCCTGGGCAGAAAGGTTCTCGAGTTGAATGCGGACCGGGACCCGCTGGACAACCTTGGTGAAGTTGCCTGTCGCGTTGTCCGGGGGAAGCAGCGTGAAAGTGGCACCGGTCGCAGGACTCAGGCTTTCGACCTTCCCGTGAAACTTGCGTCCCGGGAGGGCATCGACTTCGATATCCACGACCCGACCTGGCTGAATCTCTGGAATCTCGGTCTCTTTGAAGTTCGCGACCACCCAACGTTCTTCGCTGCTGACGAACCCGAAAAGCGGCATTCCGACCGGAGCGAGCATCCCCACTTCGACCGACTTGCGGGCGACCACTCCATCGGAAGGAGCCTTGATCTCGGTATAGGAAACGTTCAGGCGGGCCTGACTGACCTGGGTTTCAAGCGACTGGATTTTACGAGCAGTCTCGCGGTAGGAGGCTTCTGCGGAATCCCGTTGCTGCTGGGATACTGCGCCTTTTGAAAAAAGCTCGGAGATGCGCTTGAAGTTGCGCTCGGAATCCCGGACCCGGGCCTGGAGTGACTCGGTCTCGAACTCAATCTGGTGAAGCATATTCTGGTAATCACGACCATCGATCTGCGCAAGCACAGTGCCGGCCTTGACCTTTTGGTTCTCCGCTACGTTCACGTGTGTCACGTAGCCAGGGACCTTGGCAGCGAGCATGACGGTCTTGCCCTGGATCTGGGCATTGTCGGTGGAAACGAAATACATCCCTTTGTAGACGAGGTAGGACGCCACGAGCGCCACCACGACCGCGATGCTGGAGAGGATCTTTTTCCGCTTGCTGGGCGGAGTCGTGATCACCACGGATCCCGGTCCTTCAGCGGTGACCGTTTGGGCCTTCTTGGCGATGCCGTTTCCGCTCACCCCGTTGCTGACTTGTGGTTGTTGGGTTTCCATTCAAATTCTCCTTCCCAGAGCCAGTTCAAGATTGATGAGCGCTTCGAGCGAGCTGGTTTGGGCATTGACCACACCCGCGCGTGCGCGGAAAAGATCGAGTTCCGCGTCAAGAACCTCGGTGCTGGTCCGGGCTCCGGCGCGAAACCCTTCGGTAGCCAATCGCACGCTCTCCTGGGCCTTCTCGATATCCGAGCGCTTGGCGCGGTAGAGAGTGGAACTGTAGACGTACCGACGCCTCCAGAAGTTGAGATCGTAGGGAAGCTGGAGTCGGGACTGCTCCAGGGAATTTTCCGCCTGGACCCTTTCATAGAAAGCCTGCCGAGCCAAAGCAAGGGAGGTCATGCCGTCGAATAGGTTCCAGTTGAGGAAGACTCCCACGCTGTAGGCGGAGCGAAAGCGACTCGAATCGGTCGGCGACCGGGTCAGATTGTTGTATTCGATGTATTGAGCCCCCAAGCTGAGCTTAGGAACCCAGTAGGCAGCGCGCGAGTTTTCGAAGTCGGAAGCAGCTTGGGTGCGCTTCTCCTGTGCGAGGAGGTCTGCCCTGAGCGGAGTCGTCGGCTTTTGAACAGTCTCCACGATTGAAGCCTCGGGAGTTGGCAGCTCCCCTTGCAAGGGTCGATCGTCTCCCGGCAGGCCCATGCTGTTGGCCAAGCGTTGACGGGCCAAATAAACGTTGTCCTGGGCTTGGAGCACTTCGGACTTGGCCTCGTTGAGCTGGACTTCGACGCGAAGCACGTCGAAATGGGTCGCGACCCCACCCTTGCGGAGGTTCTGGGTCTGGTTGAGGTGATCCTGGATAGTGGTCAGGTTCTGCTCGGAGACGCGCTCGAGGCGCTCAGCTGCCAGAGCTTGCAGGAATCGGAGGCGGATTTCTTGCTCCACTTGGAATCGAGTCCAAGTGAAGTCGTTCTCGGAAGCATCCTTCTGAAGTTGAGCTGCGGAATACCGGCGCACGTTTTGGAGCCCGTCGAACAGGGGCAGGCGGGCATCCAGCGTGGCGCTGGTGAAAGGGAAGATTTGAGGGATGGTCGCAGGATTGCCGCCGAAGTTGATATCGAGGAACTGATACTTTTCGGTGAAGAAGTGGTTCGCGCTGAGGTTGAGGGTAGGCAGAAACCCGGAAAGGGATTCTATTTTTTTCCAGGAAGAGGCTTCGAACGCGGCCTCTGCCTTCAGGACCTTCGGCGAACGCGACTCCCCTTCTTTCACGGCCCCGTCCAAGGAGAGTGGACCGGTTGCGGGCACGGACTCGGCAAGGGCCCGTGGGCCGGCCAAGAGCGCTGCCAGAACAAAAAGGGCGATGGGATGAGAGCCGAGGATGCGCATGGAGAGGCCTCTTGGAGAACGAATATGTGCGTGCTTCAGGAATAGCATATAGTTTAGGCCTAAGCAAACTTGTTTAATCCTATACTATGTGTCAGGATCATTGAGTGAGCTGGACACTTAAAGAATTTCCCGATGCCGAGACTATCCGAATGATTTCGGAGCTTTTTCCCGTGGCAGACCCGTTGTCTCTGGAGGCAGCGCTCCGATTGTTCCGCTTTTCAGCGGAACTGGTTAAAGCCAAGGACGTCCACTTTGCCCACTACGAGCTCTCGGGCTGCCGTTTCTCGGTCTTGATGCTCTTGTTCAGATCCGGTGAAGCGGGAATGATCTCCAGCACCCTCGCTGGAAGCTTGAACGTCACCCGGGGCAACATGACCGGGTTGATCGATGGCATGGAGCGTTCCGGGTTGATTTATCGCGAACCCCATCCTGAAGACGGGCGGGTGTCTCAAATCCATCTGAGCAAGAAGGGTCGCAGCCTGCTCGAGAAGGTGCTCCCCGACCATTACCGCCGGATCAGCGAGCTGCTGGGAAATTTGAATCGAGCTGAAAAGAAACTTTTGATGGGTTTGATTGAAAAGGTCCGCGCGGCGATCCCCCGATTTCGCGGTGCCGAGGACGACTCCGAGGATCGGGCTGAGGAAAAGCGATTGAATCCTGCTGATCTTCGTCACAAATCTGCTAATCTGCGGGGGCAATGAACCTTCTAAAAAGTCGCTCCGACCGAAGCCAAGCGCTGATTCACGCCTTGGATGACCATATTCTCGTTCTCGATGGCGCCATGGGCACCGCGATCCAGGATCGAAATCTCCAGCCGGCCGACTTCGGTGGGATCGACCTCGAGGGCTGCAACGAGAATCTCGTCCTGACCCGGCCCGCGTTGATCCGGGAAATCCACGAAGAATACCTCAAGAGCGGCTGCGATATCGTCGAGACCAACACCTTTGGCGGAACTCCGCTCGTGATGGGCGAGTATGGACTGAGCGACCAGGCTTTCGAAATCAACCGGATTGCCGGTCGTTTGGCGCGAGAGGCGGCCGAAGCCTATACGACTGGGGATCGTCCTCGGTTCGTGGCAGGTTCGATTGGCCCGACCACCAAAGCGATTTCGGTGACCGGAGGCGTGACGTTTTCTGAGTTGATCGAGAACTTCCATGCGCAAGCGGCGGGACTTTGGGAGGGAGGCGCGGACTATTTCCTGCTCGAAACTTGTCAGGACACCCGAAACGTCAAAGCGGCACTGCTTGGACTTGATCGGCTTTTCGCCGAAAAAGGCGAAACCATCCCTGTCGCGGTCTCGGGCACGATCGAGCCTATGGGCACCATGCTTGCCGGGCAGTCGGTCGAAGCGCTGCTTACCTCGCTCGGTCATCGCGACCTGCTCTACATCGGCCTGAACTGCGCCACCGGCCCGGAGTTTATGACGGATCACATCCGCTCGTTGGCCAAGCTCTCCCCTTTCCGAATCGCTTGCGTGCCGAACGCAGGACTTCCCGACGAGAATGGGTGCTATTTGGAATCCCCGGAAATGGTTTCGCGGGTCCTCTCGCGATTCGTCCAAAGCGGTTGGATCAACCTCGTAGGCGGTTGCTGCGGGACCCATCACGGCCACGTTCACTCGTTGGCTGAGTTAGTTCGAGGGATCAAGCCGCGCACGGTCCAATCCGGGCGGCGCTCGGCGCTCTCCGGCGTCGATTACCTCGAGATCACCGATGAACTGAGACCGGTCATCGTCGGCGAACGGACTAACGTGATCGGCAGCAAGAAGTTCAAGAACTTGATCTGTGACGGCAAGTTCGAAGAGGCCTCGGAGGTGGGTCGTGCGCAGATTCGTGCGGGAGCTCAGATCGTCGATGTTTGCTTGGCCAATCCGGATCGCGACGAGCTAGAGGATATGCGAAGCTTTTTGGAGTTCGCTTCCAAGAAGATCCGCGCCCCGCTCATGATCGACTCGACCGACGAAAAGGTCATTGAGCTCGCCCTGACCTACAGCCAAGGTAAAGCCATCATCAACTCCGTCAACATGGAAGATGGTGAGGAGCGTTTCGAGCACGTCTGCCCCCTCGCTCGCAAGTATGGGGCCGCGCTCGTCGTGGGTACGATCGACGATGACAAACTGCAAGGGATGGGCGTGACCCGTGCCCGCAAGCTCGAGATCGCGGAGCGCTCCTACGCGCTCCTCACCGGCAAGTACGGTATCCCGGCTGAGGACATCTACTGGGACCCTCTCGTGTTCCCCTGCGCCACTGGGGACGCTCAGTATGTCGGCTCCGCCGTCGAGACGATCGAGGGCATCCGACTCATCAAGGCCCGATTTCCCGAAACCAAGACTGTCTTGGGCATCTCGAACGTCAGCTTCGGCCTTCCCAATGCCGGCCGGGAAGTCCTGAACTCCGTATTCCTCTACCACTGCGTTCAAGCGGGACTCGATCTCGCGATCGTGAATTCCGAGAAACTCGAGCGCTACGCCTCCATCCCTCCCGAGGAAAAAACTCTCTGCGAGGATCTGCTCTGGAACCGAGGTACCGACCCTGTCGCTGCTTTCGCGGCCCATTTTCGCGAACGCAAACCTGGGAAGGATGACTCCCAGCGAATGGCCGTTCCCTTGCTCGAGCGCCTTCCCCGCTACATCATCGAAGGCTCGAAAGACGGCTTGGCAGCCGACTTGGCTGAGGCACTCCTGATCCTGAAGCCACTCGACATCATCAATGGCCCCCTCATGAACGGCATGGATGAAGTGGGCCGGCTGTTCAATACTAACCAGTTGATCGTGGCTGAAGTCCTGCAAAGCGCAGAAGCCATGAAGGCCGCAGTTGCCGTCCTCGAGCCTCATATGGAGAAGAACGAGAGCTCTTCCCGCGGCAAGATCGTGCTGGCCACCGTCAAGGGCGATGTCCATGACATCGGCAAGAACCTGGTGGAGATCATTTTGGCCAACAACGGGTTCCAGGTGGTCAACCTGGGGATCCGCGTGCTTCCGGAGACCTTGATTCAAGCGGTCCGCGAACACGCTCCCGACATCATCGGGCTTTCTGGACTCCTCGTGAAGTCGGCCCAGCAGATGGTCTTGACCGCGGACGACTTCTCCAAAGCCGGCGTCAGTGTCCCGATGCTCGTAGGTGGCGCTGCTCTCTCCTC
>JAYVNB010000279.1:0-10734 GCA_043759365.1 Bacteriovoracaceae bacterium | reverse complement strand
CTCCGGGGAGAGCACCTCCGCTCAGCCGCTTATCGGTTTACCAAGCTCATGGCCCTCAAGGCGCTCGCGGGCTTCGAGCCCGGAGGAAAGGAAAATAGCCGTGATGTCGCTTGAATCGAATTCCAAGTCCTCAACTGTGTCCAGTTCACAGTCAATGGGTAACAACGGCTTCGACACCCTCCGAGTCGCTTTCGAAGAAGCCAAAATCAAAGAAGAAGGAATTGATAATATGAACAACATGAAAACTGAAAAGTCTGGTTTCCCTTTCATCCGTCTCGCATTGGTCGGCATCGCCGGCTACGCTATTTGGCTCAATCGTGCGCGTATTTCGAGCTTCATCTCGTCCACTGGCATCAAGGAAAAGGTCCTTGCCGCCCTTCCAGCTGACTTCGATGCAGGCAAGATGATCGATTCGGGCCGCTCCATGGTGAAGGAAGCAGGCGCTGAGATTTCCAAGCACGTTGAAAGCTTGAAGTACAGCGACAAGGCTTCTGAAGTCAGCAAGCGTCTCGCAGTCTGACTTCGACTTGATTCCGCTTTTCGCTCATTCAAACGAGTGCCCGAAAGGGCACCCGTTTTTCATTTCTATCGAGTGAGTCGACGGTGCGGCTTCAAGGACTCCTCGCCTCGAGTTCACGGATCCGGCGGTAGAGCGTCTTGCGGTCGATATCGAGGATTCTCGCAGCCTTTTCCTTCACGCCGCCGACTTGCTTCAAGACATGGTTGATGTAACCCAGATTGTACTCCTCTAGGGAAACGAGGGCATCGAGCTCAGGAAACACGCACCCCTCCGACAGCGTGGTCAGTCCGGCGGATTCGACTTCAGCCAAAACCTCAGGTTGCCAAGTGGGGAGCGGGGATTCTTGGATCGGGTGAGTCACGGGAGTCGTTTCGATAGCGAGTGGAGTCGCCGCCGCAGGACTAAGCACGGAGGCTTGCCCATTTTGCGGAAGATCGAAGGGCTCGATATTCGTTTGTGAGCACAACACGACGGCGCGCTCCACGGCATTTTCGAGCTCTCGGACGTTTCCACGCCAAGGCAGGCGAAGAAGGTGGTCTAGTGCGGCGCGTGAAAAGCCCCGGACCGGAGAATCGTTTTGAGCGCGAAACTTTTTCAGGAAGTAATCCGCCAAGGGGAGGATGTCATCGGGCCTCTCCCTCAAAGGGGGGATTTTTATGGGGATCACGTTGAGCCGGAAAAACAAATCCTCGCGGAATCGCTTTTCGCGGACTTCGATCTCCAAGTCCTTGTGGGTCGCAGCTAAGATGCGCACGTCGACCGGGCGAAACTGGTTTTCGCCGATTCTTTTGATCTTCCGTTCCTGGAGCACTCGAAGCAGTTTCGCCTGGAGGGTGAGGTTCAGATCCCCGATCTCATCCAGAAACAGGGTCCCCCCGTCGGCTTCTTCAAACAGGCCGAGCTTCTTTTCCGCTGCACCCGTGAACGCCCCTTTGGCGTGGCCGAAAAGCTCGCTTTCTAGGAGGTTTTCAGGGATCGCCGAGCAATTGATCGCGACGAAAGCGTTTTTTCCTCGGCTTCCGCTGCTATGGATTCCGCGCGCGATGACTTCCTTTCCGGTACCGCTCTCGCCCGTGATCATGACGGTCGCCGTACTGTTGGACACGCGTTTGGCGAGGTCGAAAACCTTCTGGATGGCGGTGCTTTTTCCGATCACGTTCTCGAAGGACCAAGAGGACTTCGCAGCCGTCCGCAGATCGTTGTTGTCACTTTCGAGCCTTTTTACCCGGAGTGCGCGTTCGATCGAGACGGTCAGCTGAGGAAAGTGGATCGGCTTGACGACGAAGTCGTAGGCGCCGGTCTCGATGGCCTGAATCGCAATCTCGACCGTACTGTGGGCGGTGATCAGGATGATCGGCAGAGTGGGATCAAGCGCCTTCATCTTGCGGATGAACTCCATACCATCGATGTTCGGCATCCTCAGATCCGTGACAGCGACGTCGTAGCGATTCAAGCCTCCCGGACCGTGTGAGTCCCGGAGGGGAATCAGCGGATCGGAAAAGGCGTGCACTTCGAATCCTCTCGGCTCGTAATAGCTTCGGATCAAGTCCTGGAGGTCTAAATCATCTTCGATGAGCAACATGCGGGCACGTGTTTGAGCCATGTGACGCAGTGGATAGCAGAGGGTATCTCCGGATGTCCAGAAATTACCCGGTCCCTGGCGGGACCCTGTAATCGTGGAAAATTTCACGTAAAATCCGCTCTTCCGGCCTTCGTCTCGGGAGAAATAGGCCTGTTTTCAAGTTTTGGAGTTGGCTTCTCCCTTGCTCAATGGGTTTGCAGACATCATTGAACTGTCTAAACTTTAACCCTAAGGAGTTTTCCATGTTGCGTGCAGCTATCGCTTTCTTCGTTCTCGGTCTCATTGCGGTCCTTTTCGGCGCCAATGGCATTGCCGGCGTTTCGATGGAGGCCGGTAAACTGATCCTCGGCGTTTTCGTCGTATTGGCTGTGCTGAGCGCTATCGTCGGGCTTTTGGGCGGACGTGGCGGCAAAGTCCTGCGCTGAACCCGAGTCCCTCAACTCAAACTGATCAAGGAAACCCGAATATGAAGACTCAATACGTAACCTCAAAACCCCACTTCGCCCGGATCGCTGCTGCGGGCCTCATCTCCATGGCCATCCTCGCCGGATCTCAGGTCCGTGCCGAGGAAACCCTGAGTGAGAAGGCTGCGACTCAAATCGATGAAGCTAAAACCGGCACGAAGAAGTCCATTCGTAAAGCCAAGCGTCAGCATCGCAAGGCTACCGGTCGTGACAACGTGGTTTTGGATGCCAAGGATGCTGCAAACGACGCCGGCAATGAAATCGGCACGACCACGCGCAAAGCGGTTCGAAAAGCCGATTGAACTGGCTCTGGCATCCCTTTCACGACTTTTCTCAGGTTCTTCACAATCCGAGGTCACTGATCTCTCAGGGGAGCGGCGCTCATTGTCGTTGCCTGACGAGTTTTGCTCAATCCTTGAAGTATTCAATCGGAACGAGTTTGGAATCCGCTTTCTTGTCGCCCCCGGAAATTGAACCTTTCAACAAGGGAGGAGCGGATTCCCTTGTCAACGTTTCTGACTCTGATGCAACGGCTTTGGCTATCGAAGTCAAACCACTGGAACCTAAGCGATCCGGGGGTGCTGCGGTCAGAGTAATTCCGACTGAATTGGACTTCAACGAAGCGAACCGACGACTTGGAAAGCTTTCTCTCGCCGTCCCTCGCGGGCTGAGGGCCGGCTGATGGGGCGAGGGTTTGTTTGAAGGCGGGGTGGTCAACGCCATGATGGATCCCGATTGAGCTCCGTGCCCCCGATCGTTCGAGTTGCGCCACGACTGGTAGAACATCACTGTGGCCAGAAGCAGGGTGACGAGTACCCAGCTGGCCCCGCCCGAGCGCCGGTTCTTGCGATGGCGTGCGTCCGACACGGCTGCTCTGCGGTCGTTGCTCGAATCTCCGACGCTGTTTGAGTACTGGGTCGAGGCTCGGGTCCGATACGAGGAGTCTTGTCCGCGATAGTGGGGTGCGGAAGTGCTCGCTGAGTTCGCGATCGAAGTGACGCGAATCCGGGCTTCAGGCGGAAGTGCAAAAGACCCTTGTTGGGCGAGGAGATACGCCGGGAGAGGCGGAGGTTGAAGTACGATCGGATGAGGTTCTTCTCGCTTGGACCGCACCAGGCGGGTAGCTCGCAAAGGCAACGGGGGTACTGGTTCCTGGTCGAGACTCAAGGAGACGGAGTTTTGAAGTTGCTCCTTTTCTTTTTCTTCAATCCTCATGAGTTCCGATTTGCCGAGCAGAGCTTTCAGTGATTCCCGCTCCGAAGTGATTTCAGCAGCGAGGAGCACTTGGATGACCTTGGCGAAATCGGATCCGTCGAAATTAGGAGCCAAGAGGATCAGGAACTTCCGGAGATCCCTTCGAAGTTCGGCCGCGCTCTGATAACGCTTCTCGGGATCGCGCGCGAGAGCCTTCAGAATGACTTGGTCCAACTCCTCTGGACAAAGGGGATTGATCTGGCTCGGAGGAACCACGATCTCATCGCAGGACTGCACCTGCTTGAGCACCCCCCGATCAGTAGTGGCGTTGAAGAGGCGCTTGCCGGTCAGCATTTCCCAGAGGATGACCCCGAGGGAAAATACGTCGAAGCGGGCGTCGATTTCCCGATGGGTGATGTATTCGGGAGCCATGTAGGAGGGCTTGCCCTTGAGCAGTCCGGATCGGGTGATCTCCCCCAGAACGTCGGCTTTCGAGATTCCGAAATCGATCAGCTTCACTTCGCCCTCATACGAGATCAGGATGTTGTGGGGGCTGACGTCCCGGTGGACTGCCTTGAGGGGTTTGCCGCTGAAGGGGTCTTTGAAGCCATGGGCATAATCAAGTCCAGCAGCCGCCTGGATCCCGATCCAAAGGGCCACCTCATAGGGAATGCGCTCTTCGCGCTGGCGGAACTTCGCCAGGAGTGCGCGTAAACTTAGTCCCTGAATGTATTCCATCGTGAGGTAGGGTTGTCCTTTCTCCTCGCCGAAGTCGTAGAGTTGCGCGATGTTCGGGTGACGGAACCTCATCATCAGGGAGATTTCCGACCAGAACATCCGGTGGAACTCTTCGCGATCGAAATGGGTCGCCTGGATTCTCTTCAGGATCAAGAGCCGCGAAGCTCCTTGGGGCGTGAGCTTTTCGGCGCGATAGATCTCCGCCATCCCGCCCTGCGTGAGCAGGTCGAGGAGCAGGTATCGGCCAAATGGCTTCAGGACTTCTTCCATTCAGGTTCATTCCTTAAAGAATCACAACCCCTGGAAATCAAGGGTTTCCCTGTCTGTAATTCTCAACCACTTGAGTAAACTAGTCAAACAATAAGAGCTGAGCAAAATCCATTACTTTCATGGCTTTAACTTATCTTAACAAACTTAAGCCTCACTAGGGCGGCACCTGGCCGCGCGCTGACTGGAATCTGACCGAGTCCTGATCCTCCTTAAACATCCTCCATTTAATTTGGAGGCATGTTCATGGCTGACTTCCACATGCATTCGACGTTCAGCGACGGAAAGCTCACGGTCCCCGAATTGGTCGACTTGTACGGAAGTCGGGGGTTCGGGGCGATCGCGATCACAGACCATCTCTGCGAGGAGAAAACTTTGATCGGAAAGGCGGCCCACCTCATCGGCCACACTCTAACTCCCGCGACTTTTCCCCTCTACAGGGCGATCCTCGAGACCGAGGCCGTGCGCGCCTGGGAGCGTTATCGGATGGTGCTCATCCCTGGCTACGAGCTGACCAAGAACACCGTCTCCAATCGACGGTCCGCCCATATCCTCGGTCTAGGCGTGCGGGACTTCATGTGGGCCGATCGAGACGTTCTCGACCTAGCCCGCGCACTGCGATCCCAAGGGGCCTTGGCTATCGCGGCTCATCCCGTTTCGACCCAGAAGTTCGAAAAGCAGACGTACCACCTCTGGGACCGCCGCCAAGAGCTGGCGCAGGAGTTCGACGCGTGGGAAGTGGCCAGTGGGCCCCATCTTTTCGACGAAGTCCTGAGATCGGGACTGCCGATGATTGCCAACTCGGACCTTCATCGCCCCCGACAGATGACATCTTGGAAAACGCTCCTTTCATGCGAACGCCACCCAGAAGCGATCCTTGAAGCGATTCGATTGCAGGAAGGTCTGAGGTTCCACTTTCATGAGGAGACCGGAACGCATGTGGCTCCTGATGCTCGTTCCGCTCACAGCGATGCTCGCTGGAACCTGGCTCATCCTTGAGCAGCTGGGCTCCTCTCCTCCCCACTTGGGTGCGCCGTTCGCCCTCTATCCCGTCTCCATTTTGAAACCCTTGAAAGGATCCGATCCCGGACTGGAGGAGAATCTCGAGGGATTTTTCCGCCTCGACTTTCCGGATTACGAATTGATTTTCTCCGTCGCGGATCCCAGGGACCGCGCGTGCAACGTCATTTGGAGGCTCATCGGTCGGTATCCCTGCATCATTTCACGGTGCCGGCTTGGCTGGCTGAGCGGGGTGGCTTCAGCTGAGACCGAACCGTCGAGCAGTTCCGCCGGTTCTCCGCCAAAGTGGGGATCACCCAGAGCATGATCCATCTGAAGCCGGATCGAAACTGGCACCCTCCCGAAATCCACCTTACCCGGCAGGTCAGTGAGCTTCATAATTGAGCCTGGCTCGACGCCGTGACCGGGAAAAAACCGAAGTTTTCAATCCCAGGCTTGATCCCGAAGTCCGCTCCCGTTTCGGAGGGGAACTCTCACGATTTGCCGATCGGATTTACTTTCGGCAGGAGGAGTGAGTTCGGGTCGCGGGCTCAAACGGACTTCCCCTTGATAGTCCCTGAAAATTGGATCGCCGCACGCCAACGGGTAGTGCCAAACTCCTTAAAAATATCATTAACTTACGAATGGGAGACAGGCCAGGGTCTGTTCACCTAACGAAAACCTGACAGAACTGTCCGAAGTCGCCGGGCTATACCGGGGGCCGTTCAACCCAAGCTCTGACAGGAGATCCCATGAGAATAGCTCTCGTTTTGCTGGCGTTAATTTCGGTCGCGGGCAACCTCGCGATCGCCGATGACGTGATGGTGCTCAATGGCGCCGGAGCGACTTTCCCCTACCCGATCTATTCCAAGTGGTTTTCCGAGTTTCACAAACTCGACTCGAAGGTTGAGATCAATTACCAGTCGATCGGTAGCGGCGGCGGCATTCGCCAGCTACTCGACAAAACTGTCGATTTCGGCGCGAGCGATGCCCCGATGAGTGACGAAGAACTTGCCAAGAGCGCAACTCCGATCCTCCATATCCCCACAGTTTTGGGTGCGGTGGTCGCAACTTACAACATCCCGGGAGTGAGTCAGTCGATCAACCTTTCGTCCGAGACCCTCGCCGATATTTTCCTGGGCAAGATCACGAAATGGGATGACGCCAAAGTCTCCAAGGACAATGTG
Source organism: Bacteriovoracaceae bacterium (assembly GCA_043759365.1). GTDB lineage: Bacteria > Bdellovibrionota > UBA1018 > UBA1018 > UBA1018 > JAYVNB01. The sequence goes on along the minus strand of JAYVNB010000279.1, from coordinate 3,783 downwards.
GGGATCAAGTTCCCTTCTTCACCGATCCTAGTGGTCTACCGTTCAGATGGAAGCGGCACCACGAGCGTGTTCACCGACTATCTGGCCAAAGTCAGTCCTGAGTGGAAGCAGAAAGTCGGCGCTGGAAAATCCGTCAAATGGCCATCCGGACTGGGCGGCAAAGGGAACGAAGGCGTCAGCGGCCAAGTCAAGCAGACGCCTGGCGCGATCGGATACGTCGAATTGATTTATGCCGAGCAGAACAAGATGTCGGTCGCGAAGATTAAGAACAAGGCTGGCCAGTTCATCGCCCCGAGCTCCAAGAGTGTAACCGCGTCCGCAAACGCATCCCTCAAGTCGATCCCGAAGGACTTTCGCGTTTCCATCACGGACGCCGAAGGCAAGGAGTCCTATCCGATCGCCTCCTTCACCTACCTCCTCGTTTATTCGAAGATGGAATCTAAGAAGGCGCAGATCCTCGTTAAGTTCGTCGATTGGGCCATGAATGACGGTCAAAAGATGGCTGAGCCGATGGCATACGCCCCCCTTCCGAAGTCGATGGTGGCCCAAGTGAAGACCCGCATGAAGGAGCTCAAAGCCGAGTAAGGCCTTATGTCATCGAGATTGGAAAGCATCGCAGTACCCGCTCCCAGCACCCCTCTGAAGAGACGCGACGTCCATTTGGGCGATCGCGTCTTCTTTTATTTTCTCAGGGGCATGGCGATCTCGGTTCTCGTCTTGATCGGTGCGATCGTGCTCCAGTTGGTGAATCTCTCGATCCCGGCCATTCGCTCCTTGGGACTCGGGTTTCTGACTTCGACCGATTGGAATCCCGTCGAAGGCGCCTTTGGCGCGGGGTCGTTCATCTATGGAACGGTTGTTTCCTCCCTCCTGGCTCTCTTGATCGCGGTTCCAGTCAGTGTGGGAGCCGCTCTTTTTCTGAATGAGCTTTCCAATGACCGCCTTGCCAAACCTCTCGCGTTCCTGATCGAGATGCTGGCTGCCATCCCGAGCGTCGTCTACGGCCTTTGGGGGATCTTCGTGCTCTCCCCTTGGCTTCGCGAGAGCGTCCAGCCTTGGTTGGGGGCCCATTTCGGCTACATTCCGCTTTTTACGGGTCCTCCGTTCGGAGTGGGCATGCTTTGCGCCGGCATCGTGCTGGCGATCATGATCACCCCCACGATCAGCGCGATCTGCCGCGAAGTGTTCAGGGCCGTCCCCCTCTCCCACCGTGAAGCCGCATTGGCACTCGGCGCCACCCGCTGGGAAATGATCTACGTCTCCGTCCTTCGGAGTTCCACGCCCGGGATGCTGGGTGGGATCATGCTCGGATTGGGAAGGGCGCTGGGTGAGACCATGGCGGTCACGATGGTCATTGGTAACCGCGCCCAGATCTCCTCTTCTCTTTTCGCGCCCGCACAAACCATGGCTTCGATCATTGCTAACGAATATGCGGAAGCCCAGGGTGACGCGCATTTGTCAGCCTTGGCGGCGATCGGCCTCGCGCTTTTCGCGGTCTCCCTCGTTATCAATTCGATTGCGCGGCTCATCGTCTGGCGGGTGGCTCGTCGGGGGGTGTCCCGATGACCGGTGGTCTGAACCGCGAACGTCTGGCGGTCCGGGATTTTCGTCGCAAGATCACCAACTGGGTGATGGTCGGGGGACTTTTCCTGATGGCGATCCTCGCGATCGTCCCGCTCCTCAATATTTTCATCTACGTCCTCCGCCAAGGCCTGCCGGCGATCGACTTCAACTTCTTTACGCAGCTTCCCGCGCCTGTCGGTGAGACCGGGGGAGGGATGGGGAACGCGATCCTGGGAACAGCCATTCTGGTGGGGATGGCCTGTTTAGTGGGCGTTCCGCTTGGCATTTCGGCCGGGATCTACATGGCCGAATACTCCGGTAGCAAGATCGCCAATACTCTACGGTTCGCGGCTGATCTTTTGGGAAGTATCCCGTCGATCATCATCGGACTCTTCGCTTACGCAGTGGTCGTCAAGCCCATGCATGGTTTCAGCGCCTATGCCGGCTCGCTGGCTTTGGCGGTGATCATGATTCCGACGGTAGCGCGCACCAGTGAGGAACTTCTGAAGCTGGTACCGGTCCATATCCGCGAAGCGGGACTGGCCTTGGGGATTCCCCGTTGGAAAGTCACTTTGCGCATTGTGGTGCGGGGCGCGTTAGGGGGCATCGTCACCGGACTGATGCTCTCGATCGCTCGAGCTGCCGGAGAGACGGCGCCGCTTCTTTTCACTGCCTTGAACAATAAATATTGGTCGCGCGGCCTGAATCAGCCGATCGCGTCGTTGCCGGTTCAGATCTACACGTATGCCATCAGCCCGTTCGAGGACTGGCATCGCCAGGCCTGGGCGGGTGCTCTGCTTCTCGTCTCTTTCGTGTTCCTCTTGAACCTCATCACCCGCTTCGTATTGCGCGGGCATGCTTCCGCCAAGGATTGAGACCGATCATGACCACTCCCCAGAGACCTTACCTCCTCGAAGCAAAGGGCCTGAACGCCTGGTTCGGAAAGATGCATGCCGTCAAGGATATCCATCTTCCCGTCCTACCTCTGACTGTTACCGCGCTGATCGGCCCCTCTGGCTGCGGAAAGTCCACTTTTCTCCGTTGCTTGAACCGCCTTCATGAAGAAGTTCCGGGCGCCCGGGTCGAGGGAGAAGTGCTCCTTTCGGGCGAGAACATCTATGAGCCCGGCACCGACCCCGTCGCGGTCCGCCGCAAGATCGGGATGGTCTTCCAAAAGCCCAATCCGTTTCCTTCATTGAGTATTTTCGACAACGTGGCCGCGGGCCTGCGGTTGGCGGGAATCCGAAAGCGGTCGATCCTTCAGGAAACCGTGGAATCCTCGCTCAAGGGCGCGGCGCTCTGGGAAGAGGTCAAGGACAAGCTCAAATCGCCGGGTACCGGCCTATCAGGTGGTCAGCAGCAGCGCCTTTGCATCGCCCGGGCCTTAGCCGTCAATCCCCCCGTGATCCTGATGGACGAGCCAACCAGCGCACTGGATCCGATTTCGACCGCCAAGATCGAGGAATTGCTCGTGGAACTTAGGAAAACGGTGACCGTAGTGATCGTCACCCATAATATGCAGCAGGCTGCGCGCATCTCGGATCGAACGGCGTTCTTCCTTCTGGGTGAGATGGTGGAGTATGATCGGACTTCGGAGATGTTCACCAATCCGAAAGACAAGCGAACCGAACAATACATTACTGGACGCTTCGGCTGAGAGAGGCCCGTTATGGAAAGACACATAGACATCGAGCTCAAGAGACTCAAGCAGCAGATCCTCACCATGGGGGGATTCGTCGAACAAGCGCTCGAAGAGTCAACCCGTGCCCTGATTCAACGCGAGCCAGAGCGCTTCGACAAGGTCCATGAGCTCGAGAAGAAGATCAACCTCGCTCACATGCAAGTCGATGACGAGTGCCTGAAGATGTTGGCGACCCAGTCGCCTCTCGCCAAAGACTTGCGCATGATCGTCGCGCTCATCAAGATCAACACGGATCTCGAGCGGATGGGCGATCAAGCGGTGAACATCTCCCACAACGGAAAACGCTATCTCCAGGAGCCCCCGCTCAAGCCCCTGATCGACCTGCCGCGGATGGCCGAAGAAGTTCGCTTCATGGTGCGCGAATCCCTCGACGCGCTCGTCAAGCAGGATGCCGTCCTCGCCCAAGATGTGCTGAACCGGGACGACTCGGTCGACGCGCTCAAAGACCAGATCTTCCGCGAGCTGCTCACCTACATGATCTCCGATCCAAAATCGATCGAACGCGCGCTCAATCTGAT
>JAYVNB010000278.1:0-10790 GCA_043759365.1 Bacteriovoracaceae bacterium | reverse complement strand
AATTCGAATGGGCGGCGGAATTTCTCATCGGGTTCCTTCCCTTTTCAAACTTCAGCCCCTTCCTTGGGGCCGACGCGATGCAATTCAATTAGAGCCCGGTCAACGTGACGCCAAATGGGGAAATGCCTGAAGTCCCGCGAAGGTCCCAGCCGATCCCAATTGCTCCTCGATGCGAAGGAGCTGGTTGTATTTGGCGATGCGATCCGTGCGCGAAGCCGAGCCCGTCTTGATCTGTCCGCAGTCGGTGCCGACCGCGAGATCCGCGATGAACGTGTCCTCGGTCTCTCCACTGCGGTGGGACGAAATCTGGGTGTATCCCGCTTGCGCGGCCATCTTCATGGTCTCGAGGGTCTCGGTGACGGTCCCGATCTGGTTGAGCTTGATCAGGATGGAATTGCACACTTTCTGCTCGATGCCTTTTTTGAGGAAAACCGGGTTCGTCACGAAAAGATCGTCTCCCACGAGCTGACAGCGGCTACCCATCGCCTGGGTGATCAGTCCCCAGCCGGCCCAATCGTGCTCGGACAGCCCGTCTTCAATAGAGATGATAGGATAACTCTGGGCCCATTGGCTATACACGCCCACGAGTTCCTTGGAGGAAATCCGGTTTCCTTCGAACTTATAGCTGCCTTCGCCATCGGTGAACTCGCTGGCCGCTGAATCCAGCGCCAAGTAAATGTCACGACCTGGCTTGTATCCCGCGGCTTGGATGGCGGTCATGATCGATTGCAACGCCTGCTCGTGGGGGTGCGCGCCCTCGAACATCGGAGCGAATCCGCCTTCGTCGCCCACACCGGTGGAAAGTCCCTTGTCGTGCAGGATTTTTTTCAAAGCGTGGAAAATCTCGCAACCGGCGCGGAGGGCGTCGGAGAATTTCGTGAAGCCTGCAGGAACGATCATGAACTCCTGGAGGGCGAGGCCGTTGTCGGCGTGCTTGCCCCCGTTGATGATGTTCATCATCGGGACCGGGAGTTTCGTGCCTTTGGAGCCGAAGATCTCAGAGATCACTCGGTACGTCGGAGCTGCTGTCGCATTGGAGTAGGCACGCATGAAGGCCATGCTGACACCGAGGATGGCATTGGCACCCAGCTTGGCCTTATTCGGCGTCCCATCGAGATCCCGAAGTGTTTGATCGAGGGCCGCTTGGCTGGTGAACTCCCGATTCAAGATGGCCGGAGTGATTTTGTCACGAACGTTCGCGACCGCAGTGAGCACCCCTTTGCCGTTGAAACGCTTTTTATCACCATCGCGAAGCTCAAGCGCTTCGCCTTCGCCGGTGGAAGCGCCTGACGGCACCATGGCACGTCCCTGGACCAGCTCCCCGGCATGCTTCGGGTCATCCACCCAAAGCTCAACTTCGACCGTGGGAAAGCCACGAGAATCGAGAATTTCACGAGCAAGGATCTTCCGTACTTTCATCGTCTGCGCCATAATGCGCGGACTTCATCATAGGATGCGGAGCCTTGGCAACGGCCGAGTCTGTTAACGCATCGCGAAGGCAATCCTCATCTGTCGCCCTGGTTCGCCATGGGGTAGAGTCCCGACATGGTTTGGATTTTGGCGTACTTCCTCTTCTATTGGGCATTGGCCGCTTGGGCCGACCAAGGAAGTGCCCAAGCCTTGCGGGTCTCCCAACTCGCCTGCCGAAAGGATATTCCCTGGCCCGGGGTCTCGGTCTTGAAGCCGCTCAGAGGCGGAACCGTTCTTCAAAGTGACGTCCTGGCCCGCGAAGAGGCCCGCCTCTGCTTCAGCTCCTGGATGAACCAGGACTATCCGGGCCCGATTCAGCTCATCTTTTCGCTTCAAGATCCCCAGGACCCGGCCCTACCGATTCTGGAAGGACTGCGCGCTAAGCACCCCTTTGAGCTGATCATCAATCCCGTTCAGCCGGGATTCAACGGCAAGATGTCGAATCTACTGAATGCGTCGCTGCGGGCGGAACATGAAATCCTCGTGTTGAGCGATGCAGACATCGAAGCCGACCCTGGCGCCCTCCGAAGCATCGTCGCCAGAATCCTCGAGCCCGGTGAATCCATCGTCAGCTGCATCCCGCTCCATGATCGAGCGCGTGGCACTCCCGCCCGGATCTACGCAGCCATCTGGAACCGCGCAATACTTTGGTTCTGGGCCCCCGCGATGCTTGGCGCGCATGCACCTGGAGTAGCCGGCGGAACCATCGGACTTCGGCGATCGACCCTCGAAAAAATTGGAGGTTTGGCCGGCTTCAGCGACCGCGTGGCCGAAGACATCGCCATGGGCATGAGTGCTCGCCGCAACGGGATCGTCCTTCGACTGGGACCTCCGGTTCGCTCGCCTGTGGGTCGAATGGGCTGTTCGGAATTGAAGCACAAGTTGCTTCGGGCTAGCTTGGTGGCGTGGACTTCGAATCCAGGCGGAAGGATGGCGACCTTGGCCCTCTATGCATTCTCCTCAGGATACACGGTGATCCTGGGGGTTTCGCTCTACGCCGGATCGTGGGCGAACGTCGCGGTCAGCCTGATCTTCGTTCTCGGACTGGGGCTCCTCGTGGGTCGACTCGAGCGCCGGATCACCGGAACGTTCCGGTTTCCACTCGAAGTCGTGCTGCTCGACCTTTGCATGATCGCAAGTTTTGTAACTGCCCTCATTTGGCCCCGAGTGAGCTGGGGAGGCCTCCCCTATCGCGTGACGCGAGACGGACGGCTAGAGGCACTCCAGGCAAGACTCTGACGGGCATCAGGCCGGGGAAAATCCCCTCCATTCAAGCAGAGGCTCACTTCGAAAGCGTATTGCCTTGAAGCTGATTGATGGCATGAAAGGCCGCCGTCTTGTAAGCCTCGGCAAGCGTCGGGTAGTTGAAAACGCTCCGGATGAAGTAGTTCACATCGCCTTCGAAAGCCATGACCGCTTGACCGATATGGATCAAATCGGCTGCATTGTCGCCGATGATGTGCACTCCGAGGAGCTTCAGGGTTTTACGATCGACCAGAAGTTTGAGCAGACCCCATCGATCTCCGACGATTTGGCCCCGCGCGAGTTCCCGGTACCGCGAGCGTCCCACCACGAAATCCGCTCCGGATTTCGTAAGGTCTTCCTCGGTTTTTCCGATCATTGAAATCTCGGGAATCGTGTAGATCCCGTAGGGATAGTTCACCGGCATCTGGGTTTCGACTGCGACGCCCTCGCGATCGAGCTGGAAAGCGTGACAGCAGGCAATCCTACCCTGCTCGTAGCTCGTGGCCGCGAGAGCCGGCGCTCCGACCACGTCTCCCACCGCATACACCGAAGGGACATTGGTCCTGAAGTGGGGATCCACCTTCACCAGTCCCCGGTCATCGAGATCGACTCCGAGAGCGTGGAGCCCTAGATCGGCGGTGTTGCCACAGCGTCCGAGGGCGATCAGCACCACTTCGCAATCGATTTTCTTGCCGTTCGAAAGGTGAACACGCGCCGACTTCTTGCCGCGAACCTTTCGGACCTCGATCGTCTTGGCCTCGCAGCCCAACACGATCTCCATCTTGTCGTGGTGAAAGCGGTCCATCAGATGACTCACGATCTCGCGATCCACCGATGCCAGCATCTGGTCGCGGCGATCCACCAGCGTCACTTGGGTACCCGCCATCGAAAACATGCTCGCGTACTCCGCTCCAATGACCCCGGCCCCCAGGACCACCATCGTCCGGGGCATGTTCTTGAGTGTCAGGATGCTGTCGCTGTCGAGGATGACCTTATGATCGACACCCAAATGAACAGGCGCCGTGGGACCCGACCCCACTGCCACGAAAATGAACCGACCCTTCAGCTCCTTGCGTCCTTTGGTCGAAGTCACTTCGACCGTATGGGACGACGTGAGTCGAGCGGTGCCATGGATGATGCTGACTTGATTTCGCTTGAGCTGGTCGAAGATCACCTGGGACTCCCCGCTCACGACCCGATCACGCCGCCTCAACAAGCGCTTCATGTCAGGAAGCTTCCGCGTCCGACGATCGCTGCGGCTCACCGCTGATTCAGCCGCCTGCCCCAAGGCGCCCCGGGAACCGAGAGAATAACGGTACACGGATTCGCGAAAGGACTTGGAAGGAATGGTGCCGGTATGAACGCAGCCGCCCCCGACCGCGGGATGAGACTCGATGATGACGACTTTTTTACCCGCTTTAGCCCCTTGGAGGGCTGCCCGCTGACCTGCTGGCCCGGAGCCGATCACGATGAGGTCGAAAGAATCCATATCCACCAGCTTACCCGGGGGGCGAGGTGGGCTCAAGTCAGTAGAAGACGCACTTCGCAGATCAGTTCGTGGGATGAATGCTCGCTGGGATTTGGGCAGGTTTCAATCCCGCGTTCTGGAGTACGGGCCGGGCCTCCGAAAGGTAGGGCCGCGCCCCAGGCTCGAATACGACAACTTCAGCCTTGGGGTCGAATATCGAGTCGAACTCGTGATACTCGACCTCGGCCCCGTGAGTGAAGAGGCGGTGACGGGGATCCGCCCCTTTCGGCAAGATCCCGTCATTCAGTTCTTGAACCTTCTCCGCTCCAGGTTGACCGCTTTGCCCGTTTCCGGTGTGGATCAGGTTTCCGGTTTTTCGATCGAAAACAGCCAACAAGTCCAGATCGGAGTGATAGGCCCAGTTCTTCGTCGACTTCGCAGTGGACCGGAGAACCCCGTGGGCATCCAACTCGCATTCGCAAGTGCCCTTGAACTGCTCCCAGTGGGCGGAGTCCCAAACCGCCTGGGCCTTCCGATAGGCTTCGGCCCGGACGAAGTACTCGGGACGAGGTTCGACTACCAAGCCCGCCCAAGGCCCACGGGTGGCGGTCTTGAAGGGAATCGATGCCGGTTTTGCCAGATAGCCCTCATGGGAGAAATACTGCAGGGACGCGGGATTCGATATCCTGACGGCGATGGACCAACCGGACTTCCGGCTGAACGCGGAAATTCGGCGGACCACTTCCTTCGAAATACCTAGGTTGTCGGGATTCAAAAGCACTTCCCGACCGGCCTGACTCGATGCAATCCTCGATTCTGCGTCGCGAGCCGAGACGGAGTCGTGCTTGAGCCTCTCCAAGCGGTCACGAACCAGGCGAGCCTGATCGAGCAGTGCCCGCATACCCCTGCTTTCGGGCGCATCCGCACCCTTCTCCAGAGTTGAGGCCCGAAGACGAGCCTGGAAGGCATCAATTGCGAGCCGGAGCTCCAGAAGTTGAAACTCGGCTTTTTGCACAAGGGAGTCGTGATCCGGATAGCGCTGACGGGCCTCCCGCGACAACCGACTGACCGCGCTCGATGCAGTCTCCAACTCCGCATGCAAGCGGGCTTTGCTTTCGCGGCCTCCAAACCTCTCGGGTGCCAAGCGCCTCCACGCCTGTCGGATGACGGACTTGGGAGGAGGTCCCGTCGGGATCTTTTCTGCGGAGACCTGGGTCTGGGAGTAGTCGAGTGCAGAGGACTCGATCCAGGCTTCATCGCCTGAAGACTTCAAAAGGCGAATCCTCCCCTCGGAAGTGTAGCCGGTGATTCGGCCGGTCGCGTGAGAGCCGTCCTCCAGCGTGAGCTCGACCACACGATTGCTCCCTACCCTGCTCAGTGGTTCGGGCGCGAAAGCATGGCCTTCGGGTGCTTCCCAGCTCAGGGAGCCCGGAACGCGGCTGGGCTTGAGTAAATGAGCCAGAGGCATCCAAGTGAATGCCACGCTCTCGATCAACTTTCCGCCTTGGCTCCAAGCTTGGCTTCGGTAGGCGCGTCCCATGGCCCGGTCCCCGTTGGCCTCGGCTTGGAGACTGGACACGTAGGCCGCCATAGCCCCTTCGGCAGCAGGACGAATTCCGCGCGCGCCCAAGGCCCCGAAAAGCAAGGTCGGTCCGTGGCGGACAGTGTGGAAAGCCAGACCAGCGGCCGCGGGCGCGTACTTTGCGTAGGGCGTCGCATTCATGAGATTGAAAGCGGAAGCTCCGGCGACGCCGGCGCTTTTGACGCTGGAAAGAATCGCCACCGGAGCGAACGCCACCGACATGCTGAAAGTTTCCCCGAACCGGTCACTGATCGATTCGTTGAGACGACACATGAAATCACCGCCTCCGGTCACGGTTTGGGCAGCCGCGGTCGTCAAGGCAACCGCTCCTCCGACCGCGATTCCGCTGGCCATCGCCATGAGCATCGACCCACCGACAGACATGATCGCGATCGCAGCAGGAGCCAGCGCGAAAGCGACGAAGGAACTCTTGCTGCTTTCGACGGATTCGAGCTGGTTGCGGCTCGCCTGACCCATTCCAGCGGCGGCGAGCTTTTTGAGCGGGAGCAACTGCCGAGGGGGAACTCCGAAGTCGTTTACGAGTTCGTCGAGGTTGCGGTCGATATCCGCGACTAAACCCTCATAGAGTCTGCGCTCCGCCTCGTTGGCGCCTACCAAAATCTCCGCTGCGCTCGTAAGTCCTCGGGACCGGAACAGCTCCAACATCGATCCGACGCGACTGAAGATCCCTTCCATCCGCAAGCGGATCGCCGCCTGATGACTCTCCATCGACATGGTGCGGGATATCGCTCTCCCAGTTCTCGCGCTGGTCCATGAACGAAGAGGCTTGATCGCTTCTCGTCCTGCGAACACAGGACCTTTGCGCCGAGGATCGAGGATGTCGCGCAGGCGTTTGAGGGGGTCGCCCTTCGGCCCACGAAGCTCCGGATAGAAAGTGAACAGAGCACCTCGCACACGCCCGTCAACCCAAGCCCTTCTGAAATCGAAATTCCGAAGGGTAGCGCGGTTGGAGGACGGAATGGAAAGTCCCGCGCTTTTCAAGGTCCGGAGCTCCTGGACCTTCGTCGTCAGGAACGCTCCCGGGTTCCTGATTCCAATCCGCGGCCCGCCGAGCTTTTGGAGCAGGATGCGATCCTTCGGGCTCGGAGGGCGCCCGTTCGCGCGTCGAATCGCGGCTTCCATGAGATCATCGCGATCCATCTGGGCGAAGCGGCCCAATATCGCTCCGAAAAGTTTGCCCTGCCGGTGGCGGCTGGAAGAAAAACCCTGCACGCGATCCTTGAGCGCAGCCAATGCGTACTCTGGTGCGAAACCCGGACGATTCATCAGCTCCTCGTGAAGCTGCTCCTGGGCCTCGACGAACAGGATCTCCTCCGGGCTCAGGTCTCCGAGGCAGCCTTCCGTCATTTCCGCCTGCCGGGATTCTGCATGGGACTCCGGATCCCTCGCGCCGACTAGTGCTTGCACAGCTTCCCCGACGTCGAGCAAAGTATGGAGCGTGCCTTCGCCCAGGACTTCCGGGCTCCTGACGGAGCAGGCAGGAGAGGGGTCGTCAGCAAGCGCGCTTTGAGAGCCGCTCGCTACCCGCAGGATCAGCAGAGCGATCAAAAACCGCGGGTGCGGACCCATCAGGCTACTTCGCGATCCTTCTTCAGCATCTGGCTGTACCAATCAGGAGGAGTGAACTTCTCCCGCCCGAAAGGCAGCCGATTGATTTCGATTTCATCCATGAAACTTGGGATGTAGCCCGTCGGAATAATCTCTCCGACGATCTTGCCTTCTTGGGTGCGTCCGCGCTGGATGAACTTGAAGATGTCCTTGACGATGTAACGACCCTGTTCGTCGATGTCGGGAATGACTTCGCTGATGTGCGTGATCTTGCGGGAACCGTCGCTCATCCGTTTGATCTGGGCCACCATGTGGACTGCCGTGGCGATCTGACGGCGAATCGCTTGGACGGGCACCTGCGTGTCCCCCATCATCGCCAAAGTCTCGAGTCGAACCAAAGCCTCGTAAGGGGCGTTGGCATGGGTGGTCCCCATGGAGCCGCCGTGTCCGGTCGACATCGCCGCGATGAGATCCATGGCTTCTGGTCCACGCACCTCTCCGACGATGATCCGGTCGGGCCTGAGCCGCAACGCGGATTTTACCAGATCACGGATCGAAACCTCGCCCTTGCCTTCGGCATCGGCGTGCTTGGTTTCGAAAAAAACCACGTGATCGGTTTTGATCTTCAACTCGGAGGAGTCCTCGATGATCAGGAGTCTCTGGGTGCTGGGAATCCGGGAACCCAGGATGTTGAGGAACGTGGTTTTTCCGGATCCCGTTCCTCCGGAGACGATCATGTTCTTGGCGAGGTAGACGCAGACATCCAGGAAACGAGCCGCGTCCTTGGAAATCGAACCTTTGTTGATGATGTCGACGAAGCTTGGATTACCTTTCGAGAACTTCCGGATGGAAAGCGTGGTTCCCTTGCGGGAGCAGGGTGGAACGACAGCGGCCACGCGGCTTCCGTCGGGAAGTCGGGCGTCGAGAGTGGGATGTTCATCGTCGATCCGGCGGCCGACGAACTGCGCGATGTTGCGGACAGCGGCGAGGAGGGCTTGCTCATCCTTGAATTGCGCGGGAGTCCGCTCAAGGAGGCCCTTCCGTTCGATGAAAACTTCGTGCGCCCCATTGACGAGCACCTCGGAGACGGTGTCGTCATCGAGGTACTGCTTGATCGGTGCAAGAAATGTCGCTACTGAATCTTCGAAAACTCCCACTTCGTCCCCTATCCGTGCGAAATCGTCACGGTCCTGAGCTGAATTCCTTCACGACCAGAATCCCTTCCATCCCATTGACCGGGCAGTAGAAGCGGTAGCGCCCAGGTTCGTTCGGGGTAAAAGTGATTTCCTCGATCCGCTGGGAGCGCACTTGTTTGCGCACTTGGAAGGAATCCATCATGATGCAAAGCGTGTTTTTAGAGGCACCAGTCACGAAGAGTCGGACGGGGACGTCTCGCGAGACGAAGATCGTCTTCGGGAAAAACCCCAGGTCCCCGGCGATCAAGGACACTTCCTGTACACCCTTGTGGCGGGCACTTAGTCGACCCATCTCGGAAGAGTCTTCCATCCGCTCGTGCGGTTCGGGAGGGCCTGCTTCGGAATGGGAAGTATCCTCGGCTTCGCCGCGACTCCGCTCCTCCTCCCGGGCCTTGTCCTGGTTGAACACCAGTCCAGCGGGAGCGCGGTTGGTTGACTTGCGCTGGGCCGCAGGCAGATGATCCCAGGCGTCGGCTTCGTCCCCAGGCTTGATCGCATCCAGCCCAAACGCCGCATGCGAAGGGGGCTGTCCGAACCTGGACTCGGGGTAGCCTTCAGGACCCGCTCCGCCAGTGCCAGCCGAAGTAGAACACGGCACGCCTAGGGCTGCGAGCGCGATGATGAGAGTTTGAATTCGGGTACGTGGATCCATGGAAGCCTCCATCCTTTGGGGACCTTCTGAGGAACCGATCGGCAGGGCAGCGACAAAAGTTGAGAAATTCTGAGGATCAGCCCCCTGATGCCTCTCCCGCTTCAGCTGCCGGTAGGGCCCGGCGACCCGATGAGCTCGCTCTTTGTCCCCGGATCCAGGGATCGGCCTGCGTTAGTCAATGAGGCGAGTGGCATGGATTTTTCGGATCTTTACGATCGGATGTACCTCCACAACGACTCCGTGGACCGGTCGCCACCGACGGATCCCCGGTTCTTCGTGACCCTGGCATCGACGAACCCCGAACAGCTCGTGCAAACCGTCCAAGTCCGGGGCTTCCCGAACATCGACGTCGAGGACATGACTTATGGAGCATGCCCCGATGGTCAGGGACGCTGCCTCTACTTCGCCGACACCGGCTCCAACGGGAACTGGCGGACCAGCGGTTCTGGTTTCAAGATCGCCGTGGTCGATCCGATCCAGATCATTCATTTCCGATACCCACAACCCGATGCTGCGGCGTCCGAACGGTTGAACTTCGGGGATCCGGCATCGCAAGACACGATCCGTTCCACCAGCAGTCCCTACTGGGACACCGAGACGATGGCGCTTCAACCTTCCACCGGCAATTTGTACTTCGCGACCAAGGCCTCTGAGAACGGCAAGGGAACCTACATCCATCGACTCTGCCACGAACGCTTCTCCGAGCCGGAATCCGCAGTCGAACCGGTTGCAAAACTCGGGTTCACGAATATCGCAGCCTGCCGTTTAGGCGAGCTCAACGCGACGTTCGCGAAAAACTGCTATCGAGTCACCGGCATGGACTTCTCGCCGGATGGCACTCACGTCCTCGTTCTCGCCTACGGAGGCTTGATGGAATTCGACCGGGATTTCTCACAAGTCCATTCTCTTGCTATGACAGACCCGGATATGCCCCAAGCCGAAGCGATCGCTTCGTAGACTGAACGTGAGCGACCTGCGCTGATTTCAGGGCTCCCTCATCTCGAGTGGGGCTCTGCTCCCGAGCGCCGGCGATCGAGCTCAGTTCGCAGTTCAGCGATGACTTGATCCCTCTCCGCAATCGCCCGGTCGCGGTCGCGGATTCCGTCTAGGTCAATCTGCCGCTGCTGATTGGCTCGATGGGTGCGCTGCTCAATCTCAAGGATCAGCTGCTCACGCACCCTTTGAGTCTCGCGCTCCTGCCCCACAGCCTGCCGAAGCACTTCTCTCATCCTCATGATCTCGCCCACTGCGCGCTCGAGCTCGGCCTTGAGGCGGAGGATCTCATGTGCCTTGCCCTCGATCTCACCTTCCAAGCCGGAAACCCTTCGTTCGGCGTTTTCAGAACGAAGCTGCAGCGTACGAAGCCGAGCCTGGTGATCCCTCACGAGATCAGACTGCCGTCCCTTCTCGGAACGCAGCTGCTCCTCGATCTGGATATGGCGAGCCGAGGAGTCCTGGACGGCCTGCCTCAGCCAGTCGATCTGGGCCAGGATGGCTTCGGTTTCAGCAGAAACAGCAGTGGAACCGAGTGCAAGCGACATCTCCAGAGAGTGTCGCTCAGGCATTCTCCGTGGGCAATCGGCGGTTTTTGCCGACGTTGGGTCCCCG
>JAYVNB010000277.1:0-3504 GCA_043759365.1 Bacteriovoracaceae bacterium | reverse complement strand
GGAAAAACGCGGAACTGAAAGGCGCCTCTCCGAAAACATGCCATTTAGAGAGAAGGTAACTCGCGCCGATGGCCCGAGTCTCTGGATTCTGGGACTCGGTGTTACGGAGCAAGTAAAGCGTGACGTAGCTCGAAAGGCCCGCCGCCACGAAGTTCAGCATGATCGTGTTGATCACTTCGTGACTTCCCCGCTTGGCGCGGAGCCAGCCGGGGATCATGCCCCAGAACGCGCCTCCGGCGATCGCGCAGGCCGTGGCCAGGATCGGGGCCAACGGCCAAGGTACGTGGGGCAGCAACGCTCCGCACGAGGCTGCGGCCAAGGCACCGAAGATCAGCTGCCCTTCTGCTCCAATGTTGAATAGTCCGCTATGGAACGCCATGGCTACCGACAGGCCGGTGAAGATCAGAGGTGTCGAATAGAACAAGGTCATCCCGAAATCCTCGGCCGACCCGAAAGCGCTATGGACCAGGATCATGAACACGTGCCAGGGGTTTTCCCCCGCGATCGCCGTCACCAAAAGACCTGCCATCAAGCCGAGGAGGACTGCGAGAAAAGGCTGCAGCCGTTCGAGAAGTCGAGAGCTCATGCGTGTCCCCCACCCATCGCGAGACCCAACTCGCGCTCCGTGCATTCGCCCCGTTTGAACTCGCCTGCGATCTTGCCGTCGAACATCACGAGGATCCGGTCCGAAAGCGCGAGGATCTCATCCAGCTCGGAGGAGACCAGGAGCACTCCCGCTCCTTCCGACCGGGCCCGGAGGATGCGTTTGTGGATGAACTCGATGGCGCCGACATCCACTCCGCGAGTAGGCTGCGCCGCGATCAGGAACTTCGGCTCCCGCTCGAACTCGCGCGCGATGATGAGCTTTTGCTGATTGCCGCCCGAAAGTCGGCCAGCCTCGAGATCCGGGGCACGCGGACGCACATCATACTCTTCGGAAGCACGGCGATAGGCCACGTTCAACCGGGACTCGACGATGAAACCCCGGGATGCGAATCGAGGCGAGCGCTGCAGGCCCAACAGGAAATTTTCGGTCAAGGAACGCTCGAGAAGCAATCCTTCCCGATGTCGGTCCTCGGGCACCACTCCCACCCCGAGCGCCTTGATCACGGCCGTGGACTTGTCCGAAACGTCCTGACCCAAGACGTGGATTTGGCCCGAGTCCCGGGTGTGCGGGTCGCTCGGATGGAGAATCGCCTGAAGAAGGTCAGACTGCCCATTGCCCTCGACGCCCGCGATGCCGACGACTTCGCCTGCACGCACTTGGAGGTTGATGTTCTGGAGCTTGGCGTGGGGTTTTGCGAGATTCAGTCCCCGTGTCTCCATCACGGGCTGCCCGAGCGGCGGCTGCGGAGGCACTTCGACGCTCAGCACGACCTGTCGACCCACCATGAGCTGGGCCAGCTGCTCGGGACTGGTCTGCGAGGTTTCGACCTCACCGGTCACTTTGCCCGCACGAAACACGGTGACCCGATCCGTGAAACTCATCACTTCTTTGAGCTTGTGAGTGATGATGATGATCGTCTTGCCTTCCGCCTTGAGCTTGCGGAGGTTAGCGAAGAGATCAATCACTTCTTGGGGAGTCAGCACTGCGGTGGGCTCGTCGAGAATCAGGATTCTGGCATTCCGGTAAAGCAGTTTCAGGATCTCGATGCGCTGTTGGATCCCGACGGGAAGATCCTCGATCAACGCATCCCAGTCCACGGGCAAGCCATACTGGGTCGCCAGGCGATCGAGCTGAGCACGGGCCGCTCTGCGGTCAACAGGACGGAGTGCCCGCGGAAGCCACTTCAAGCTCCCTCGAGCGGGCTCCGCTCCGAGAACGATGTTGTCGAGCACGGACGAGGGTCCCGCCAGCATGAAATGCTGATGGACCATTCCGATCCCGGCCCGGATGGCATCCAATGGAGATCCCCATCGATGGACCACTCCATCGACGAGGATCTCGCCTTCATCGGGAGTGTACTGACCGTACAACATCTTCATCGCGGTGGATTTACCGGCGCCGTTTTCGCCGATCACGCCGTGAATCGTCCCCGCCTGCACATGGAGGTTCACTCCGGCGTTGGCGACGACATGCTGAAAACGTTTGGTCAGTCCGCGGAGCTCGACCGCAGGCGCAAGGCCTTGGGCCTTGAAAGTGGGCCGAGGAGCCTCAGCCATTCTTTTCCTTGTAGAGGTCGGGAACCTTGATCTTGCCCTGGATGATGTCTTTTTTTAGGGCGTCGATCTTGGCGCGGACTGAGGCTGGGAGAATCTTATCGTTGTATTTGTCCACTGCGTAATCGACGCCCGAATTGGCAAGTCCAAAACGAGCGGTTCCCGCTTTAAACTTGCCCGCCTGACTTTCTTTGATGGTGTCGTAAACTGCGACGTCGACTCGCTTGAGCATCGAAGTGAGGATGTGGCCGGGCTTCACCCAGTTCTGGTTCGAGTCCACTCCGATGGCGAATTTATTTTTCTCCTCGGCGGCATCGAACAAGCCGTTGCCAGAGGCTCCGGCGGCAGCGAAGACGACGTCCGCGTTGCCTTGGAACTGGGCATAGGCGAGCTCGCGGGCCTTGGGAGGATTGTTCCAAGCTTCCCCGGTCACACCGACGAAGTTCACGAGAACCTTGGCTTTCGGATTCACTTTCTTCACGCCGGCTTCATAGCCTTTTTCGAAACGGCGAATCAGGGGGATGTCCATCCCGCCGATGAAGCCGACCGTGCCGGTTTTGCTGGTCAGAGCGGCGATCGCTCCGACGAGGTAGGAGCCTTCCTGCTCTTCGAACACGAGCGAGCGAACGTTGGGAAGCGCGACTTCCGAATCGACGATCGCAAAATGCTTGTTCGGGAACTGGGCAGCGACTTTCTTCACGGCTTCCGCTTGGGCGAACCCGATCCCGATGATCAGGTCAAAGTCTTTTTGGGCAAAGGAGCGATGAAGGGTCTCGTAAGCGTTGTCGTCGCTGGCTTCGACGGTCTTCAAGCTGATCTTCAATTCATCCTTGGCCTTATTGCCTCCGGCGAACGCAGAAGCGTTGAAGGATTTGTCATCCTTGCCGCCGCGATCGAGGACCAAGCCCACTTTGAACTCGGCATGGGCCATCGCCGAAAAAGCGCAGACCACCATGACCGACACCGCTTGCATACGGAAGATTCGCATGACTTTCACTCCCCTGAATCAGTTCCCAGAAAGGAACCTTGAGTATTGTTGAGGTCGATCTGGGCTACCTTTTAAGCGCTTAAGATACAAGGCTTAGTCGAGGCCTCCCTAGGCTGAATTGAATCGGGGTCTGGCCCTTCACCCAATAAGTTGACACCCAAGACACCTCGCGTTATGACAGGCAAGACTTATGGAAATGGTTCACTTCATCCCTCCCAGCCAGAGACGTCTCGCACTTCTGGCTTCGCAAGCTGACGCGGCCCCGGTGCTCATCCACGGCGGAAGCGGGACCGGCAAAGGGGGGATCGCACGCTGGATCCATCAGAACGGCGCTCGGGCCGCGCTTCCTTTTCTCG
>JAYVNB010000276.1:0-10855 GCA_043759365.1 Bacteriovoracaceae bacterium | reverse complement strand
CCCCGAACGAAATGCGACCTTGGCTGTATCGTCCCGGCAATCGTCTGCGCCGACATGGATGCTGATCCGAACTCCCGGGTAACCGGGAAGAACGGCGTCGACTTGCCGGCGCAGCCTTGAAACCGTTTCCGCGATCACGGCGACATCGTCGTGAGCGGGGATGAGGATCTCGAGTTTCCGGGGAAGGGGATGATCTTCGGCGACCCCCAAGTCCAGGGGCTTCGGACTTCCGGCAAAAAACAACGCTGCGCCCGGAAAGAGCCAAGTCAAAGCGGCGAGCTCGAGGAGGCCCAGCTGTAGGAAAAAATTTGCGACCATCTAACTTCTGATTCTAAACGAATGCACGGAAATGAAAACCAGCGTCCCTTGTGCCGACGTGAGAAGATGAACGAAGGCCATCATGAAGCTCGACTTAAGAACGCTGGCAGTATTTCGAATGACCGTCGGCGCCTGGGCATTGATGGCGAGCGCTCACATCTTGAGCGCGCCCTGGAGTGAATTAGTCCGCCTTCCGACTTTTGTCCTCATGGGATTCTCTAGCCTCGCGCTCATCGCGGGGTTACAAACCCGCTCGGCCGCACTTCTATGCGGAATCTCCCTCCTGATCCTGGGAGGCGACGTTTCGCTCCCCCCACTTTTGTTCACCGCGATCTACCTCCCGCTCGGCGCGCGATTCTCATGGGATCGCATGATTCAAAGGCATCCGATGAACTCGGGCTTCAACGCCTTCAGAAGCTGGGCGGGCTTGGCCCCTTTGTTCGCCGCGGTCGCCTGGGGACCCCACCCGTGGGCAGCCTTTGCGTTGGGTTTACTCGCGCTTTCGCCTTGGCCGTGGGCACGCAAAGAACTCACTCCCTGGACCGCCCGAATCTACTTCGACGGCGAATGCGGCGTCTGCTCGCGAATCGTCCGGATCCTGATGAACGGCCTTGAAATTCCAGAATCCAAAGTGGCCGAAACACAGACCGTCCCCGAGATCCAAGCATTGATGGTGGCGAAAAACTCCTGGGTGGTTGAGGAGTCTCCCGGTCGGCTTCATTTCGGCTTCGAGGGATTGTCTTGGGTCCTTCGACAGCGTCCGTGGTCGCGCCCATGGGGACTGCTTTTTCGACAACCGGGGATCCGCTGGATCGGCGAGAGGGCCTACCAGGCTTTCGCAGATCATCGACCCTCGGCGGGCAGGCTCGTCCCCGAGCTCAAGCCGCGGGCGCCGTTGCCTGGAGCCGCGCGCTGGGAACAAGTCGTGTGCCTGATCGGAGCGCTCGCCCTGGCCTGGTTCGCCCGCTGACGGGTGATCGAAGCTTGGACCGAATGAGCGGGGATGGAGTCAGAAAACCTTGATTGAACGCCCGATCGCGCGCGACAACCATGCCTTCTGGAGCTGCGCGGTCTGCTGCGAAACCCACCCAGGATGGTCGCGATACGACCACCGTACCACCCGCTCCCAAGTTCGTCTTAACCCTGGAAAATTATGGGTAATCGTGAACACGATATTAGCGAAGCGATCAGCTTCAGACGACGGGCCTCGGCCGAGTTCACCCGTAAGAGCTTCGAGAATCGCGCTGTCTATTGTGGGGAGCGCGTCGGTGCCGTCGCCAACCCCGAGTTCAAACCCACTGAACCCTGGTCCTTCGCACTGCGAGTCTCCGAGCAGGAACATCTCGTCAAAGCCGCGGGTCGTTCTGGGGCCCCATTCACTCCTCGCTCCCGATCCCTCCGACTTCATGGATTTTTTAGAAAGGGGCGTTTGTCCCGAGACCCCTCATCAGGGGCCAAAAGGAGGAGTGCGGCTTGGCGGGCATGCCCGTTGAAAGGCACCTCCTTCAAACCTCAAGGAGATCAACTTTGAATCTACTCATATTGAAGAATAAATTTTCACCGAAACCTCAAACTCTGGGTCAGGTCATGGCAATGTCCACAGTCGGCTTGGTTTCTTCAATCCCCGCCGCCCAGGCCGCGCAGTTGAGTTCGACTTCGGATGGAATCAAGATCACACTTCCGCAAGGTACCGCTCTTTGCACCGGGTCGTGACGGCCGCCCATTGCGTGAATCCTCACGGCACGGGAATGAAAGTTTTCTTCGGTCTCAAAGCCAGCGCGACCACGATCCGTTCGGCAATCGGGGCGCGCCCGACAATGCACCTGACGACTGCTTGCACCTCTCGGTCGATACGAAGATCAATGCCCATCAAGCCTGGCTTGATGGCGCCGCTCACGACATGCGCCATCAGGGATGAGCGCTGATCCCTGCCAAGCACGACCGGTTCAGGGATCACGAATTGGCATCCGACCCCTGAACTGGTAATGCACCAGACACCATGAAAAGCGTTCTTACCGGTAGCTGGGTCGCGGGCGGAATATTGATGTTGGCAAGCGCGCTGGCCCCGGCCTGCGCAGGCGCCCCGATTCGCGCACCCGGGGGCTCGGCTTTGCTGGCGACTGGACTTCTTGACCCCGAGAACCACGGCGCGCGCGACATTTATCCCGACTTCGCCACGCTCGCGGCAACCGAGGGTTTGGGAGTGGATTATTCGCTGACCGCTCTGAACCGAGGCTCTTCGATCACCGTGATGGCCATCCATGGCGGAAAAATTGAGAAGGGAACTTCTGAACTGGCCCGCGAAGTGGCCCAGGCCGATTTCAACCTCTACCTTTTCGAGGGCATCAAGGCCGACCACAACTTCGACCTTCACATCACGAGTCGCCGTTTCGATGAGCCGCAAGCCTTGGCACTGATGGCTCGTTCTGGATATGGGATCTCGATGCACGGGTTCACTGAAATCTCCAGGCCCGACGCCTGGATCATCCGAGTGGGAGGGGACTCGGCGGCTTTCCGAAGCGCGTTCATCGACGCCGCAGCGCGGGCTCGATTGGGAGTCGAGATCCCCCCGATTGAGGACCGATTCCCTGCGACGGAGCCAGACAACATCGTCAATCGAACCTCGAAAGCGGGGCTGCAGCTCGAAATGTCGGCGCCGTTGCGTAAAAAAATTCTCGAGGACGGCGCATTCCGTTCGCAGCTGGCGCGCGCGGTCCGCGCCGCTCTGAACCAGGTCGTGCAAACACCCTAACTCGACAGGGGAGACCCGACTTACTTCTGTATGCGAGTCAAAGCGTAGTTGCGCATCGTCTTTTCAGCGGCCGCGACCACTGATTCGGTGATTTCCCAAACCTTCTTGCCCTTCACCAGCTCCTGAATCTTTTCAAATAGCTCCGGGTCGATGAACGGCTTCACCTGTCCGCTGCGGTACTCCGTCTCCTTCTCTCCGTAGAGGCCGAGAAACGTCTTGTCGTTGAACCAAGACTCGCGGTTGCGGTCCGCGAGCTTCTGCAGGAGTTCCGGGGTCGGATTGCGCTGAAGGAACTCAAAGAACATCCCGCTTGCAGGCGAACCGGGATGAAACCACTCACCGGTGAAAACCTGGATGACGTCGTCGCTTTCGTCTCGAAGCACGGGGGTGATGAAATTCACGCCCAAGGCTTCCGCATGTTTGTGAAAAGCGAGGAGATCGGGAGTCCGAAGGGCGATATGTTGCCAATGGGCTGCCGCCCGATGTTGATTGAGCATCTCCCGGACATGGGATTGCATCTGCTTGGGCTCCGAAGGCTGAACGACGGCGATCATGGTGTTGTCGAGCTCTGGCTTGCTCTCACCGCCTTGTCCCACTTGCATAGCATAGGTCAGTGACTGCTCGCCATCCCCCGGGACCCACTCCTTGCGCTTTTCGTAGAGGAGGTGCTCGGGAGTGCAACCGAACACTGTGCGGAAAATTACGTAAGACACGTTGTACATCTCTGGCTGCACCAGCAGGGTCATGTGATCGACCTTGAAATTCAGGAAGGACGGGCGTGTCATGGTGATCTCCTAGTAACCCTACTGGAATCACGCCCAGAGCACTCAAGTCAAGTGGGACCCGATCAGCGTGCGTCTGTCAACGCACTCCTTGGAGAGACGCCTTCTGGGGGCCCACGGCCGGCGTTCCGTCCCCTGTACTGAGGAAGGCCTTGAAATAGAAGCTCCCTGGAGCGAAGCGCGCATTGAACGCTGGCAACCCCGGGTTGGCCTCCACAAGTGTATTGCTTTGGGTCACGCCCGTCGCGGGAACCCAAGCGGAGCCGTCAAATCGCAGCCAGGAGACTCCGTCCGCACTGAACGAGTCCAGTCGCTAAACGGGGTGCCGAGCGAGGTCTCGACGGTCGGCGATCCCGCATCGAGATGGCTCGGACCCGGGCTCTTGGATTCCCGGATTTAAGGCTAACGGATGCCCGATTTCACTTCTGGAAATCGACGAGAGGGTATCGCCCGGCCGTACATCGTAGGCGAACGCAGTTGCCGCTAGCAGTAGGAGCATGGACGAGAGAACTCCGATGGAGGTTGGATAAAGACTGCGTAAGTCCACTGCTTGAGGCCTATCGGAGCTCCGGGGGTGGACCTGGGTTTCAAAGCGCGAACGTCAACCGTTTGCCATCGCACCCAGGGACAGGACCCGACGAATCATCCAGTTGTCGACTCGTCGAGTCCTCAGGCTAGTTCAGACCTTACTTCGTGACGGGGACCCGCTTCGGGTCGCCGGGAGTTAGTTTCGCGAGGGCCTTTTTCACTGCCTCGCCGTAGTCCCGATCGGCTTTCATGAAGTGCGCGATTTGACGCTCTTGAATGAACTCGGGTATCGACCTCATTGCTCCTGCGATGTTGTCGACGAGAAGTTGGCGCTGATCCGCTTGCATCAGTCGATAGAGCGCCCCGGCCTGGGAGTGATAGTCCTCGTCCGCACGATGATTGTGACGCCCGACCGGGCCGGTACCCAAATAGGGGGGGGGAGCGTCGTCCTGATACTCGACTACCTCATCGAAGCTGTTCGGGTGATAGTGCCGGTCGCCTCCGCCGTTGCCATCGACCCGACCTGCACCGTCCCTGTGATAATGAAGGCTATCGTTCTTCGGGCGGTTCACGGGAATCTGGTGATAGTTCACTCCCAGGCGGTACCGCTGGGCGTCTGCGTAAGAAAAGAGCCGTCCCTGAAGCATGCGGTCCGGTGAAAAGCCCAAACCCGGAACCACCGAAGAGGGCGCGAATGCCGCTTGTTCGACGTCGTGAAAATAGTTCTCGGGATTTCGGTTCAAAACGATCTCGCCCACCTCGATCCGGGGATACTCCTTGTGGGTCCAGACCTTCGTCACATCAAAGGGATTGATCTTAGCCTTGAGTGCATCGGCCTCAGGCATCACCTGGATGAACATCGTCCACTTCGGAAAATCCTTGCGCTCGATCGCTTCGAAAAGGTCTCGCTGCGAGTGGTCTGGATCGGTGCCGGCCAACTCCTTGGCGCGGGCGGGGCTCAGGTTTCGGATGCCTTGCTTCGTCTTGAAGTGGTATTTGACGAAAAAACGCTCATTCTTCGCGTTGATCATACTGAAAGTATGACTACCGAAACCGTCCATGAACCTGTAGCCGTCCGGGATGCCTCGATCCGAAAACAGGATGGTCACTTCATGAAGGGACTCGGGATGCATCGACCAAAAATCCCACTGCATCGTTGCATCTTTAGTGTGGGTCTTAGGATGCCGCTTTTGGGTATGCACGAAATCAGGGAACTTAGAGGGGTCCCGAAGAAAAAACACGGGCGTGTTGTTGCCAACGACATCCCAGTTTCCGTCCTCGGTGTAGAACTTGATCGAAAACCCGCGCGGGTCTCGCTCAGTATCCGCGGATCCAGCCTCGCCCCCGACTGTGGAGAAGCGCATGAAGGTTGGCGTCACCTTGCCCACCTGGGCAAAGAGTTTCGCCTTGGTGTAGCGAGTGATGTCATGGGTCACCACGAACTGGCCGAAGGCTCCGGACCCCTTGGCATGAACCACACGTTCCGGGATGCGTTCCCGATTGAAGTGCGCCAATTTCTCGAAGAGGTGAAAATCCTCAAATACGATCGGGCCCCGTTCGCCGGCAGTCAGCGAGTTCTGGTTGTCCATGACCGGTACGCCGTTCGCTGTGGTCAGGTGTCTCTTCTTCGCCATTCAACTTCTCCTTTTTGAAACAAAGAACGATCGCCAACCCGACAGGATATCCATCAGGCCGAAGACCACTGGTTTTCTCTGGTGCTTCTTGAGGAAGAGCGCGACTTCCGCTCGACCGAACATTTTTGCGAAATCCAGCGCTGACTGGTTCTTCGAGTTTCGCGCGTCCGCTTCCGCCCCGGATTCGATCAAGAGGCGAACGATGAGTAGTTCCCCTTTGAAGGCTGCTCCCATCAAGACGGTGCTGCCGGAGGGGTCGGCAGAATTCGGGTCCGCGCCATGGGTGAGTAGAAACTGAGCGACCTCGAAATTTCCGTTGTAGGCGGCCAGCATCAGGGCCGAATACCCCTTCTCGTTGCGGGTGTGGATTCGAGCTCCGGACAGATCCAGATTGCGCAACGACTGAAGGTCTCCGCTGCGTGCGAGGGAGAAAATCACATCCTCTTCCCTCATGGTCTTCTTGTAGTCTGCCCATGTCCTCATACTCTGATCTTCGCTTCCTTTGATTGATATGTATAAGTGATTATAGCTATGTTATTGACAACTAAATCTTATGAACATCTCGACCATCAGCCTGAGGGACCTCGAGTACATCGTAGCGGTCGCGGAGCATGAGCACTTTGGCAAAGCTGCGATCGCGACGCACGTCAGTCAGCCGGCACTGAGTGCGCAGATCAAGAAGGTTGAGGAATTCCTGCAGGTTCGGCTCTTCGAGCGCTCCAATCGCAGCGTCGTGATGACTCCTATTGGAGGTCAAATCGTAGCCCAAGCGAGAATCGTCCTGGAAGAGGCCCAAAAGATCGCAGACCTTGCGTCGAACAGTCTCGAGCCACTGGCGGGCCCCCTTCGACTTGGAGCCATCGCGACTTTGGGACCTTACTACTTGCCTCATATCATTTCACCCGTCAGAAAGAAGTTCAATCGACTGGAGCTCTACCTGCGAGAGGGCAAAACCGAAGGTCTGATCGCCGATTTGAAGGCGGGTACACTGGATGCCGTCCTGGCTTCGCCCCCCTTCCCAGAGGCTGACTCACTTCGCCAGTTCCCACTCTTCATCGAGCCGTTTCACCTGGCTGCTCCAAAGGGGCATCCGCTGATTTTGAAGGACTCCCTCCGCTCATTCGATCTGCGTGCGTCGGAAATGATCCTTCTCGAAGACGGGCACTGCCTCAAGGATCAAACTCTCGACACTTGCCCCGTGAATCGACGCGGAAACTACCGTCAGTACCACGCCACCAGTCTGGAGACACTCAGGCACTTGGTGGCCAGCGGCTTAGGCTACACACTGATCCCGTATCTGGCCGTCAAAGACGAGCCAAAACTCAGGAGCCTGGTATCTTATCGCTGCTTCGACGGAAAACCGAGCATCGGACGCCAGATCAACCTGGTCTGCCGCAACAAGTTCTCGCGAATGAACGACATGTTGACCCTTTCGGAGTACCTACGGCAGATCCGCCCCGAAGGGACGTTGCCCGTTTGAAGCTTCAGTTTTGAGACGCGAGTCAGTTCCCGAAGAAGCCGCGGAAGTTCTCTGGCTTTTCAAAGGGGTTGCTAGGGACCGCCAGTGTCGATATCCCGAAGCCGAGGGCAAGTTGAGCAAGTTTGATCCATTGCCGGACCTGCTCCTCGCGCGCCGGATCGAGAGCGAACGGCACCGCTTTCGCCTTTTCGTGGGTTCCTTTCAAGGTTTGGCAGGCCTTCTCGAGACGCTGGAGCAGTACACTTTCGCGGCGGGCAAGTACCCCGCGAACCGCGTCGCCCACATCCGGATTAGCCTCGAACCGAAGGACCCCATTGGCGCCCTTCTCAACTTCGAGAATGACCCGGTAATCGAGCAAGACTTGGATCGACTGGGTCACTAGGGCCGGAGAGATGCTGAGGAGCTGGGCCAATTGCCGCGAACTGAGCGGAGTACGACTCAAAAAAAGGTAGCACCACATCCGGCCGTGCACCGATTTGAAACCCCAGTACTCGATGAACTCCCCCACGAGTTCCGAAAGAACCCGGAGTTCGGCATAAGCTGACGGCAAATGCTTGGGATGCTTGATCTTCGGTTTCATGCGTTCCCAACCACCTTGAAGCCAAACGTTACCGCGGTTTTCAGCGAGTGGATCACCAGGCAGGACTGCGCCGTCTTCTCCAAGACGCGCTCGATACGACCGGGATCGGTCTTTCCGGCAGTTACGGTGACCTCGATCCGCATGGCTTTCATCCAAGGTCGGCCGCCCTCGTCTCGATCCACAGTGAGGCGACCTGTCACGCTCAGTCCCTCGAAATCCACTCGAGATTTTTCGGCGATTACTTTGAAGGTCGCGCAAAAGCAGTTGGCTGCCGCCATCGCGAAAAAATCCTCGGGTGAGTAACCTCCACCCGGCCCTTCGAATTCCGCCGGAATAGCGCAAATCACTGCCCCTTCCTGGGAAGGGGTATGCGTCGACCAACGGGAATGGATACCCGAAGTCATCACGGAGTCGACCGGAAACTCCAATGGATAGGTGATCATGAAAGTCCTTTTTTCAAAGGTTCGCAGACGCCGGTGTCGCACTCATCCCGACGACGACGGGGAAGGTAGGGCCTCAGCCGGACAAATCCGGAGTATCCCAGCTTCATCAAGAGTCTCGCCCCGGGCGCCCTTGCCACCCTCACCCAGGAATTCAGTGAGGGTATGGTTTTCCAAATCTCGATGAAAGCATCCACGCCCGAGATCAAGAGCCCCTCCGAAGTGCGGACGTGGAAAACTCGATGAACCGCATCAGGGTCGAGACCCTCGCGTTTTGCGTCGAAACCCGGGCGAGTGATATCGACCCATTCCACCCGACTGTCGGTGTCGCGCTTTCGGTAGTGCTCGATTTCCCGGCTACATAGCGGGCAAAGCCCATCGAAGTAAACCCGGAGAAGACCGGAGGGGGACAAAGCGCGGTGTGGCTTCTTCATAAAATTCATGGTATCGTAAAACTTATTAGAACTCAAGCTGCACCACCGCCCCCAGTGCGGAAAACCCTTGTCTCCGCTTGGCTTTCGGAAATCCAGGCTATTTCCATCTATGAGATGGAATGCACGATTCTTTCCAGGACGCCCTGGACTCCCGCCCGGCGTAAGTCGCTTGAGCTTTGCAGGGACATCCTCGAAGAGGAGAGATGTCACTCGAACGGACTGCTCCGCTTTATCCTTCCCTCACCCCGAAACTCCTGGAGCGTCCCCTTTCAGAAGCTAGGGGGGGCTGTCGTGGGTACGATCCTCGCAGCACTTCCCACACGGGCGAGCTGGAGGATCCATGTCTGGGCCGAGCTTCAAGCCTCCCTGATTTACCGTCGGTCTCGGCACAGCTGTCCGGCATCCGAGCAGGCCCTTCGGGACCTCCTGGCACATGCCGAGGCGCAGGAGGTCCAACATGCAGCGCGCTTCGAGCAACTCCTCGGCACCAAACAGGGTCTTTCAACCTGAGCCGCTGGTCCGTTCGAAAACCATGTGGCCCGTCGTCCGAAGGGCCTCCTCCCTCACCCGCTTTGGGACAAAGGGCATCACCCAGCGCGCCCATTTCGGCATCGGAAGCCGACGATTGAACTCCACCGCGATTTCACCCCCAAATCGGGTTTCCCTCGGAGTCCAACCCCAAGAACCGAAAAATCCGTACCAATCTGCGGGGTAAAATCGGAACGGAGTGTTCACCATTTTCAACTCGCGAACGGCGCTCCTCAAATAGCGATAGACCCTGGGATGAAAGTACTCGACGATCCAGTGCGTGAATCGCTCCTGGGCGCGAAGATCACTCGCCAATTCAGACACTTGATCCGAGCTCAAATAAGGAATCACCCCCTCCGTGAGGATGACGACCTTTTTTGCATGAGGCACGACACTGGCTAAAAAATCCCTGCGGGCCGGGCCGCTGGAAAGGTCCACTGCCACTCGAGTTAGTTTGCACACTGGGGACTCCTGACCGAGGACGGCCAACTTGTGCGCTAAGATGTTCGGAAAG
This sequence comes from Bacteriovoracaceae bacterium, assembly GCA_043759365.1. Taxonomy (GTDB): domain Bacteria; phylum Bdellovibrionota; class UBA1018; order UBA1018; family UBA1018; genus JAYVNB01. The sequence continues at coordinate 865 of JAYVNB010000276.1, read as the reverse complement.
TCGACCTCGACCCACTCTAACTCCTCGGGTAGCTTCATTCGATAGGGTCGAGCGTCTAGTCCCGCTCCGAGATTGATGACGGCATCGATGCCCTCGCGCACGAGTTGCTGGATAAAGCGGTCAATAATCACCGTACGCGAGACAACCGTCCACTCCGCATAACGACTGGCGGGCGACATCGAGTTCGAGATTTGCTCACCGCGTTTTCCTGCCAAGACCTTTGCGAAACGGTCTCGAAAAAGAGCATCAGGCCGTTCGGTTTCCCGGGCCCGATAGTGGCAAACCCAAAAAGCGGTGTCGGAGACATCGGCTAGAAGCGTTTCATCCCTCATGGGTCGACACTATCGGAGTGGTCTCCTTCCAGCATCTTTTTAAGGACCATCCTGATTGTCGCGGCATCGATACCCGCGCGTTTCAACAGGGCCTTGGCAAGCGCAAAGTCATCCAAATCCACTGCTTGAAAAAAAGCGTCTACTTTGCCGATGCTGGCTAGTTTTTCAAGAAGTTCGGTACCCTCGAACTCGCTATCCTCCATGACTCCTCCTGAATGACCGAGGTCGCAGCTTAAACACAATGCTGGCAACTTAACGCCTAAGACCTTCTGAATTGCGTGCTTGACGTGCGCCAGATGCTCCGTCAGAAAAGAAAAAGGCCCCGCTGTGAACGGGGCCAAGCAAGCGCAACTGATTTTGCCATCGAAAGGGGTTTATGACACGCTCTCGTCACGCCACTAGCCCAAGTGTATTCGTCTTTAGTCTCTAGGAACGTGACTGTTCAGCCCGCATTAACGACTTGAGTTGAAAGCCAGGCCGCTGTGATCAGGAGCGGGCGCCCGATGAGCGCGGCATGAAGGGCTTCGAGTGCA
>JAYVNB010000275.1:0-3567 GCA_043759365.1 Bacteriovoracaceae bacterium | reverse complement strand
TCCTTTTTGAGGAAACTTTTCCATTTTGAACCCATGGGTCCCCCGTCGATGAAAGCTTGGGCCAGCCCCTCAAAGACCGCATGGATCAAGGTGCCCCTTTGCATGGGGTCGAGCCACGCCAGATCCGGGCCATGAGCTTCTGGAAGTGCTGGAATACCTGCGACTTTCTTTAGGAAGAAGCGGTAAGGGCAAGTGAAGAAGTCTGCGATCGCAGACGCGCTGATGTCACGATCTGCGAACTTTGCAGAGAGCCGGGGCGATTCCACACCGTCTTCGGCGTTCAGTTTGCGATCTCGCCTCCGTGTGAGGACCTCCTTCCAGCGAGAGAAGCTTTCTCCTGCCTCAAGATGCGCCGAAAGGTGGGAATCGAAATCGACAAACGGATTTCCGGCATTGGCCGCCCTTGGAAAGAAAGATTCCGGAAGCGAGCCCAGTTGATACAGCGACTCAGACTTCTGTTCGTATCCAAAGGCTGTGAGGACACGGTTGAGGAAGGACGAGGGAAGCGAGAGCTCACCGGACTGAAGGTCATGGCTCTCATAGCCGAGATAAAGGGCGCTACTCACGCCGAGGCAGATCTTTTCGAGCACATCCTTTTGGTTTTCGCGAAGCTGCGATCGCTTGAGCTCATGCACCATCGCGCCCTCTTCGACGTGCTCGTTGAGGATGTCGCGCTCCGTATCCGTCAGGATGGGGTCAGGCACCACCTTGGGAGGGTACTGATGATCCTGCAGCCCAAGGATCACGAGGTGTGGAATCTTGCAGCCCAAGAGGTCCTCAGGTCGTCCCAAGAAAAGTCCGTGCCGGTCGAGCTCAAGGTCTTTGACGCTGAGGCGTGCCGCCCGAAGCTCAGAGCGAAGTCTGTCCCAGGCGTGATTCGGGCCGAGTAAAACATCTGGAAAGCCTGCCTGCGCCACTTCGTAGGCTTCTACAAATCGAAGGGCTTGGGCACGAAAGGAGTCATAGGCCGGATGAGACGAAACTCTTGCTCGAAAGTAACTTCGTACGTCGCTCAAGAATCGAGTCTTGGCGCCGGAGCGGGTCGCCTGGGTCTCTAGCCTAGAGAGGGCGGAGAGATCTTCGGCGAAAAAAGCGAACTCGGAGGCCAACATCCCCCGCGACAGGTTGAGCGGCACCTGATGCTTTTGGCAGAAGCGATAGAGAGGGCCCGCGTAGCGGTCATAGTCGAGAACTACCCAGGCCGTGTCCCCAGCGCAGGCACCCTGAGCCTGCATCCAATGAAACACTTCCGAAAGGGCATCGCGCGGCGTGAGGGATGCCTGGACCGTCAAGCTTGAGTCCAAGGGAAGACTTGCTATAGGTCTTTCGATTGCTTCGAGCCTGAGATGGGCCGAGAGGCTCAGCTTTAAGCGCTCAAGACTTTTGGAATCAGGGTGAGACAGAGTTTTCAGGTCCTTTGGTCCTTCGTCGTTCAAGCCATAGACCTGCGTCCGCTCGGAGAGAGTCAGAACCAGGCTTGTTTCCATTCCCTGAAGATCGAGTGAAAAAGGCATCAGGAGGTCGGTGTTTTTAAGTAGGACATCGTAGGATCCCTTTTGGATCCGGAGGATCACGCTTTGAAGCAGGACCGGATAGTCCGTGACACCTGCCGCATTCAGGTAATCCGAATAGAGTCGGAAGACTTCTCGGAGAGCGAGGATTTTTTCCGAGTTTTCGATCTCGTGGGGAGCGAGCCTATCCGGATCGTAGCCCGCTATCCTCAGTTCATCGAGGCATTCGAACACTTTTGCGCGGAGCCCGGGGAGCTCGAAGGCTTTTTGGTAATACGATGACTTGAGCTGCGTTCTGAGCTTTTCACCCAGAAGCTCGCGCTCTCTATCACTCAAAGGACCCCGACTTCGTGAGCTGGGTCGCTCGATAGAGTGTTGGTCAAGAAGCGTGACCAGCGAGCGAATTGAATGGGCTCGGGCACCAAAATGGGTGTGGGTCTCCAAGAGCTTGGAGGAAAGTACCTGGGAATTCGTGATGACGAACTTGTTTCGAAGGGACTTCAGGTTGCAGCCTAATAGCAAGTCGTTCAATGGTACCGCCTCGGAGTTTGATCAAATTGACTTTGGAATAGTGTCTCATTTGCCTCGGAACTAAGGGAGACCTTCGTTGAGTTTTTCCAGAGCTTCACAATGGACGAGGCGGCGAGTCAGTTGTTTGACATCTTACGAGAAGGGCTTGTCGGGGGGACGACATCTGCATACGTGGCAGGTGTCACAGCATGCCACTGCAAACTCAATCGCTGAGTCGTTGATGAGATGAGCAGAATTCTAGCTAAGTCATCGACGGGGCAGCTCGTGGCTATGACTGAGAAGGATCTTGTCTTGCTCGATCGTAGTGCAGTGTCTTTGACCTCTTTACAGTCCAATCGGTCCGAGCGCGTTTTCGATTGGCTTTTAAGATCACTTTGGCCAGTGGATGCTCACCCGTCATTATCAAGTGAAGTACTTTTTGAAGAACGTCCAAGAAGTGACTCCTTTCGGGTCAGGCCGCTTTCGGTTGGACTTGATATTGATTGATAACTTTCAAGGCTTCATCGCGGATCGCGTCCCTAAGCTCGGCAGGCTTCAAGACCGCCGCCTTCGAGCCCAATCCCATCACCCACTGAAGCAGCTCAGGCGTAAGCGCCACATGGAGCTTGAGCTCAACCGTTCCATCGGCACGGCTAACGATCGTTTGGCTGGGATGCCAGGAGCGCTCTTTCATGAAAGAAGCGAGCTCAACAGCGATCAGGAGACTGACTTCGATGGGCGACTCCCCGCGAAACACCCCGATGCTGTCCTTGAAGTGGGTTTCAGGATCACTTCTCTGGCCTTCATAAGGTTGGTCTTCCATTTCGGCGTCACTCATTCGCGGAAGCGAATAGGTCTTAACTACGCCTGACTCAATGTCCTCAGCCACGAGGTAGAGCGAACCTTTAGCGAAGTAAAGGTAGTGGGGGCCGAGAAGGCGGCGCTTCTTGCTCTTGCTGTTGACGGACGCATATTGGCAGCTCAAGAGCTGACCCTCTGCGCAGGCCGCCTGCACTGTATCCAAGAGAGCCGAATCGATGCCAAGACCCCAGAGGGGACCAGGCTCGAAGTGAATATCCCGGCTCAGGCTCTCGAGATGTTTACGGCCTTTGGTCCCAAGCTTGTCCTCGATCTTTCGAAAGAGCTCTTCAAGGTCGTTGAAGAAGGGCGTGTTCTTGAGCGGTGTGAGCACTTGTCGGGCCAGGAAGAGCCCCACCAGCTCGCGGGGTGAGAGGACCAAGTATTGGTTGATCCGAGTGGTGCGCTCAAGGACCCAACGACTGGCTGACTGGTCCTCAGCCTTATCCATTTTCGGAAAAAGCGGGAACCCGGCTGCATTCAACGCCTCAAGATCGCGGTAAATCGTACGTTTAGTCGCATTGTGGCCGCGCTCCTTCATCCGCGACGTGATCTCCAGGACTGTCAGTCCCTGGGGAGTTCCCTCCAAGAGATTGAGGATGGCGTAGATGCGGGAGACTTGCGCGTTTCGGCCGGGCATAGGGACCTCATAATTTGCTCTTATTCTGATCGGCTTCCGAGCTTTCGC
>JAYVNB010000274.1:0-3578 GCA_043759365.1 Bacteriovoracaceae bacterium | reverse complement strand
CTAGCAAGGAGGGGCCCGGCCAGGCAGGTCGTTGCGCCCAAGCCCTGGCCGGCGCGAGCCCCAACAAGAGGGTCAGGGCGGGGACGACGAGCTTCCCGGCTAGAAATGCGGGCGCAGCGCCTGGCTTCAAGAAGGAGGAAACTCCGCAGTTCCGGCAAGGGTACCCGTCGGAAGCGGCAAAGGCAGTGTCACGATGAACTTCCGCGAACCTCCCGGCAGCAGGTTGTCGGACTCGAGCACTTTCAACTGATCGGCGCTCACTTCGCCTTTTGCGGATCCAATTCGAAGCTTCATGCCCCGAAGGAGCTGATGGGCATTGCCCGTGTTCGTGAGCGATACTTGGAGCGCCCCCCCCTGGAGACGGGCGATCGAAGAGACCACCACTCGGGCTTTGGCTTGGGGCGGAACCACGTACAGCGAAGCCACGTACTGAAGTAGGAAGTTCAGGTTCACTCCCGGTTTCGCTCCGGGGCCCTTGGCTTTGATGAAGTCGACGGGAAGCTGGGTCACCACAAGACGATAGGGGCGCTCGGTGTCGATCGCCGCGCCGCCGACCCAGCTGACCTTGATGTTGCGCTGAGCGCCGGGCTCCAGGGTCAGCTGCTGCGGAAACACCGACAGCTCCTCGGAGATCACGCGCTTCTCGATGCCGTCCTCATCGGCTGTCCGCTTGAACAGTTCGAGCTGGAGAGCGACTCGCGCGTCCCCGTTGTTTTCGACGAGGAAGGTCTGCGAACTCCTCTGCCCTTGAGGGCTCAGCTCGGCCACCATCGGCGAGAACCGGAAAGCCCAAGCAGGCGCGGCTTGAAGGAAGAGGATGGGAACCAGAGCGATCCATTGAGCGGCTTTCATCTTTTTCAGTGTACCTAAAAAAAGGGGATGCGCTGCCGGAGAAGGAAAGGTCAGGGAGAAAGAAGACAGATCAGTTGGCGACGATCGAAAGGGTGATCGTGTCGCTGTAAGCGCCGGCGATCGCGGATGGGAAAGCCGTCACGTTGGTGCTCACGGCGCTCGTCTGGGTGGTGAGTCCATTGAGGGAGCTGACGGTCTTGACGGTGGTCGGATTCGCGTTCGGAGCAGCGTAGGAACCGCCCCCGTAGGAGATCGTGTAATTGGTGAACTTGGTGTTGTCGGAGGAATGAACCAACTTGCCCGCATTCGCCGACGACACTTGGATGATGTAACCAGCACCGTTGTTGGAAGTCTCGGCGACGGATGCGATGTTCTTCGCGCTCTCGCCGGCGGTGATGTTCAAAGTGGTGTTGTTCGTGCCGTTCGGAGTGACGACCAAATCGTTCACGACTGCGACAGTCCCGGAGACCTTCAAGATGCCGGTGGAGGCGGCGAATGCCGACGTGCTCAACAAGACACTCACCATCAAGACAGCGTACTTTTTCATGGGGTCACTCCTGTTTTGAAAACCTGCGGCTTCATGCCTGCTGCTTTAAGCATGACGTAAAGCGGCAAGACGTATATATGCGACGCGTTAAATAGGGCTGTTTCGCTCTCTTCATCCGTTTCTGAAGTGAGACTTGGGTGAATCACCCCGGGAAGAATTTCGAGTCCTTCCCAGAGCTTGATTCAAGCCGCGCGGACCTGATTACGGCCTTTTTGCTTGGCCTCGTACAAGGCAACATCAGCAGCCTTCAGAAGACGCGGAGCGTCAAAGCAATCCTCGATCCGAGCTGATGCCATTCCCACGCTGATCGTGCATTTCCACTCCACTTTTCCATCGGGCTTGCCCTCGCGATCCAGAACCGGACCGTGCAAACGCTCCGCTCTACGACGGATCATCTCGGCTTGGCCCAAAATTTCCGCATCGGTCCCCCGGATCGCGACGACAAACTCTTCTCCCCCATAACGACCTACAACGCAGTCGGGAGATTCGTACTGCTTGAGCAGACCCGCCAATCGCCTGATGACCTCGTCACCGGTTGGATGTCCATGAGTGTCGTTGACCCGCTTGAAGTGATCGATATCGACCAGGAGCACTCCGCATCCCTGATTCGAGCGCTGACACTCTTCCAACATGGTTTCCCACTTTCTGAAGAAAGCGTTTCGGCGCATGAGACCAGTGAGGTCGTCGATGTTGCATGCGCCTTCCAACTTCCGAAGGACCATGAGTACTTGCGAATAGCCTTCCTCGAGGACGACGACTTCGCCGTGGAGGTGTGAGAGGAGGTGACGAATTCCCTCGAGACTGGCTTCCAAGCGTTCCTGGCTCATACGTTCCGCTCCGGGGTAGCAGCAGGGCCGATTCCCTGCTGTGTTGGTTGGTGCTAGTGAGAGCACTCGCCGGGCCAGGAGCGGCGCCCGTCAAAACGCTGACTTGCGTGAAGGAGAGTCGAACGGGAGGTGGGTCCGAGAGGACTCATTGAGGCGAATGCGCCTTAGAATCGGGCCCGATTATGAAGGAATCAGCACAAGGTGAATCCGTGCCTGCTATCGGCGACTTACTCCTCGGCTGCATTTGACACACTTTTATAATCAACCCTGAATGACTTTTCAGCGACCTGGTCGCCTTAATTAGGCAGCGACTTTGTCGCCCTGGCTGATTTCAGGTTCGGGATATTTCCGAGAGGGCTTGAGTCTTACCGGGAGTGTAATCAAGCGCAAGGGAATGGCTTTACCTGCAAAGAATGCGGCCCAAGTGAGGTCCTGGTAGGTCCGCAGTTCGATGTGCTGCCCTCGAATCGAGTACTTCACGGGGGAGTCGAGTTGGTAAATTTGTCCGTCCCAGCTCAGCGTGTGGTCGCGTTTTACGCTGCGATGCTCTTTGAGGCAGAAGATCTCGCGTAGATCTCTTTCTTTGGGAACGGGCTTGTAGCGGCTCTCCAGGCAATGGGGGACGACCGTATTCTTGGGCGTCCAATAGTTGGGAATGAACTGGTTCTGAAGATAGTCGTTGGCCGCGGGCATCCGCTGGATTTGCCGGACCCTCAGCTCAGGGACGATTCGGTCCTGAAATGTATCCCAAGTTCTCTCGATCCTTCCCTTGGCCTCGGGCGAGGAGGCGAAGATGATCCGAATGCTCAGTTCGTCGCACGCTCGCTTGAACTGGCTGTAGAATCCTCCCCGCTTGCCCCCGCCCAGGCAGCCTGCTTTATCGACATAGATCGCGTAGGGGATGCCCTTTTTCTCGATGATTTTCTGAAGGACAGTCATGCAATTGATCGTGTCTTCGGAAAGAAAGAACTCGGCGTAGGGAATGTCGCTTGAGGCGTCGTCAATGGCCGCAATCAGGCACCACTCGTCTTTGCCGTTATAGCGGTGGGGACTCCCGTCCATTTGAAGGAGAAGCCCCTCGCTCTGCGCATCCGGGTCCTTCGATTGCGAGCCACTCCCTTGCCCCGTTTGCGGCGTTTCACGAGGTGTTTGTCATGGCACCATCGACGAAAGGTCGCGTATTTTACTTCGATGCCGTGGCTTGCTTTCAGAACCTCAAGACAGTGAATCATATTGAAGTCGAAGTACTTTTCTTCAACCAGATCCATCACGGCTTTTCGTAGGCTTTCACTCTTCTTGTTGGAGGGGGGTCTCTCGCGATTCCCATGAATCACCCCGAAGAGCCCTTTGCC
>JAYVNB010000273.1:0-11043 GCA_043759365.1 Bacteriovoracaceae bacterium | reverse complement strand
CTTGGATCCCCCATCCCTGGGCCCAAGACTAAACTGATCAACTACGAGACACTTCTGCTGAGCTCTTACACGGGACATTTCTGCTGAGCGATCACAGTGACTCAAATAGATTGAACTCTGCGGAGTTCAATTGGGACGCCAGCGCCGAAGTTGCCCGTCATTAAAAGACTGCATGATTTCGAAGGCCCTATTTTGCCAGGTATGGATAGTGAATGGGCAACTGCTAGGGGTCGGTCAGGGGCGACACCACTTGCCACCCTGCCAGATTCGAAACCCCGTCCAACACCGTCGCATGCTCGCGAATGAACACAGACCCCGCGTTGCCTCAAACTAAAAGACACCGAAGCGCGTGGCGGCAGGAAGCTGAAAATTCTGATTTCCCGCCAACTACCTGGCTATCGCAAGCGTACGCCTTCCGTGCCGGACGAGGTCGCCTTAAAGTTGACCGCCCTAAGTGCTGCGACCATGGATCGTTTTCTCAAACAATCCCGGATTCAATGAGGCCTCGTCGGCGCGGGCCTGCGACGACGGAACCAGGAGGAGAAGCGCACCCAGGATCACGGGCAGCTTGTTGGCGCAAATCACAGATCCAAGATGATCGGGATCACTGTGGGCCTGCGACCGATATTGCGCTCGAAAAACCGGCGCAGCTCGACTCTCACCGTTTCTTGGAGATCGGTCTCGCGCTCGCCGCGACGGATTTCAGCTTCGTATTGAATGATGATTTTGCGGACCGACGTCCGAGCCTCCTCCAGCATATGGGGCTCAAGGTTCTCGTTCATCAAACCGCGCGCGACGATCTCAGGACCCGACATGATTCGGCGGGTTTCGACGTTCCGGACCATGAGGGCGAAGACGATGCCTTTTTCCGCCATTTGGCGGCGATCCTTCAAGACGAGCTTGGAGATGTCACCCCCCTGCCGTCCCTCGATCAGGACCCGAGGCTCTTCCATCTGCTGGACGATCGCGCAGTGGTCGCGATCGATCTCGATCACTGCCCCATTGGTCGCGACGACGACGTGCTCTTTGGGCACGCCGGCCTCTTCAGCCAATGCGGCGTGGTGGACTAAGTGCCGGTACTCCCCGTGGATCGGAATGAAGAACTTGGGTTTCGTCCACTCGAGCATGAGCTTGAGCTCGGGTCGAGTCGCGTGACCCGAGACATGGATGTCGTGAATCGCTTCGTAAAGGACTTCCGCTCCATGCTTGAACAAGTTGTTGATCATGCGACCGATGGCTTTTTCATTGCCGGGAATCGAGCGCGAGCTCATCAGGACCACATCACCCTGCTCAAGCTTGATCTGTTTATGTTCTCCGTTGGAGATACGGGCCAAAGCCGAGCGCTCCTCGGCCTGGGAGCCCGAAGTCAGGACGATCACCTGTTTGCGGTCGTAGTTGGAAATCTGGTCAAGGCTAATCAGGACCGAAGGGGCATCCTTGGCGTAACCGATCTCCTGTCCGAGATCGATGTTGCCCTCCATGCTCCGTCCGGACACGGCGACCTTCTTGCCCATTCGCTTGGCCAGTTGCAGGACCTGGCCGATACGGGCGACGTTCGAAGCAAACATCGCGATCACGGTCAGTCCTTGGGCTGCGGCGAAAAGCTTTTCGAAATTCTGGTAGATCATGCTCTCGCTGAGACTGTGATCGCAGCGCTCGACGTTGGTCGAGTCCGACATGAGGAGCAAAACTCCGTCCTCACCGGCCTTCTGAAACACCGCCTTGTCGAGCTCGCGCCCATAAAACGGGGTCGGGTCGATTTTGAAGTCACCCGTATGGATGACTTTGCCGTCCGGAGTGTCGATGATGAGCGCAGCGGCATCCACGATGCTGTGATTGACGGAAACGGTAGTGACTTGGAACGATTTTGAAATCGCGAGTTTCTCGCCCATTTTGAAAGTGCGGACTTCCGTGGATTGATCGAGCCCGTACTCTTTCAGCCGCTCCCGAAGCAGAAGGGTGGTGAAGTTCGAAGCGTAGAGGGGTGCCCGGATGCCCGACTTGAGGAGGAAAGGGATCGCACCGATGTGATCCTCATGACCATGGGTCAGAATGATCGCCTTGATCTTGTCCTTGCGCTCGCGCAAATAGGCGAAGTCAGGAATGACGAACTCCACCCCGAAGTGCTCGAGGTCGGAAAAAAGAAGTCCGCAGTCGACGATGATGATTTCATCGCCGTACTCGATCACCATGCAGTTCATCCCGATTTCGCCGAGACCGCCCAAAGGCAGGATTTTAATCAAAAGAAAGTGTCCTCCGCGGAACTGTTTTGCAAGAGCTGACGGATCCGTGCGGCCATCACGTCGGCCGCCACATCGGTCTCTTCTCCCACCACCATGTCCGCGTATTGTTGGGTGGTTTCCAGGAACTCATGATGCATCGGTCGAACAGTATCGTAATACTGGCGGATAATGCTGTCCAAAGTGCGGCCCCGCTCACGTACGTCGCGGTGAAGTCTTCGTATGAATCGAATGTCGGCGTCGACGTGAAGGTACATCTTGATATCGAAAAGTCCGCGGATCGCCGGATCCCAGAGAGTGTAGAGGCCTTCGAGGAGGATCGTCTTGCACGGCCCAATCATCTCCGTTTCGGGCAGCCGGCGGCTCAAATGGTAGTCGTAAACGGGGGTCGCCACTTGCTCCCCCGCTTTGAGGCGGGTCAAATGATCCAACAAGAGGGGCCAATCAAAAGCCTCTGGATGATCGAAATTGGGCTCCCCGTGGACGCGGTGTTCGGTCGGAGGCATCGGCAGGTAATAGGAGTCTTGGTGCAGCAGGACGACTTCCTGATGATCCACGCGCTGCATGATCTTCTTAGCGAACGTCGTCTTGCCCGAGCCGGAACCGCCGGCGATGCCGATGAGGAACATAATTCGAAGCTATCTCGTCCTGCGGTGCCGTCTCCGGAGCCTAGCCGGCTTGTCGCTGGCTTGGCTCCGGTTCTCGAACCGGCTTTGCGGGACCTTGAAGGTTTGGGGTATCTGGGAGTACCCGGCAAGGAATACTTGGGTGGCGCTTTCTTTTCCAGTATTTCCGTCAAGAGGAAGCCTTAGCGCATACCCGGCCGGGACCGGACGTCGCCCCTTCCATACATTCGAGGATAATCCGGGATTAAGCGCTTTCACCTGAGCGAGATCCAAAGACATGAACCTGACTAAATCCTTGAGGGCGACCGCGTCAGGCATCTGAGCTTCGTAATACATCAGAGGCTGAGCGCGCTCCACTTTGCCAAAGTACTTTTCGGAGTTCTTTTCGACTTCGATCGCCGCCAGCAGGCAGGTGAAGAAATTGGAACTGGCAAAGCCGAAACTCCGACTGCGGTACTCGTCGACCAAATCTTCGAGGTCGTCCGATCCCACCCGCTGGACCGCGCGGAGCATTCCCTGCCGACCATGATTGTAGGCGGTGACCGCCAGCGGCCAGGACTTCAGGGCATCGTAGTTGGCTTTGAGGAGCTTGGCCGCGGCTTCGGTGGCCCGAAGCGGGTCATTGCGCTCGTCAATCGTGTCGTTGATGCGAAGAAAAAACCGTCCGGTGGAACGCATGAATTGCCAAATACCGCTGGCACCCACCTTGGAACGGGCGTTGATGTTGAAGCTGCTTTCGACGAACGGGAGACGAGTGAGTTCGGCCGGCAAACCTTCCCGTCGAAACACTTCCTCCATGTAGGGCAAGTAAAGGCCGGAGAGGTAGAGTCCCTCCTTGAAACGGTCCTTCTGTCCGAGCTGAAATCGAACCCGCTTGCGGCTGGCGGCGCCCGCGAACTTATCGCTCTCGTTGACGTCCGAGAACATGTTGAACACACGGAGCTCGTCCTCGCTCATCTTCGACGGATCCTTCTGCTTGCGGTTGACCGAGAGGAGGACGTCCTTCCACTTCCTCTTGGCTTCGCGCACAAGTTGGACTTGTCGACGGCGCGAGATGTTTTCGTCGAAGTGGACGATCTCGTAAATCTTGTCGATGTATTTGGCGTCGTGAATCACACCCTCTTTGGTGTCATACTGCGAGTAAATGCGGATCCAGAACTCCACGTTGCGCTTCAGCCTCCGATCAACCTTGAAAGGACTGATCGCGTGCGCAGCAGTTTCGCCGGCTGGGACGGGAAGCGGAGCCGGCTCGGGCAGGATCGGGCTCGAGGGGTCCACGGGTCCAGTACCTGCCGCGGGCGGAGTAGCCGAACCCAGGGTCGCCCCCCCCGTGCCGGCGACGATCGGGACGCCGGGGACTGTTGCGACCAGCGGGGGAACTGGTACGAACGAGTGTGCAGGTGAAGGCGTGGGTGAGAGCGCGGCATCCAACAAAGCCCGGAGTGAAAAGCCTGGACTCGTGTCGATCGGCAACGGAGACGGTTTGGCCACTGAAATCGCCAAGGCCGTGAAATCCAAGTGGACGGGTACTGCCGAGGGCAATGCCGGCGGCTCGGCTCGTACGGCGGTCGCAGCCAAAGTGGCGGTGGACAACAACAAAAGGTTCAGAGCAAGACGCGGCTTGGAATGCGGCATGGGGTTCGTCAATGGTAAGAGGTTTTTATTCGCTTGTCTCCTACCGCTGACGGCCTGTTCCGGCAAAAGCGAGGGACCCGACCATCCCTTCAGAATCTTGATGGATCAGAAGCCCGCCACGCTCGATCCGAGACTCGCCCAAGATGCTTCGGGACAGAGATTGGGCTCCCTTCTCTTCGGAGCGCTCAGTCACTTGGACGCTGATCTCCAACCGGTTCCCGACCTGGCTTCACGCTGGAGTGTTTCAAAGGATGGGCGCCTTTGGAGCTTTTGGCTCCGACCCGATGCGAAAGACCAGGCGGGCGGCAGGATCGATGCCGAAAAAATGACGGAGTGCCTTGAACAGTATCGGCACGGGAAGCCCACTTCGCCCATCGGAAAGGAGTTCGAGACCTGGAAGTCCGTCCGGATGGGAGTCTCGAAATCGACCGGCGAATCTGCTCCCCTTTTGATCGAATTGGCTGAACCGGATCCTTATCTCCCACGTAACCTCACCCTCCTTCGATACTTCAAGTCCTCCGCAAGCAAGGTCCCCTGCTCCGACCCCAAAACGGGAGAGGGGATGGTCGGAAGCGGAGCCTACCGACCCTCCCTGTGGAGCCTGACTCCCGAGACCGAGTTCGATTTAGTCGCGGTCTCTCCCGATGCAGCACCCATACGGTTCCTGTTCGTGCGCGACGAAACCACTCGTACCCTCAAACTCCTCCGGGGCGAAGCCGACGCTGCCCAAAACTCCCTCGCTCTCAGCAAGACCCGCTGGCTCGCGCGCGAATACGCAGACCGCTTCAAGGTCCTGGAACGCGAAGGAGTCAACGTCAGCTACCTCTCCTTCAACACGAGTGACCCGATTCTTTCGAAGCCTGAGGTCCGGCGCGCCATCGCTCTGGCCATTCCGCGCGAGGAGATCGTTAAACACAAGATGTTCGGATTCGGAACCGTGGCCGGAAGCCTTTTGTCCCCCGTTCTCCCCGAGTCCTATTCCATCGACTTTTCCTACAACCCCTTAAAAGCACGGCAATTGCTCGACGAGGCGGGTTACCCAGCTATGAATGGCGGATCTCGTTTCACGCTCCGCTACAAAACCACTCCCGTCCGCGAAGGTTTCGAGACTTCGATCCTGGTTCGCGAAGCCCTCGCCGCTATCGGCATCGAGCTGAAACTCGACGTCGTAGAACCCGCGGTTTTCCTCGCTTCCGTCCGCAAAGGGGCCTATCAGCTCTACTCCTCGCGCTGGATCGGAGTGGGAGACGGTTCCATCCTGTTCCGCACTCTCCATTCGAAGCAGCCCAACAATCGCGCCCGTTACAACGATCCGGAAATGGATCGACTCCTCGAGCTCGCGATGAAAGAAGTCGACGCGCCCAAGCGGATCGAGCTATTGAAGCGCGTACAAGTGAAGATGGCCAAGGATTTGCCTTACTTTCCACTCTGGTACTGGAAGAACGCCCTGATCCTGCGCAAGGACGCAGCCGTAGCTCCGGAAACGAATGCCGACCGGCTGTCCCTGAGTGGAGCACTGGAACCCTTGGTCGGAATGGCGCGCATGAGGAGAAGCGAGAAATGAAAAGAGTTTTGTGCCGCGAGGTTCCAGGCCCAGGTCGCAGCGTCGAGCTCTCCGAGGATGAGGCCACCCACTTGGTCCGGGTTCTTCGGATGCGCAATGGAGACCTCGTCGAAGCGATGGATGGCCAAGGTCTATCGCGGTCCTGCCGACTGGTAATCCGGGGCAAGCAGGTCCTGATCGAGGCCGAAGCGAGTTCGTCCGCCAGCGCTGCTCGCAAGTCCAATCCGGGCGAATGGGTTCCTCTCGAGCTTGAGATGGCGATTCTCAAAGGGGATGCGATGGAGTGGGTCGTCGAAAAGGCGGTCGAACTCGGTGCGCGTCGACTCGTTCCGCTCACCACCGCACACACAGTGGTTCAAGTCGGAAAAAAAGGTCCGGAATCGTTCCAGGAGCGTTGGCAGAAAATCGCGGATCAGGCTCTAAAGCAATGCGGACGACTGGAGCGGCTTGAAATCGTGCTGCCTGTTGCGCTCGAGGAGCGGCTACGGCAGGCGCCGGCCACCGAATTCGCGCCCCGCTTCTGGTGCGATGAAGCCCAGAACCGAGAAGCCCCTCCCTTGAGCCAGGCACTCGACGAACTTCCTTCTGAAACCACTGCCCGCCTGCTCATCGGACCCGAAGGAGGTTGGAGCCTGACTGAACGGGATCTGCTTCGGATTTCATCGCGACCCGTGTCCTTGGGACCGCTGATCCTGCGGGCCGAAACTGCTGCACTGTTTGGAATCAGCCTGATTTCCGCCCATTATCGCAGGTCTTCAACTTGACAAGAATTGACCGGTAATGCGACGTTAGAACAACGAGGCGGATCCAAGGCGATGGAAAACAAACCGACAGAAAAAACCCTTTTCTTCAAACCCTTGAGTGAGGGGCTTGGGTTTCATCCTTTTTCCGACGGCTTGCCCTACGCTCCGGTCACGAAAAACACGACCAACAAGACTCCGACGTCACCGGGTGCGGCTTCATCTCGAAGTATCCCCCTCCCCGTGGGGCCGATGCCGGATTTTCAACGCGGATCCGGAGCCACTGCAGCGGGAGCCGCGAGCTTTGCCCTTCCGGCACGTCCGAACCTCACGAGTTTCACCGCGCTTCCGCGGGTCTCGGTTCCTGTGGCGCCTCCTTCGCTGAACTCACCTCATGGATCCGTCCAAGCTCAAGACAAAG
This sequence comes from Bacteriovoracaceae bacterium, assembly GCA_043759365.1. Classification (GTDB taxonomy): domain Bacteria; phylum Bdellovibrionota; class UBA1018; order UBA1018; family UBA1018; genus JAYVNB01. The sequence goes on along the minus strand of JAYVNB010000273.1, from coordinate 3,817 downwards.
CCTCCAGCGCTCAGATGTCCGCGGAGTTCCAGGCTGAGCTTGCCCCGGCGAATGGATTGGGCTACCTCGCCAAGCGCTCCGTCGCCTACCTGCTGGATACCGCCTTCAACACGGGCCTGTGCGCCGGCACTTTCGGTTTCGCCCTTTGGAAACAGGGAATCAGCCCTGAGACCCTCATTGGCCCGAGCATGATTTTCCTATTCGTGGTTTTTCTATGCACTTTCAATTGGGCGATCATGACCGCCCAGGAGATGGCTTTCGGAACCACTTTGGGGAAACGCATTTTCGGTTTGGCGCTCGACGGCTCCGGGGCAGCGATCTTCCTCCGCGCTTTCTTTTTCCTTCCGAGCGCGGGATTCCTCGCGGTCGGATTGCTTTGGGGAATTTTCGATCGTCGTAAGCGATGCTGGCATGACTTGGTCGTCAATCTTCAGCCTATTGAGATTGCCCAGCTGTAGTCGAAAGCAGGGCGTCGGAAGCAAGGATATGCGTCGCTTCAAATCCAAAATCAAATCCGTCGCTGCTCTCAAGCGAGCGCTACCCGCACTTCGTAAGCGCAAAAAAGTCGTTTTCACGAATGGTTGCTTCGACCTGCTTCACAAAGGTCATGTCACCCTGCTCGAGGCGGCTCGTCGGGAAGGAGACCTCCTCATCGTCGCCCTCAACAGCGACGCCTCGGTCAAACGCCTGAAAGGCGAATCCCGCCCCCTGAACTCCCTTCCAGACCGGGCCGAAGTGATGGCGGCGCTCGAGAGCGTCGACTTCGTGGTGTGGTTCGAGGAGGATGACCCGCTTGAATTGATCTTGAGCCTCAAGCCCGACGTGCTCGTCAAAGGCGGCGACTGGAAGTCCGATCAGATCGTCGGCGGCCCAGAAGTGCTCGACTGGGGAGGGCGCGTGAAGTCGCTCTTGTTCGTCGAAGGTCACAGCACCACGAAATTGATCGAAAAAAGCCGAATCCGCTGAATCCCCGGCTCAAGCGCTCGCGCTGGAATTCCGCTTCGTGGCCCAAGGATTGCTCTCGATCTCGCGAGATAAGCCTGGGTGCGGTTGAAGTTGGCGGATGTGTTCAACCAAAACTTCGACTTCAAAAGGTTTGTGCAAGAAGGAGTGAGCTCCGACTTGGACCGCTTCCAAAGCAAGGTTCGAGCTTCCGGACACCAAGATCACGGGCGGCTTGGGCTCACCTTTAGCTCGAGCCAAGACTTCGAGCCGAGCCGAGAAATCCGCAGCACTGATGCCATTGGTATTGAGGTCAAGAAGGACGACGTCGGCAGTCGCATTTTCGAGAACTTCCAAAGCGACTTCACCGCGATCTACGGAGAGCGTGTCATACCCCTCCAACTGGAGGACCATTTCCAATGCTAAACGGATTCCTTGATGATCTTCAACGATCAGAATTTTCACGGTGAAAGAATATTTAGCCGTTCACCGGGAAGCTGACAAGGCCTGACTCATTTTGGAATTACTTTCCGCGGAGCATCCGGTCAAAAAAGTGGACCGAAGCAAGCGCCAAGCCAAATACCATCATGACGAAGAAAGCGGCACCTTTGGAAACCTCCATGTACTGCACAGCGTAAATGGACTGCATGAAAAGACAAATGATGAACACCCAGCTGAACGCTCCGAAAGCGAAGCTCGCCCCCAGAAGGGCCTGCAGGGAAGAACCTGCGCCCGTGAAATGCGCGTAGGCCAAACCAAGAAAAGCGCAGAGCACTTCAACGAAGACAAACCCGACTGCAAGGGACGTGAAGTTAAATCCGAATTCCGTAGCGGTGCTTCCCAGAAATGGGAGTGCAGCGATCTTGATCGGCAGCCAGAGTTCGGCTCCGCCGATTTTCGAGAGGATCATCGCAAAAGCCAGCATCACCACTCCGCTGAAAAGTCCTGCCAGGATCCCTGCGACCCAACGGGTCGGATCGCGACGCAGCCAGATCTCGACGATATTCAGATCCTCTTCAACAGTTTGCACGGGGTCTTGCATGGCCTCAGTCTAACCACAGATCGAACGGCAATTCCAGAGGTCAGCTCCGGGACTTGCGTTGAGCCTGTGCGACCCAGCGGTCCTGGAGCGGACCGAACGCCAAGATGGTGAATCCCGTGGAAAGAACGAGCGGGAACACCATCCAACCCAGGACTCGGGGATCCCTGAGGGGAGGGGCCAAGAGCATCAGTCCCGCAACATAGATCGAAAGAAACAAAACCCAGGTTTTAAGGCTCCGGTTCAGGAGCCGAGTCCGGACCCAGGGAGTCTTTTCGGCTTTCAGGGTCAGCACCAGCGCAAGCATACCGGCGAACAGCGAGGCCCCGATGCATCGAAGCACTTCCATCCCGTCCAGCCCAAGGATTGAAGTTCCAATCCAAAAGCTGGCGAGGACACCCAGAGTCCCATTGATCCAAGCCGCCATCCTGGTTTTCTAACAGAGGCTTCGGCGAAGCGCCTCAGCAAAAAAAGATGTTTTCTGTGCAGGAATCCCGGACACCGGGGTAAAATCAAGACCTTGATCATCGACGCGCATGCCTATGTTTTCCCGGATCCCTTCTCACTCCTATCGAAAACCCGCGCCTTCCGCCGGCGCGCGAGGGACTGGGTCGCCCCGTTCTCCCATGCTTTTCACCGATCCCAGGAATGGATGAGGGTGGTGCCGGAGCCGATCCGAAACCGCTTGGATCCCTGGGGAGCCTTGGCCGCGCTCCCCGGTTTGGCGATCGAATGCACGCTCGAAGACTATCGGGAGATCCTCGACGAACAGAGGATCGGCGCAGCAGTGATTGCCGCCCACCCCCCTTATTCGCCGAACGAGTTCGTGCTGGATGCCGCCCGCAAGGACTCCCGACTCTTACCCGCAGTGTACATCCCCGTCGACGCCGCACGACCGAGCCAACTCCTCCGAAAATACCGAGATCAGGGCGCCCGGCTCCTGAAGCTCAACCCGGCTGCTGACGGATTGCCACCTGAGGCTCCCCGGTATTCCGCCCTCCTCAAGACCTCGGCAGATTTGGGTCTTCCCGTGATCCTGCACACGGGCCGAATCCACTCCCCGTTCTTCCGGGATCCCGAGCTCGGACGGGCTGAGCTCTTTCGCGAATGGTTCAAGACTCATCCCGAAGTGAAGTTCATCCTAGCCCATATGAATTACCACGAGCCCTCGATCGCCATCGACTTGGCTGAGGAGTTTCAGAACGTTTGGCTCGAAACCTCCTGGCAACCGATGGAAATGATCAGCGAGGCCGTCCGTCGGGTGGGCGCGGAAAAGGTCCTTTTCGGAACCGATTGGCCGTTCATCGGCGACAACGTGTCGATCGGGTTGGGAAGGATCCGCGACTGCATCAACGCCGGCACCCTCAATTCCCAAGATGCCGACCTGATCCTGGGACAGAACGCCGCCAAGCTCCTCGGAGTCCCGTGCCCCTGAACTTCGAGAGACTCCATGCGCCCGAGCTCTCCGCGTTGCCGCGCGATCGAACCTTGTTCATTTTCGCGCTCGGGGTCCACGAGGACCATGGGCCGCATCTCCCGATCGGAATGGACCTGCTCGAGAGCTCCCATCTCGCTCGGCGAGCCGCAGAGCGAATCGAAACCGAGATGCCGGGATGGACGGCGGTTCTCATGCCCGCGCTCCCACTCTCGGTCAACTCCGGCACGACCGCGCTCGCGTTCCCGGTGCGCGCCCACGTGGTGCGCGATTATTTGGTCGATGTCTGCCTGGGACTGGGAAGGAACGGTTTTCGTTTTTTCACCGTCATGAGTGGGCAATGGGGTCCGCACCAGATCACGGCGATCGAGGATGCGGGTCGGATCTTGAGCCGAAAATCC
>JAYVNB010000272.1:0-11073 GCA_043759365.1 Bacteriovoracaceae bacterium | reverse complement strand
TTGCCCAAGGTGTTCTGGAGAAGGGCGGCCAATCCCAATTGGAGATGCAAGACGGCCTCAGAAGTCCGCGGCGAACTGGGCCAAAGTACGGACGTGCGCCCCACTCGCTCCGCGCTTCGGGAAGTACGAGAGGTGTGAGACGTTGGAGCCCGTCGACGCGATGTCGAGGTGCGCCCACTTGACCCCTTTGCGGATAAATTGCTTCAAGAACATTGCGCCCCGAATCGTGCCCCCTGCGCCGTCGTTGCAGGAGTTCTTCATGTCGGCGGTCTCGGACTTCATGTCATCGAAGTACTCATCCCACATCGGGAGCTGCCAAACGCGTTCGCTCGAACGTTCGGCCGCACGGCGGATCGAGTCCATGAGCCCGTCGTCATTGCCCATGAGGCCGCAGCACTGTTTGCCCAAGGCCACCCCGACCGCTCCCGTCAAGGTCGCTACGTCGATCACCGCATCGGGTTTGAAATCCTGGGCGTAATCGAGTGCATCTGCCAGGACCAGACGCCCTTCGGCGTCGGTGTTGATGATTTCGACGGTCTTGCCGGCGCGCGAAATCAAAACGTTGCCCGGCTGGATCGCGTTTCCGCTCGGCATGTTTTCGGTGAACGCCATGATCGAGATCACTCGATTGGGAACTCCCAACTTGGCGGCGAGTACAGTTGCGCCGAACACAGTCGCGGCACCTGTCATGTCGTGCTTCATTTCCTCCATCCGCATGGAGGGCTTGATCGAGATGCCGCCGGAATCGAAAGTGACCCCTTTACCGACGAAAGCGATGGTCTTGGAGTTTCGGGTCTTGGATTTGGGCGTGTACTCGAGGACCACGATGCGTCCCTCTTGATCGGAACCCTGCCCGACTCCCAGGAATAGGCCCATCTTCTCACGAGAGGCCTCTTTTTCGGTGAGGATACGGCATTTCAAGCCGTAGGTGCGCGCGAGACGGATGGCTTCCGCAGCGTAAAAGGAGGGTGTGCCGATGTTGGAGGGCTCATTGGACCAGTCGCGCGCGAGGTTGACCGCTTCGCCGACGGAGAGCGTAGTCTTGAGTTCGGCGTCGACCTGTTTCAGGAGGCTCTTGTCTTGCGCGACGAAAGTGATTTTGGTGGGACCGGTGTACTCCTCCACTCCTTTGCCGGCCTTCGACTTGTATTTGGTGAAACCATAGGCGCTGAGCACCAGCCCTTCGGCGAAAACGCGCGCCACGCGAGCGGATTCAATTCCCGACGGACCGGACTTCGCCCCGGCAAAGGCGGCGGTGAAGCTGTCCAAATGCACCGCCACCGATTTGACCTTTTCCGACATGAGCTTGGCCCAAGCGGCACCGCCGGCCTGCCGGATTTTCTCCTCGGTGATCTCGGGTGCGCCGCCTAGGCCGACGAGGCAGAGGTTTTCGGAAGCACCGCGCCCCCCGAACCGGAGAAACTGGACTGCTTTGAGTCCCCCGTTGAAAGCTTCCGCTTTGCGGAACTTCTCGACCTGCGCGGCATAACTGCCGGTCGGCGGAATGACTTTCTTGCCAACGTCCTGGAAAACGGCGATCAGGTCTGTATCAACGGCACCGGAGGACGAACGGGCTTCCAAAGCAGGGAGTTTCCACATGAGATTCACCTCGATTTCCGTTAACATAGGGCATTAGGCATGTTGAAGCAATATCACCAGACCATCGGTGGACTGTTCCGTTGGGTAGACGCATGCGTCATTGGCGGGGTGTGGCTGCTTTCGTATTGGCTGCGCTTCAACCTCCCCTTGATCGAAGTCACCAAAGGCTTTCCCGAATTTTCGACTTATTCGGCCCTCACTCCCTTGGTGATCGTGCTTTGGGGCATGGTGCTTTCCTCTTTAGGCGCCTACCAGCCGAAACGGATGCTTCGCCGCACTCACGAAGCGCAGTTGATCCTCCGCGCCCATTTGGCCGCGCTCGTCCTGTTCATGGCTCTCACGTATCTGTTCAGCGAGTACCGTTACTCGCGCGGGGTCATGATTTACTTCGGCCTCCTGGGGGCACTGCTCCTAGTCACGGCGAGGCTAGCGATCCGAAATTTCCTACGGGCCGCGCGTCGAAACGGAGTGAAGGTCAAACAGGTGATCCTGATTGGCGAAGGAAGATCCCTCGAGATCTTGGTCGAGCGGCTCGAGAAGTTCCCGGAGCTCGGGCTGAAAGCGATCGGTGCAGTCGTTCATGAGGAGTCCCGCGCCCAATCGGTCGCCGGCAAGCCGATCCTCGGACGCTTTCACCAAATCGCCGAATTGGTGCGAAACTCACAGGCTAGCCAAGTCCTGATTGCGCTTCCCCGAGCGCAGACCGCTGAGATGGACCGAATCCTGAAAGCGCTCCGGGATGAAACGATCGATATTCAGATCATTCCCGACCTTCACGAGTACGTGACCTTGGGATGCGAGGTCGAGGACTTCGACGGCCTCCCGATCATCGCGCTCAACGACTCCCCTTTGATGGGTTGGAACGCTTTGGCGAAGCGCTTTACGGATCTCATCCTCTCGGCGATCGCTTTGCTCGCACTTTCGCCAATCCTCCTCCTCATCGCCCTGGCGGTGAAACTCACCTCCCGAGGCGCGGTCCTTTACGGTCAGGAGCGCATGGGTCTCGACGGCCGGACCTTTCAGATGCTCAAGTTCCGTTCGATGAAAACCAACGCTGAAGCCGATACCGGGGCGGTCTGGGCCAAGGCGGGAGACGACCGGCGCACGCCGATCGGAGCCTTCCTTCGAGCCACCTCGCTCGACGAGCTTCCCCAGTTCTGGAACGTCCTCACCGGAGAGATGTCACTCGTGGGACCGCGCCCCGAACGACCGGTCTTCGTCCATCAGTTCCGGGGCGAAATCCCCAATTACATGCTCCGACACAAGGTCAAAGCTGGGATCACCGGCTGGGCCCAGGTCAATGGCTGGCGCGGCAACACTTCGCTCGAGAGCCGCATCGAATGCGACTTGTACTACATTCGAAACTGGTCCTACGGGCTTGATTGGAAAATCCTTTGGCTCACCCTTTGGAAGGGCTTCATCCACAAGAATGCCTACTGAACTGGGGCGAACCTGGCTGCGCCACTTGAGGCCGCGCAAGCTCGACCTTTACGTCATCCAGGAAGTGACCGGTCCTTTCCTCGGGGGGGTCGTCTTCTTCTCGTTCATCTTCCTCATGTTCCAGGCCCTGCGTTTGGCCGATTTCTTCATCATCCATGGCGTCTCGGGCCTGATTCTCCTCAGGCTGGCTGGCCTGATGGTCCTCTCGTTCCTTCCCATCGCATTGCCGATCGCCTTTTTGATCGGGATCTTGGTCGGCTTCGGGCGACTCTCGGCCGATAGCGAGCTCGTGGCGATGAAGGCCAATGGCATCAGCCTTGCCCGACTTGCCGTTCCGGCACTCTTCATCGGACTCACCGCCTCCGTCCTTTCACTGGCGCTCAACATGACTTGGGTCCCTTGGGGCGACCGGGCATTCAAGGGTACGCTGATCCAGATCAGCAACACGAAAGTGGTGAGTTCGATCAAGGAAGGCACTTTCACTTCCGGGTTTTTCGACCTCCTGATCTACGCGGACAAACATGATGCAAAGACCAACCGGCTCCAAAAAGTCTTCATCTTTGACGAACGCGAACCGCGAAACCCCCTGACCGTGATCGCGAAGGAGGGGGAGATCATCCCGATTCAAACGACCGGCAATACCGGAGCGGCCGTGATGCTCAAGCTCTACAACGGCAACATCCATTCGAGCGACCCCAGCACCGACTCCTACCAGAAGATCGACTTCCTCGAATACAAGCTGTTCCTGAAGATCGACGCCGGAGAAGGCGGTCATCCATTGAAGCCGAGGATGGTGCCGTATTCCGACTTGGTCCGCACCATTCACGAGACTCAGCCCGGAACCTCCGTCAATCTCGAGTACCGCTCCGAGCTCTGGAGGAGGTACTCGGTCGCCTTGAGCCCGCTCATTTTCGTGTTTCTCGGGATCGGCTATGGCACCGTCCGCACTCGCGCGGTGCGCGCAGGAGCCGCCTTGATCACGCTGATCGTGATCGTCGTTTATTGGGCCATCCAAGCCAGCGCGGCAGTCGCGGCCCAAAAAGGGATTCTCCCCCCATTCTGGGCGATGCAGCTGCCGAACCTCGTCATCGCAGCCATGGCTGTCCATGGATTCCGCACCGCCAGCTGGTGATGCTTGAGGCGCGCTGGATTGTGCCGTTTGCACGGCAAAATCGTGCACTCCTCAATCACTTTGGATTGGTAATCCATGATTTCGCCCTAAATACCGCTATTTTTCTGACGGCGACCCTGACCAATCCCTGAAGAACCGCAGCCCGCGCGGTTTTGGGGATAACTTTCTTCTTAAACAGAGAAAAGATTATATCTAAGAAATAATATCCATAGATAACAAGTACTAATCTCGTGTGGATAACTACGACTTTGTGTGTGGATAACTTACTCGGAAGCAGCGGGAGAGTCTGACTCGATGCGCAACACCGGAGGAGTCGATGCCGGGAGAGGACGCTCGCCTGGGAAAGGTTCCTGAATAGTTCCGGACAGTTCCGAGGGAGCGAAGAAAGTGACATTTCCCTGACGCGTTGCCAAGGATTTCGCGCTGCTCAGCGGCCTAGTCCCCTGCCCATTCAGGTTGAGAGTGATCGAGGCAGGATTGGACGCTTGGAAGCGAATCTCTCTCTCAGCACGGAGCACCAGAACCCGACCTTCACGAAGGATGAATTTGGTCATGGGACGTTCATCGACCTGATAGCGGACCCAGACGTCAGCGAGCGCCTTGAACACGCTTTTGTATTTCATCTCCCCGCCCTTGAGGTTGACGCCCGAATTCAGGGGGTCAGGTCGTCCAGAAGGAGCTGCTTTGGGAGAGCTCTTCGGCGAAGGCTTGGCAGAGGGCTTGGGAGAAGGAGGTTTGACCATTGGCGACTTCGGCGCCGGACTGACGACCCCGCTGGGAATCGCGGCGACCGGAGCGACTGGGATGCCTGAGATCGCCGGTACGCCCGTGGGTGAACGGCTGGGCAAAGGTCCGGTGAACACTCCCGAAGCAGAGGGGGATGACGAAGGCGAGTTCGAAGGCGCAGGAGACGGAGAGACCTCGGGGTGAAGAGCGCGCAGTTGTTCGACTTGGGTCTGTTTGTGATGATGCCGGGAGCCTTTGAAGAAAACCGCCAAAACTCCGCCGACCACCAAACAGACGCCCATGACGACCCAAAGCATCGTGCGACTCTGCTCGCCTTCGCGCTTTTCAAAAGCATAGCCACTGTGGCCGGCATCGCGGGTAGGGCGCTCCCTGACTTTGCTGTCGATGAAATCGTCGTAGCGGGTCAGGATCTCCTTCGAGTCGAGACCGATGAATCGTGCGTAAGAAGTGACGAAACCTCGGATGAACGGTTTGGCCGGCATCTCGGCGTATTGATCCGCTTCCACTGAATGAAGCAATCTGACGCTGATCTTGGTGGCAGAGGCCACCTGCTCGATGGTGATCCCGCGCCGCTCGCGCTCCTGCCGCAGGAACTCCCCGAGGCTGGGTTGGATATCGGTCAAGGGATGTCCTTGAGGCGGTTCATCGCCTGTTCAGCGACCTGGGTATTCGGAAAGCTTTGCCGAATTTCGAGGTACTTCTTGCGAGCCATGTCGAATTGTCGCGAGCGCTCGTAAGCGGTCGCGAGCGCCAAATGGGCATCCATGAAGTTCCCGCAATTGCGCTTGGTCGCCATCCCGTAATCGCGGATCGCGTCCGGATACTGTGAAGCCTTGAGCTTCAAGTGCCCGCGGTAATAGTAAGCCAGACAAGCACTGTTCTTGCCTTCGATGATTGCCTTATCCAGGCTGGCGAGCGATTTCGCATCCTTGCCCTCCCGATAGTAGAGCATGCCAAGATTGGTATAGGTGCGGAACGCGTCGCGACTGAGGGAATCCTTCGAAGCGATCAGGAGCTCCTTCTCGGCTTCGGCGAATCGCCCCTGATCCAGGAGAATTTTCCCGAAAGTGTTGTGGGCTTCGGAATACTCGGGATTGAGCTGAATGGCGCGCTTCACGCTTTCGATCGCGGGAGCGACTTCGTGTTTCACGTAATAAGCCGTCGCTCGGACGAGATGCAGCCTGGGGATTTTTGCGTCCTGCTTCTCCGCATCGACGAGGATCTGAAGTGCGCCGGTCGGATCACCCTCTTCGATCGCGCCCGCCGCAGCACTCACCAGCAGATCCGCACGCTGGTGATCGTTGATCGGATGCGCTGAATAACTCGTCGAACCGTCACTGCTCCGCGACGTCGCGCAGCCCGAAAGCGCGCTCGCTCCGCCCGCCAACAGCGTCGTAGCGATCAGAATTGCAGGCACTCCGTGGCGGCGATATAAGTCCATTGATAATTAAGGGTAAAAGGCAATGGCCCATGTGTCAACGCCAGTGTTTCAACGCCGAAGAAGCGCGACACTCTCCACATGGGGAGTCTGAGGAAAGAAGTCCAACACCGCTGTCCGCTCGAGCCGCCACCCCCGCCGCACGAACCGTGAAACATCCCGGGCCCAACTGTCAGGATCGCAACCCACCGCTACGAGCTCGATGACGTTCAATCGGTCGAACGAGGAGAAAATCTCCGGGAAATCCTTTCCCAACCCTTCCCGAGGCGGGTCCACGATCGCCGATCGCCCGTCCTTCCCTTCGGATTTCATCCCCTTCGGAGGCTTCGGCTCCTGCAAGGCCCTCTTCATGATCCAGCTCAAGACGGGTGAGCGGTGAAAGGTGAAATGCACAGACGCGCCCGCGGGCCGAGCTTCACTGGGGGACGAGGTATCCACACAATCGATTCGGGCCATGTGGGGGATGAGATCCAGTGAAAGATTTCCCGAACCGCCATAGAGGTCGAGGAGCTCGCGCCCGGGAGTGAGCGAAGCCGCGATCCAGTCCTTGAGCTTGCGATTCTGATCGTCATGGATTTGACGGAACCCCCCCGCTGCGTGGGGAGCGTTCCACATCCTGCGCAACTCCCCTCCGCCCAGGACTTCAACTTCCACTTTGTACATCTGGTCGTCGAACGGCTTTTGGCTGCGTGTTTCTTCCCAGCCGGCATTGATTTCGGCCCGGGTCACCGGACAGCTGTCGATCGCGATGATGTCGTGGCTTCGGGGAGCGAAGAAACCGATTTTTTCGCCCATTCCTCGGAGTTGGATCCGATTCCGGTAACCGTAAGGGTGAATCGCCGGGAACTCCGCGGAATCGGTGGGCCAGGCGACTTGAACCCGATCCAAAGCCTGACGCGCTCCGGCAAATTTCGTTTTCCACTGCAGGTCGTAAGGCAGGTGTTGCCACTGACATCCGCCACAGCGGCCGAACACCGGGCAAAGAGGGGTCGCGCGGGAGGGAGACGGTTCCAGGACTTCGACCAGCTCAGCTTGAGCGTAGCGCTTCTCGCACTCGATGATCCGCACCCTGACCCGGTCGCCGGGAGCGGTGAAAGGCACAAACACCACACGGCCATCGGCTTCGCGAGCGACCCCAGACCCTCCGCGCGACAGGTCATGGATCAAGAGTTCTCGAGTTTCCCCAGGATTTTCCGATGAAGGAGAGAATGCCACGCCCCGCCTATGAGAGGGTTGAATGAAAAAGTCAATCATGCGGCCGCCTGTGAATTGGGAATCCCTAGGGATTTGGGCGCTCTTCGCCCTTCCTCAAGTTGTCCTGGTCGGCCTTTACGCACTCCTTCCTCCTTGAAAGACCCGAATCAGGGATTGCTGGACCTGCATGGCTTCTGATACCTCTTCACGAACGCCACCATGCCTAAGAATATCCGCAACTTTTGTATCATTGCGCACATCGATCACGGCAAGAGCACGCTCGCCGATCGACTGCTAGAACGAACGGGAACCGTCACGAGCCGGGAGATGGAAACCCAGTTCCTGGACAACATGGACATCGAGCGTGAACGCGGAATCACGATCAAGGCCCAGAGCGTTCGCATCAACTACAAGGCCAAGGACGGGATCACTTACGTCCTCAACCTGATCGACACCCCCGGCCACGTCGATTTCACCTACGAAGTCTCGCGCTCCCTAGCCGCCTGTGAGGGAGCAATCCTGGTGGTCGATGCCTCCCAAGGCGTCGAAGCCCAAACGCTGGCAAACGTTTTTCTCGCTTTGGAGAACAACCTCGAAGTTTTTCCGGCGATCAACAAGATCGACCTCCCTTCCGCTGACCCGGAACGCGTGCTCAAGGAAATCGACGAAGTCATCGGCGTCGTCGACACTTCTCGCGCCGTCATGTGTTCAGCCAAGAGCGGCATCGGCATCGATGACATCCTCGAAGCCGCGGTCAAATGGTTCCCACCGCCCAAAGACCTGGACGACGCCCCCCTTCGCGCTTTGATTTTCGACAGCTGGTATGACCCCTATCAAGGCGTCGTCGCCCTCTGCCGCATATTCGAAGGGTCCCTGAAGAAGGGAACCAAGATCAAGCTGTTCCACGTCGGCAAGGAGTTCGAAGTCCAGCGCGTCGGAACGTTCTCGCCCAAGTTCACCGACGTCGATGTCCTCTCGAGCGGCGAAGTCGGCGCCGTCGTCACGGGGATCAAGGACGTTCGCGACATGAAGGTCGGCGATACGATCATGGACTCGTCCAACGTCGCGTCAGAACCGCTCGGAGGCTTCAAGGAAGCCATGCCGATGGTTTTTTGCGGCGTCTACCCGATCGATGCCGAGCAATACAAGGATTTGAAGGAAGCACTCGAAAAGCTGAAACTGAACGACGCTGCGATCTCCTGGGAGCCAGAGACTTCGACTGCCCTCGGCTTCGGGTTCCGCTGCGGGTTTCTCGGACTCCTCCACATGGACGTCGTCCAGGAGCGCCTCGAGCGCGAGTACAACCTCAACCTCATCACCACCGCTCCGAGCGTGATCTACAAGGTCACCCAGACCAACGGCGAGATGAAGATGATCGACAACCCGGCCAAGCTGCCGGAGCAAACCAAGATCCTCACGATCGAGGAGCCGTTCATCAAACTCCAAGTCCACATGCCGTCCGAGTATGTCGGTGCGGTGATGGCGCTCCTCAACGATCGCCGCGGGGTCCAGCGAAAGCTGGACTACGTCACTTCCGATCGCGTGACCCTGGTTTACGACCTCCCTTTGAACGAAATGGTCTTCGACTTCTTCGATCGCTTGAAGTCCTCGACCAAAGGCTACGCCTCGATGGATTACGAGCTCTCCGATTACCGCGTGGCGGATCTCGTGAAACTCGACATCCTCATCAATGGTGAGCAAGTCGATGCCCTTTCCCTGATCATCGATCGCGCCAAGGCGGCGAGCCGCGGCCGTGACCTCGTCAAAAAGATGAAAGAGCTCATCGAGCGGCAGATGTTCGAAATCACGATCCAAGCCGCCATCGGTGCCAAGATCGTGGCCCGCGAAAGCATCTCCGCATTGCGCAAGAACGTCACCGCGAAGTGCTACGGCGGCGATATCTCGCGTAAACGCAAACTCCTCGAGAAGCAAAAAGAAGGCAAGAAACGCATGAAACAGGTCGGCTCCGTGGAAATTCCACAGGAGGCCTTCCTCGCAGTCCTGAAGGTCGATTGATTGAACGATGATCAACCCGCCCCGAAGCGCTCGTTGCTCAAAGACTACGGCGGAACAGTCGTAGCCGCCGTCACCATCGCTCTGGCCATCCGTTTTTTCGTGATCGAGGCTTACCGAATCCCGAGCTCCACGATGAGGCCCACCCTCGAGCCTGGAGATACCCTTTTCGTTTCTAAATGGCCGTTCGGGTTGAAGCTGTGGGGGAAGTCCCCGATCACCCAAGGACGCCTCCCCGTCTATGGTGAAGTCGTGGTGTACGAACATCCGTCAGAACCGCCGCGTGACTCCATCAAACGGGTGATCGGCCTGCCCGGGGATACTATCCAGATCACGAGAGGACACTTGAGCCTCAACGGTCGGGCGGTATCGGAAGCCGCGAGCCGGAACGCACCCTGCGGACGCGAAAGGCTTCCAGGTGCAAGTTATCCAGTTTGTTGGGAACCCCCACTCCTCGAGAACATCCCTCCCCAGAAAGTCCCCGAAGGTTCCGTCCTCGTCTTGGGCGACGCACGAACCCAAGCTACTGCCCCGCTTCCGGGCGACTCCCGGATCCAACCGGTTTTCGCGATCGTCCCACTCAGCGCCCTCAAGGGCAGCGCGCTCTGGATCTGGCTCTCGATCCAGCCGTCGCAGGGAAGCCACGCGACCTCCCTGTTCTCAAGAATCCGTTTTGAACGCATGTTTCGGAGGATCCAGTGAAAACTGAAAAGCCGTATCCCCACCGCCATTTCCTAGGAATCGCGGAAATCGGCGCCGACGAAATCCGCTACCTCCTTCGCGTGGCGCGCGCTTTCGCACCCGCGGTCTCCCGCCACGAGACGATTCCGCTCCTGCAGGGCAAAACGGTCGTGAACCTGTTCTTCGAGAACTCCACCCGCACACGCCTTTCGTTCGAAGTCGCAATCCGCAGGCTCGGGGGAGCGATCATGACTTTCGCAGCCACCCAGTCGAGCACGCAGAAGGGCGAGACGCTGATCGATACTGCGAGGAACATCGAAGCGATGAAGCCTCACTGCCTAGTCGTGCGGCACGCATCCGCTGGGAGTCCCTGGATCCTCGCCAAATCGGTGGGCATGCATGTGGTGAACGCGGGAGACGGATTCCACGAGCATCCGACGCAGGCTTTGCTCGATGCCCTCACCATCCAAGAGAAATTGGGAGAAATCGCCGGAAAACGGGTGGTGATCCTGGGGGATATCGCCCACTCCCGCGTGGCGCGCTCGAACATCCACCTGCTTCGGAAACTCGGAGCATCGGTCGCAGTCTGCGCGCCGCCCTCCCTGCTCCCCCCCAAGCCCGAGACCTTGGGAGTGGACTACTCCCCAAGACCCGAACCCCTGCTCGGAGACGCCGACGTCGTGATGGCGCTCCGGATCCAGCTGGAACGGCAAAACCGGATGCAGATCCCTTCGATCGCGGAGTACAGCTCCTTCTGGGGCATGAGCCGCGAGCGAGCCGCGATGATGAAGCCCGGCGCGATCATCCTCCACCCCGGACCCGTCAATCG
>JAYVNB010000271.1:0-11082 GCA_043759365.1 Bacteriovoracaceae bacterium | reverse complement strand
AGCAGTTCGAAAAACTCCCTCGGCTCAGAACCGCGAGCCATGGCCCAATCCAAGAGCGCGGGAATCGACTCCCCTCCCCGCTCATAGGTGCTCGCTCGGATGCGAGCTAACAGATCGTGCTCGATCCCGATTTTCACGGGGGGGTTGCCTCTCCGCTCGGTCCCCACACCCAAGCCAGCACCTGCACCGGAAAGCTCAAGCCAGCTCGCGCCGAAGCTATGGGCGCCCCAGACCGCGAGAGCATGATGTCGATCCAGGAGCCCTTGGTTTCCTGCATAAGCTGGATCACCCGGTGAGCAGGGACTAGCGAAGCAGGTCCGATGAAGATCCCGGGCCCACGTCGCCGTATTGAGCGCCCCGGACCGCTGCCCCGCCTCGACGACCCAAAGCGCCTGACTCCAAGCCGCGATGATTCGATTCCTGCGCAAAAAGAAGTGTGGCCGGGGTTCGGTCCCAGGCTCCAGTTCCGAGACTAGGAGCCCTTCCGCCTGGAGCAAGCTGCGGCGCAAGGGTCCATGTTGCGAAGGATAGGAGATATCCAGGCCTGAGGCGATGATCGCAACGGTAGGGAGCTGATTCCGGATCGCTTCGGAGTGAGCCTGGGCATCGACGCCTCGGGCGAAACCCGACAGGATGACCAGTTCGCTGCGCTGGAGGTCTTTGACAACTCTAGAGATTTCCCCCAGGGATTTCGTACGAGGCGTGCGGGTTCCCACGATCCCCAGCCCCCTTTCCGGAAGGCGCTCGAGGTTCCGCATAGCTTTGTCGGAACCCTGGACCCACAGTTCACGCGGCGGTTCCGGAATCATTTCAAAAAGAGCCTTGTAGATCGACCCATGGGCGTGGATCCGATGGATCGGGAACTCGGAAGTAATCAGGTTCATCCGTCAGACGATTGCAAGAATAGTCCCCAGCAGGACTTCAGTTCGGGCGGAGGACGTTGAACGAAAACCCCAAGGTGTCCGTGCTGCTCGAATGGTCGACCGTTAGAAGCGCAGGTGACAGGATCGGTGCCGCCGGAATCCTCGGAGTGGTCGCAGTGGCAGGCTGCTCCAGCAATCCTCGGCCTGGAGGAATGACCGCATCGACCGCCTTGTAGGTCGTCTCCAGAGCAAGCTCGTTGCCATTCAGGATGGGAATGAATTCGTTGACCTGGATCGAGGCTTGAGCCTCGCTCGTCAACAGCCGAGGCTCCTTCGCCTGGTAAAAGATGACGCTCGCATTGCCCGCGAACGGATAGTAAGCGCGGATCTTGACCGTGAATAAAGCTCCTTGAAGGGATGGGTTCTTCACGATCATGTCGTCGGGCAAACTCCAGGTGATCACTTTGAAAAAGTTGTCCGCAGTCTGACCCGCGCTGCGGATGACGAGGTCGCCGATGAGCTTAGGGGCTAGATCGATCCTCGGAGCGTCATTGGCAGCTTCCTTGGCGCTCCAGCCCTCAAGAACAGGGAGCAGAGCAGTTGCGAGCGCAGGCCCGCAGGTGGTGCAACCGGGGCCATGATTGACGGTGCCGGCTCGAGCATACAGATCCGAACTCTCCGGTCCCCCCAGTCGTGCGCGAGGCTTCGCCGCGATGTAGGAGGCGTGGGCGTCATCGACGCCGAAAGGCGCGGACCCGGCAACGCCTTGTGCGCGATGGCAGGCATTGCAGTTCGTGCGGAGAATGGGTTTCACGTTGGCTGAGAAGTAATCGAGGCCGGCAGCGATCACTTGAACGCCACCGTTCGCGCTCGAATCCCCCCCGCTGTTGGTTTCTTCAGGCTCGGCGAAATAAGGAGCACTCCCCCCGCTGGCCGGAAGGTTGGCGCAAATCGGGTTCGTTCCAGCTTGGGCCGACGACAATTCGCCGATTCCGGCGGCGATCGCGTTTCCCACACCTCCGTTGCAGGTCGTGCAGCCACTGTGGGCCGACGAACCTTTGGCCACCAGGAGTGAGGACGCTGGAGAGGCCACGTTCACCCGTGCGATCGCGTCAGGATAAGAAAGAGCAGCGCTAGGCCCCGCGAAATAGCCGCGACCTGCGCCCCCTGGCGAGTGACATGCGGAGCAGTTCTGAATGAGAGTCGGATGCACTTTGGTGGCGAAAGCGTAGTCGCCGCATTTTTTGGTCTTGTTGGGGCTTTTACTGGCGGTGGCCAGCAGAAGTTGGCCGGCTTCGGTCGCTCCGTCGAGCTTTCCGAAACCACATCCCGTGGCGGCGAAGGCCCCGGCTGCCAAGTAGGCTAAAATCAGGTTTTTGCTGCTCTTGCCCTTCATTTTCAGCCCCATCCTCGTTTTTGCTAATTTCATGCGACCCGGACGGTCCGAGCTAAGAAAGCGTCTGTCAGTGGCGCGGCCGCGCCAGCGGCGCCCCCTTCGCTGAAGAAAACCCGGATCGAATCCCGGAAAGCGGCGAAACACTCGGGGCCTGCGAACTTCATGATGTTCGAGTAGGCGGCAAGTCCGGCAAAGGTCGGGTTCCAGGCCATCACTCCGCTCGGGCCGACCGAGCCTTGGCCCGTGTTCATGGAGCCCACTTGATAATCGGGTGTCCCGTTTTTCTGACTGAGTGAAGGACGGCTGTTTCCGACTCCCACTAAGTGCACGACTTGGGTACCGGAGCTTCCGCGGTCATTGGCCCAGACGCCGCTCAGATCCAGGGTGGGACTGCACTGCACGGAGCCGTCCGAGCTCAGGTACACCGCGCCCTTGGTGATCGGAGCACCGGGTTGTTCCGAGAGATGCTTGATGGTCTCGCTGATCTTGGCGATCAAGGTCGAAGCCTCGCGGTCCTTGGCGTTGCCCGAGATCTGGGTGCCGTTGTGGTAATCGCAGCCGCCGATGTTCAGGCGAAACACGGGGCCCGAGATTCCCAGCATCGCCGCATAGACTCCCACCGCCGCCACGTTATCCTGACCAGTTCGCTGATTCGCATTGCCCCAGATCTGGACCATTCGGGCGGAGTGCGGTCCGGAGAACGGATCGACGACCGGAACGGGAGCCAGTGCTCCGGCACCGTTCACTTCTCCGGTGCAAGAAAGTTGATCGAGTAGCTTCGGGGCACTGGCTAGATTTCGGGCCACTGCTTTGGCTGCGTGCGCTTCATTCAGCTTTTTGAGCTGGTCGAAAACGAAACCCCGCTCGCTCGCGCTGAGCTGAGAGCCGAAAACGCCGTCCGGGATCATGGCGCGATTGAAATCGGCCAGGCTTCCGACGCCAAGACTGGCCGGCTCCTCGAATCCGATCGCGTTGCCTACGACCAAGTGCCGGAAACTGCCACCTTCGGTCGCATTCGGGATATTCGAACCTTTGGCTCCGCCGAGGCGCTGCATCAGGGCCAAGCCGCTCAGCGGGTTATTGGCACTGTCATCGCCGGTCGCGCAACGGATCACGACCGCAGTGGTCGAATCAAGATAGGATGTGACAGCCGCGCGGGCCGTTGCATCAGCCACTTCGTCGCGGCGATACCCGGGAGCAAACCCGTTGCCTACGAGGCCGGTTCGGCTACGGTCAAACAGCATTTTCGGTGCCCCGAAAAGATCGATCGAATTGGCTTCAGCATCCGTGTTCGTGCCCATGGCGAAAAGCGTGTAATTGGGTAGGGACTCGTAGTTCTCCGATTTAGCGGTGAAGTGGAACAAGGCGGGCCCGCCAGCCATCGCGATCTCAATCACGACTGGTAACTTGAAGTTGTTGCCCGCAGCATCCGCGCCGCAAGCCGCTCGAGCCATCTCGCTTTTGACCAGGGAATAAAGGGTGGGAGCGGTCATGACCGCCGAAAATCGAATGAGTCCCGCCGAAAGGAAGTCCCGGCGCGATTGCAGCTTGTGGCCCGAGTGAACCATCAACGCGCTTGGATTCCCGTCCAAGAATTTATGCGGATTTTTTCTATCGGTTGCCATGTCGCTCCCCCTGATTCCCGAAACCGTGATTATTTTGCCTGCGCTTCGTAAGACGCGAGCACGATGGTGCACATGCTGTTGAACCGGACCTGGAGGAGTTCTGCGGGCGAACGGGCCTGCCCTGCCGGGCTGGTCGCGCTCACTGCCGAAACCATGCCCTGGATCACGGTCTGCTCACCTGAATCCGCTGCCCTGCCCCAGGCACTCTTGACGAGCCGGTCCCCTACCGTGCCCGTGAGGAAAGCGGGAGTGGATCCATTGGCGAAGTCTGCCCCTTTGAGAAAGATCCGCCTCGCGGAATTGGCCGGATCGGACTCCTTCACGAAAAGGCCGTTGCACACGCAAGCGGCCAAGGCGACTTTATTGCTCTCTTCCGGTGCCGTGAGTTCCTTCGCTTCGCCATACTTCGGAAACGTCGTCGCCGAATTCTTGTAGAGGGCGACACACTCGGGAGGCGGGACGATTCCGACCGTCGACGAGACCGAGCCCAGGATCTGACGGAAATTATTGACGGCGACTGCACCACTTTCGATCGGTGCAGCGGATACCTTCATTCCTGGGCCTTCCGGCGTTCCGGAACCCCCGCCGCCTTCGGCGCCGAGCTGGCTCTGCTTCACCTTGTCTCCGATCGCCGAGCAGCCCGAAGCCAGGGCAGTGGCGAAGAGGATGAGGCTGAGCTTGAGTTTCATATTCGTTTCCATTCGTTCCCCTTCACTCTTCCATGCAGTTGATGGCGATCGTTTCAAAGAGGTCCTTGAGGTTGTAGCCCCCGTCGGCATGCGCCTTGGCGATTTCGTTGATCCAAGACTTCAAGGCCGGGGAAGCATCGGCTGCCAGAGGGTCCTTCTTGCAGACCTCGCGATACACCCTGACCGCGTTGCAACGAGGGAACCCGTCGGAGTTGGCGATCATTCGTCCGAACTCCGGCAACCCCCGGCCTGACAGATTGGTCGAGAACCCGAAACGGTCGCGGTTCGCCCGCTCGTTCGATTGGTTGACGAACGAGTTGTCCCGGAGAATGTACCCGATCTCGCTGTCCGGGTTATGGTTCAGTTTCTTGACCACTGAGTTGCCCTCATCCACGAAGTTCTGAACGAATGGACTGTCCGGACCATTCGGGTACGTGAGGTAAGGAGCGATGCCCTTTTTCACGGTATCCTGCTGCTCGTCCGTACGGCGATAGTCCTCGCGGTTGAAGAACGGTGAGAACTTCAAGACGCCATTCTCGAAATTCCAGTAGCTCCAAGCTCCGCGCAGCGAATCCATTCCGGCATGACAGCTTTTGCACTGAGTCAGGTATTGCTGATGGTCGCCGCCTCCCGGGAGGCGTGCCACGTCGCGCCCCACTCGGTCGTCGGAAGTAGCGGCATCCCGCCATTCGGAAATCGGCGAGCAGAGGAAGTGCTCGAAGCTCTTCTCCACCGGACGACGGTTTGTACCCGCGATCACGTGGGCTTCACCCCAAGCGCGGGAAGTGAGCACCCCCGCGGCGCCGTCGTTGTACTGTGAAGTCATGGAGTTCAAGTCCCCTTCGTCGCTCTGCAGTCCACCGGGCTTCGGGAACTTCTGCAGAAACGAGGCGGGTACTCTCGCCAGATCCTTGATCTCGTCGAGAGCACATCGAAGTGGCACTCCCGATTTCTCGATATCGAGGTAGTGGTCATTGGTCTCCATTGTCGATTTGCGGTCAAAAGCAGCGTCGTCCGCCCACCGTTCGGGGGCATCCTGGCGGCCACGGTAGAGAAATTTCCCAGTCAGGAGTTTCCGAGCGTCGATTCGATCCCGGACTACCCCGATGTAGGTCGCGATGAAATCGTTGAGAGGTAAGTTCGGATCGGGCGTCTGCTCCCGAGTCGCGATCTTGGACGCGAGCTGCTTGACCGTGATGTCGTAAAAACTCGGATCCGCGGTCGCTACGCGGGCGGCATCCTTAGCGTGACCATCCGCGATCAAGCCCCGCATGGTCTTGATGCGTGAATCGAAGATCGATGCGTTCATCCCCGTCAAGCGCTTGAAAAGTCGGAGGGCGCGCTGAACATTGGGATCTGTCACGTAGTCGACTGGGAGGGAGGCGGGGTCAAGGAGTAGAGGCGCCACGTTGCAAGCCGTGTTGGCAGCTTCGACCGAGTCATCCTCGGGAGCCAACATCGACTCCGGCACGTTGAAAAGGGCGTGCCGGCTGGAATCGTAGTTCATGTTCCCATCGATTTGAGCGGCGGACGAAAGGCCCAGGCAAGACTTGTTGTCTGCGGCGAAAAAACTGCCCGCCTTCTTGTAAAACAAACGGAAGTATCCTCCTCCCCCGCCTTGGAAGTAGTCGATGCGGATCTTGTATTTCTTTCCGGCTTGGAGGGTCCCGAGGTTTCCGGACCACATCGTCGCGCCCATGTCCGTAAAGCGATCGATGACGTTGCGGCCATCGAAATAGACGCGCACACCATCGTCCGAACAAGTTCCGATCTGATAGGGACCGTCGGTAGGAGGGATCAGGTAGCCTGTCCAACGAATGGCGACGTTGTTTCGCAGGCTTCCGTCCGGTTCAAGGTTCGTGTCGAAGACGATGGTGGGGTCCACCTTACGCTTGATAAAAGTCTCAAACGGACGCCGCTTGTCGGAAGCGAACTTGTAGACTCGCGCAGTCAGTCCACCAGCAGACGCATGCGTCGCCGTGAGCGAGCAAACCACCGCAACGGCCAGACCCCGGATTCTCGTCGAGTTGAGATTCACCCCTGCCCCCTTTGATCGCATCACTTTGGGCTCAACTGAACGTACCGCTTTTAGCCACATGCCCCATCGTCGGTCCTGCCCCGCAGCACCGTCGATTGCCTTAACAAGTGTAAGGGGTATATCCGACTGAAACAATGTGTCTATTTTTACCCTGACTGGATTCGGATTGCGCATTTTCCCAAGTGTTTTCAAAAGTATCGGTATCTGACAAAAGAACTTCAATATTTCTGTCGCTTATCCGATCATTAATACATGAGAAAAAGAATCGGTGAATTTCTCAGAGATCAAGGAGTGATCTCCGAAGCCCATCTCAAAGGAATCCTCGAGCACTCACGCCGAACGGGAATGAAATTTGGTCAAGCTGGTGTGGATCTCGGAATCATCACCACCGAAAAATTGGTCGAGGTCTTCGGTCCCCACTACTGGGTCGACTTCTTCCATTTGGATTCGGACTTCTTCCCCTCCATCACCCGAGACCTGTTCGAGCCAGAGTTCCTCCTTCGTCACGGCGTGCTTCCGCTCGGCTACAAAGACGAGTCGAGCCTGTTCCGTAAGAAGCGCCTCTTGAACGTGGGATTTCTCCACCCGACCGAATCCTCAATTCGGGAGGTCGAGGAAAAAGCGATCTCTCAGCTCGGCAAATCCTTGCAGGGAGTCCGCGCGTTCCTGCTCCTGGGAGAGCAATTCGTCGAAGTGCTCGAAAAGTCCTACGGCATTCCGGAGAACGCGATCCGAACGAGGAGCGCGAAAACCGGCCTGGACGAGACCCTGTCTCTCTTCATCGAGGAATAAGCTCATGGCATTGGCGAAAGAAGTCATCTGCAAAGTCATCCATAAAATATGGCTCACCCCCACTGTGGTCGGCATCCGCTTCGAACCCAATAAGCGTTTCAAATTCGATCCCGGTCAATTCATGAGCGTGGTGATTCCGAAGCCATTCGCACCGCCACTCAGCCCGAAACGCCTTCGACGGATCTACTCGATCGCTTCGGCCCCAGAAAATGGCTACGAGCTCAGCGTGAAGATCACGGGGGGCCCGGGGCCCGCTTACTTGGCTTCCCTCAGCAAAGGCGACGTCTTCGTCGCCAGCGCTCCCTACGGCGACTTCGTCTTCGATCCCCAGCCAGGTCGCAATGCCTGTTTTGTCTCGACGGGTACCGGCATCGCCCCTTTTCGATCGATCATCCAATCCCGGCACTTCAAAGAGCATCTCCCGGAACGGGCGATGTCGCTTTTCGGAGCCCGTACGACCGACGAGATCCTCTATCAAGGGGAGTTCGCGAAGCACGGCGTGGAGGAAATA
This sequence comes from Bacteriovoracaceae bacterium, assembly GCA_043759365.1. Lineage (GTDB taxonomy): Bacteria > Bdellovibrionota > UBA1018 > UBA1018 > UBA1018 > JAYVNB01. Next base: position 3,168 of record JAYVNB010000271.1, on the reverse strand, counting down.
TTCGCCATCAGTCGACCTGAATCGACTTGGCCGGGATATCAGGGCCGGGTGACTGACTACCTCAATCAACTCCCTGCCGATTGGCCCTGGCACTCGACTCAGTTCTACCTCTGCGGGAGCGGCGACATGGTGAGTGAAGTGAAGAAGCTCCTCAAAAATGGACGCGGAGTTCCAGATGAGGCGATCCATGCCGAGGTCTATTTCGCCAACCGCCGCGCACCCGCCCGAACCGATGCCCAGGATCAGGAACGATTCCGTGAAACCCTGCGCACTCCGGGTCGTGGAAGTCGGGTGAACGAACCCGTAGCGACCCCTGCCGAGGCAACGCCCCTTTCCGCCGTCAAGAAACGCCGAGATGATGTCGCAGCATGAGCTCCAGGAGGCCTGGCTCAAGCGAACGACCGATCCCGGAATTACGATACTAATCCACCTTCAGTGGGGTTAGAATGGAGCCACTATGTTCGGATTGAGCGCCAGCCACCTGATGATCCTGACCGTCGTGATTTTGCTTTTCGGCGCACGCCGGCTCCCTGAGCTTGGCGGCTCGCTGGGCAAGAGTATCCGAAGCTTCAAAAAAGGCCTCGAAGGACTCGACCACGACGACGAGAAGCAAGCCGCCCGCGAAAAGCTCGAAGACCCGACTCGCAAGAGCTGAGTCGAACGAGCTCGTCCGGCGAATCGCGGGCAAGGACTCAGACCTTCCGATCCTCGTCCTCAGCCTGCTTCTTTTCGAGTTCCGTCCCGCCGCCTTCCAAGCCTTGCTTGAAAGCCCGCATCCCTTTTCCGAACGCCGTGCCGAGGCCCGGAAGCCGCCGTGACCCGAAAATAAGGATCACGAAGGTGAGGATCAGGAGATGGCCGAAGCTCAAGCCCATCACAAGGCCACGACAAGTCGAACATTGGTGTAAGACGTATTGATCTTCGCGGGGTTGCTCTTGATATCACGACTATGTTCGAACGAGAGTTCGAGCGTCCCGAAACGCCGTAGGATCGTGCCTCCGATGATCGTTTGGTCGGTCACTGATATCGCCCGGTCATCGAGCTGGATCGTCCCTCCGCGGCCGAGAAGTTTCCAGACCTGCTCCTTGCCAAACTTGTAACCGACTTCTCCATAGAGCCCTCCACGCCGAAAACTCGTATTGCGGTTGATGTCGACCGGGATTTCCGCTTGTCCAGAAGCCAAGCCTGCGCGGAACTCGATCGCCCCCAAGCGGAGCTGACCGTCGATCCCGAAAAGGGTGAACTTCTTTGCCACGAGTTCGCTGTCCGAGTTCCAGCGTTGCGTATAATAGGAGAGACCTAGACCCAACTTGCCGGCGATGACGGCATGAACCCGCATTCCCAACGCCTTGTCCCGATTGTTGTCCGACGGACCTTGCACATCGGTGAACTGAGGGTAGCTCGGCCCCCCTGCCGGATCGGATCCCGCTCCCCCGAAACCATTGACGATGTAAGCGTGACCCAGCACCGAAAGCGCCTGCGTGTCCATGAACTGGTATTTGAAACCCACTCCATAGTCCGCCCAGACATCCGGAAGGAACGCCTGATTACTGCTGGGAGCGAGACGGGAGACGCTCACCCGGCCGCCGAAGATATTGTGTGGTGCCATGTCGTCAAAGGGGATCCAGATCTTGCCCGCTCGCACTTGGAGCTTCGGAGTGAGTTGATAGTCCAACTCGTAGAATTTGCTGAATGGGATATCGAACGAGAACTGCATATCGGGGTTAGGCAGGATCTCAAAAAACAGGAAGCTGTGATAGTTCGTGAAAGCGAACTCCTGGCCCGCGACTCCCGGCCGATTCACGAGATTAAGGTCGAAAAAAACCTTGAAATTGGGCGCTACGCTGCTGAAACCATGGGTCGGCTTCGCGCCCGCACCCACGGGCGCTTTGCCTGCATCAGCTGAGCCTGAGTCGATGGAATTGAGATCCACCGAACCGTCGTTGGAACCGCTGCTCCCTTTCTTGTCCATGGAATCCACGCGGTCCAGAGTGCGCTTGAGGATTCGCAACGCAGACTTGAACTGCTCCTGGGTCACGGGGCGGACGTCCCCAACTGGAGCAACCGGAGCCGCAACGACCGCGGATGGAGAGGCCGGCGCAGCTACGCGTGCTTGGGCAACAGGTGGTGCTACGAATTGCCGACTCTGGGGAGCCGGTTGTCGAAGGGGTGCGCTCACCTGGGCTGCGAGGTCATCGGACGAACCCAGCTCCTCGGCGAAGCCTTGGCTTGGGACTGTCGCGATCATTACCGCGATTCCCGGGGCGAAATTCTTGAGGCGACGGAACCTAGGATGGAGCGATGGGTGCATTTTCAAGTGGTCTCTCCCTTAGGATCATACTTGCTGGGGACGGCACGCCCGAACGAGGTCAGCTTAATCGCGGGCTCGCCATAAACGATCTGATTGCATGAAAATTCGCAGGCTCCGCAACCGATGCAGAGATCGTAGGAAACGTGGATCGGTCGGGTGGGTTTGCGGCCTGCCGGGGCCGGCTTCTCGTTACCTTCTCCCCCGATCAGTCTCGAGTGTCCGGTGACCTTCGAGACAGCGACCGGCACACCCTCGACCGGCATCCAATCCTTCTCGATCGAGATAGCGTTCGTCGGGCAGACCCGCACGCACTCCGAGCAGAATTTGTTCTCCGTGTAGCTCACGCAACGATTGGTCTCGAGGACCGCAGTGCCCGATTTGTAAGTGTATTTCTGTTCGATCGGATACTTCATGATCGCATCAGTGGGACAGGCCTGCGAACAGGCGTTGCAGCCTTCCAGGCAGGCGCCTTCTGTCGGCACCATGACGGGCGACCAGAGGGCGCGCAAGCCGTGCTCGAGGCCGGCCGGTTTGAGGATCCCGCTTGGGCAGGCCTTCATGCACTCGGCGCAGCGGATACAACTGGTGAGGAAGTCTTGCTCCTCCCGGCTCATCGGAGGGCGCATCAGCTTCTTGGCGCTCTTGGGATCACCCGACGACAGCTTTAGGGCTGGCGCAGCGATGACCGCGGCCGCTGCAGACGCCAAGACCGCACGCCGATCGAGCGAAACGGGAAACTGTGAGGGACGGATCGCCGGGAACGGTGATTTGAGAGTGAAGAAATTCGCGTCGACCGGGCATTCCTGCGAACAGGCGAAACACTTGATGCATTCGGATTCATTATAAATCTCCGCGTT
>JAYVNB010000270.1:0-3596 GCA_043759365.1 Bacteriovoracaceae bacterium | reverse complement strand
CCAAAGTCATCGAAAGGGTGAAGGCCAGGCTGGACGAGCTGAAACCGAGCCTCCCCCCCGGCGTGAAAATCGTGCCTTTTTATGATCGCCGCGACCTCATCGAACGCGCAATCGATACGCTCCGGCAAAGCTTGATCGAGGAGATCATCATCGTCAGCCTCGTGATCCTGATTTTCCTCTGGCATGTGCCTTCCGCTTTGATCGCCATCGTGACGATCCCCATCTCGGTGGGTTTGGCTTTCATCCCCCTCTACCTTCTAGGCCAAAGCACCAACATCATGTCGTTGGCCGGCATCGCGATCTCGATCGGAGTCCTGGTGGACGGAGCGATCGTCGAGGTCGAGAACGCTTACCGTAAAATCCAGAAATGGGATGCCGGGGGGCGAAAGCAGGACTTTCACACCGTGCGACTCGATGCCCTCCTCGAAGTCGGCCCTTCGGTGTTCTTTTCATTGCTGGTCATCGCCGTCGCGTTCATCCCGGTCTTCACGCTTGTTGATCAGGAAGGCCGACTTTTCAGGCCCCTGGCCCTTTCGAAGAACCTGACGATGGCGATGGCGGCGATCCTCGCCATCACTTTGGATCCAGCCCTGCGGATGCTCTTCGCCCGATCCGAACCCTTTCAGACCCGGTGGCCGTGGCTGAACCGGACTCTCGACGCTGCGATCGTGGGTCGCTATCACGCAGAGGAACGCCATCCCATCAGCCGCAGGCTTCACCGCTGGTACGAGCCTGCGGTCCACTGGGTACTTCATCGACGTAAACTCACCCTGATCTTGGCCGCGCTCCTCACGGCGACCATCATTCCCGGTTTCTGGCTCCTGGGCTCCGAGTTCATGCCGACGCTCCATGAAGGCAGCCTTCTCTACATGCCCACCGCTCTCCCCGGAATGTCGGTGCCTGAGGCGGAGCGTCTCTTGAAGGTTCAAGACGGGATCTTGAAGTCGTTCCCCGAGGTTGACACCGTCTTCGGAAAAGCGGGACGCGCCGAGACCCCGACCGATACCGCTCCGGTCTCGATGGTTGAGACCACGATTCAACTCAAGCCTCGCTCCGAATGGCGCAAGACCCCCCGCTGGTACTCGGGACTGCCGCAAATTCTCCAAGCACCCCTTCGGCCCTTCTGGCCAGATCGCTTGACCGAAGAGTCCCTGATTTCGGAAATGAACAAAAAACTTGATTTTCCCGGGATGCCCAACATCTGGACCATGCCGATCAAAAATCGCATCGACATGCTGTCGACCGGGATCCGAAGCACGCTCGGAGTGAAAGTCTTCGGACCCGACCTGAAAGTGATCGAGAAGGTCGGGCAAGAAATCGAAGGCGTCCTACGGCCCCTCGTAGGCGCCCGCACCGTGGTCGCAGAACGGGCCGCGAGCGGCTATTTCCTCGATGTCGACTTTGATCGCCAGGCGCTGTCGACTCAAGGCATGAGCCTAAAAGAGGCCCAGGACCTCGCCATGGCCGCTATCGGTGGAGAAAACGTCTCCACGAGCCTGAGCGGCCGGGAGCGGTATCCCATCCAGGTTCGCATGGGGAAAAGCTTCAGATCGGATCCGGGAACCATCGCGCGCACCCTCATCACGACGCGGGCAGGCTACCAGATCCCGCTCTCGGCCATTGCGCGAATCAGGATCCAAGAGGGCCCGAGCATGGTCCGGGATGAGAACGCTCTTCCGGTGGGCTATGTCTACATCGACGTAGACCCGACTGTCCGGGACATCGGAAGTTTCGTGAAGGACGCCAAAACCACGGTCTCGTCGCGGGTCAAGATTCCAACCGGGTATTCGATCACTTGGAGTGGCCAGTTCGAGAACATGGAGCGGGTGCGGGAGCGGCTCAAAATCGTGATTCCGATCACGCTCCTCCTCATCACCCTCTTGCTCCATTTCAACACCCGCTCCTGGGTCAAGACAGCGATTGTCTTGCTCGCGGTTCCCTTCTCCCTGATCGGAGCCGTCTGGTTCCTTTACTTTCTGGGTTACAACAGCTCGATCGCCACTTGGGTCGGGATGATCGCGTTGATGGGCTTAGACGCCGAGACCGGCGTCTTCATGCTGATGTACTTGGACCTAGCCTACACTGAACGACAGGAGGCCGGTCGATTGCGAACGCCGGAGGATCTGATTCAAGCCATCGTTGAAGGGGCTGTTCACCGAGTCAGGCCAAAACTCATGACCGTGGCGGCCGCGTTCCTGGGTTTGATCCCGATCCTGTGGTCGACCGGAGCGGGTGCCGACGTGATGAAGCGGATCGCGGCTCCGATGATCGGCGGCCTCTTCAGTTCCTTCGCGCTCGAGCTCTTGATTTACCCGGTCCTATTTTTCGAGTGGAAATCACGAAGTCGCGCGCGGAGCCCAAAGGATCCAAGCACCCGCCAAAGTCACGCACACTCCGACCCAGTCGCGTAGATCAGGCCTCTGACCTTCGATCCACCACCCCCAGAACAAGGAAAGCACGATGAAGACCCCGCCGTACACGGCGTAGACTCGGCCAAAAGGCTGGGACTTCTCCTGAAGCGTCGGCAGCACGCCATAAAGACTGAGAAGCCCGAAGCCTAACACTCCCAACCAAAGCGCTCGACTCTCCCGAAGCCAGATCCAGACCAAGTACCCGCCACTGATCTCGAGGATCCCGGCTAGGAAGAAAAGCACGATACTTCGCATCATGATAAGTCATGCTCCCCTGAACCTTGCAAAATGAAAGCGGCGCTCCCCAAGTGCAGTCCATGCACCTCGAGAGCGCCGAAGGAGTTGAATCCAACTCAAATCGAAACGGAGATCAGCTCCAGTTCCGCTTGTTGGCGAAAGTCTCTTTAACGACTTTCGGAAACGACCAGCGTGGCTTGCGCGACTCAGGGCGGGCCTTGATCGTCATTTCTTCGCCAGTGAAAGGGTTCTTCCCTTTGCCGGCCTTGCGGGCCTTCACAGGACGCATCGCGAGAGCGCCGATGACAGGGAAACGCACGCGCTCCCCTTTTGCTGCGCGCTTAGCAGCTTCGAGCATGATTTCTTCCAGAGCGACTTTCAGATCGGCACGCTTGAGCTTGGCTTCACCGTTGCGGGTGACGACAGTGCTCTTGGCGACGCGCTCGTGGAGTTCGTTCAAGACGTTGAAACGGGCGCTTTTCGAGGCAGTTTTCGTTTTTTTAGCAGTTTTAGCCATATTTAGGCTCCTTTTGTGGGTTGCCTACGGATGCTGGTCGAGAATTGCTAAGTATTCAACCGTTTTTCGCACTTATGTTGCGAAATTTTTTTTTCGACCCACGCAGTCACGGGTGTTCACGACGGGGATCCCTGTCTCATCCAACCGGAACGTGCACCTTAAAACAGTCCGCTCGACCCGGATCGACGACTCTCTCTCGATTGCGATCTGCCGCTAAAACTTCGCCGGGAACGGGGGTTGCATCGCTCGGGAGCAAGATGCTTCACGAATTTTTGCGGGCCAACGAGAGCGAAATCCTCGCCATGACAGAAGCGAAATCGCTTGAGTTGGCTGGCCTGCGGCCTAGTTCTACGCAACTGAAGAGGTGACGTCGATCCTGAGAATCACGAGCGCTGCCGGACGACCGGACGAAATCGAAGTAACCCGCGAAG
>JAYVNB010000269.1:0-3619 GCA_043759365.1 Bacteriovoracaceae bacterium | reverse complement strand
CGTAGAGTTCGCAGCCGGCAAGCCGCCAACTTTTTTCGGCCGCAGCGGCCTCCAAGAGCGCCAAAATTTCGGCGTGAGCAATCGGGCTTTGGTCGGCTTCCCGCTGGTTGCGGCCCGAGCCGATGATTCGACCCTCCTTGATCACCACGGCACCGACAGGGACTTCGCCCGCTTGCGCGGCTTCCTCCGCGAGACTGAGGGCCGCTTTCATCCAGTTTTCCAGCATGCTAACCTTTCTTGATGAGCTTCATCTTACTGGTCGCCGCTTCAATAATCCAATTCTCCGGGACCTGCTCCTTCTCGGCGTGGGCTACTCAGACAGTCGTGTCTCGTACCACTCGCGGACGAGTTCCAGCGGCCATTTCCACACCGAAGGCTCCCCTGAAAAACCGGGTCGAGGGCAAAGCGGAGCTCAGGCCCGAATCGCTCAAGCTTCAACCCGCCGCAGGCGCGGAGGTTCCTCGGGGTCTGGGTCCGACCTGGTTCGAGCTCACTCGAAACGGCGACGTGCTCGTCCTGAGCTTCATGGCGAAGGACCCTGCTTGGGTGCTCAATCCCGCCCCGGGATCGGTCTTGGTCCAAGTGTTCGCCGACCCACCGGCTGAGGTCTCACCCGGGACGATTCGCGGCGCTCAATGGCCCGCTAACTCCACGCGAGTTCAACTCAAGTTGACCGGGAGTGGACGAGTGGATTCCGCCCAGAACGTGCACGGTCAGGTCATGTACTCTTATTGCAAGCGAGGCACTCAGGAGTGCAAAAAAACGGTCTCGAAGTTCAGGCTTTAGCTTCCTTGACCGCCGGAACGTCCAGCCTCTCGTTCTGAAGCTCTTCCATCTTGTGGAAGAACTCCTCCTGATTCATCAAGTACCGCGAAGTGCGGTAGAGGTTCGAAATCTCGCGTAAGCGATGGACAATCGCTTTCAAGACTTTGCGCTGGGCGCGGCTCATCGCCCCGAACTTGATGCCGACCCCTTTGGGGTGGGTGACCGCGCTTTGAGTTCTCCAAACCACGGTTCCCGTTACTTCAACAGATTGCCCGAAGCAGGTGAATTGAAGTCCGAGCTGGGTATCCTGAAGAAGGTCGTTACGGAGCTTGATGAAGCAGCCGCCCATCGAGAGGTCCAGGATCTCGCCTTGGAGTGAGGATTCTTCGATCTGGGTCACTGCCACCGGGACACTCAGGCGATAGCGCGGGTTGCTTTCCCACCAGCGGATCCGGGGTAGGAAATAGGGAACCCGGACTTCGCGCGAAACCCGAAGCATGATCCCCACCAAGATGAAGATCGAGAGGATGAAAGCGACGACGCGATAGTGGCTCTCGCCGAAATCGGATGCGAGCACGGCATTGTTGTAGCCCACGAGAACGTTCGTGAGCAGGAACACGTACCAGGCCCAACGCTTCATTTCGTAAAGGCCGTATCCCGAAGCGATCGCGAGCGCGCTCAGGACATAGTACCCAGGGGACAGCAGCATGCGTAGGCACTGCGCTGCAGGAATATCGAAAAGCAAAGCGGAGCTGAGCAGGTACGTGGCCGGGAACGCCATGTAGAAGACTGCAAGCGATTTGAGGAAGCGTGTCGTGTAGCTTTTCATGACTGAAAGTCCTTCTTCAGTCTAACAGAACCGAGTCGTCCCTTCGTCGCAAAAAACGTGAGGAAGTTGAACGGAATGGGTGTCAATCTCCTGGCAACCGAGATGGCCTATTCAGCTCGAGCTTGGCCAGGGTCGTAGACTTCCGGAATGTTTTGATGGCCGGAAGCGAGAGCAAGCAGGATATCGCCGAATGCGAGAATCCCATCGACATGGTCGATCAGCTGACCGTGGTCGTCAAAGAGTTGAAGGTCGTTGAGATCACCCTCGTCCGCATTTCGGGAATCGGCCAAGACTGCGGTGTAGTTGACTCCCTGAAACGGGAACTTCGCCACTCGTGGGCTCGTCTGAAGTTCAGCGCAAACGCTCTTGAGGTTACCAAAGACTTTTTGCCCGTTGGGTGCAACCCAAAAAGGTTGAATGGAGCAGTGGCGCACGTAGACTCCCAAGTCAGTCCACGCGAAATTGCGCTCAACGGCGAAAGCCGGTGCAGCAAACAGCGAAGAAAGTGAAAGCAAGCCGAGAGCCAGGGAAGTGAACGAAGTCTGTTTCATCCAGGCGGTATGCCAGAAAAGGCTGCTGTCCAATAGAGGCTGTCCGGACTACTATTATTCCGAGATGGAAATTCAAAGTCTTCGCATCATCCAGGCCTTGGTCGCGGACCCGAATTTGACGCGAGCCGCTGAGCGACTGCACCTGACTCAGTCGGCGCTCTCCAAACGCGTGCATTCGATCGAACAGGAACTGGGCGCCCTACTCTTTGAAAGGCGTGGTCCACGGGGGTTGAAGCCGCTGCCGCAAGCGCACGAGCTCGCGCAGCTGGCCGAGAAGATCCTCATGGCTTGGGAGACGGGAGTGCGCCGTATCCAGAACGTCGCTTCCGAGCCGGAGCATTTCGTACTCATCGGGCCGCCGCTTTTTCTCCGGGAAGTCGTACTCCCCTGGTGGATCCAGACCCAGGACACTTACCCGACGCTGACGCTCGAGGCTCGGACTACGAATCTTTCGAAAGTATCGCTCGAGACGATCCAGGCTGGTGCCGATGCCGGTATCCTGGAGCATAAAGAGGAGCTTGCCGACTACGTGTGCAAGCCGATCTATACCGAAAAATGGGGGATCGTGCGCCATCCGGACTCGAGGAGCGCCGATCTTCGCAAATACAAATGGGGAGCGATCACGGGGCAGGATAATCCGGTGGAGACTTGGCTCGTCCGCCGACAGAAGATGCCGCCACCCTCGTACCGCATCTATTGGCAAGATCTCACTGGTTTGGCCGTCTGGGTTTCAGAGACGCCGGGTGCCGCTTCGGTACTCCCTTGGCACAGTGTTGCGTGGCTGGCCAAGCGCAACAAGATTGCTTTCGAGCCCTTGGGAACGGACGCCATGACGACCCTTTATCTCGCCTATCAAAAGTCGAGTCCCCATAAGCGCTTTTTACGCGCCCTCACTCAGTTGTCTCCACCCGAGCCTTGAGCCATGCCGGAGGAGTCGGTGCGCCGCACCGGTCCTGCAGTTGCAAGGGCTTTGGGTATGAAAACCAGAACTCAAGCGCTCAGCGTCCTGTTTCCAGTGTTTCTGGTGCTCGCATCCGGCTGCTCGACCTTCGGCAAAGGCAATAAGACCAGTGCCAATGATCTCGCTGCCAACGGTCCGACGATCGTCGATGCACGCACCAATCCCGGGACATTTGAATTGAACCGCAACCTTCAGGCCGCAGGGCCAACGGAGATCCTCGCGGAAGTGAAGGACTTCACTTCCAACATCGATGAAGTCCGGCTCCGTTTCGTCAATGTCCCGATGGAAATTCCTATGAAGAACATCGGCGGCAGCACTTGGCGTGCCGAACTCTCCGCAGATCAGCTCAAGAAGCTCGCGGTGGGCGGTCAGACGATGCAGTACCAGGTGAATGTGATCGCGAAGAACGCCGATGGTCAGACGGCTGTGAGTCGCGAACCGATTCAGGTTTCGGTGAAAGCTCCGGACATGGCTCAGCCGACCGGCTGAGCGACCCGCGGGCCGACTTGGGGG
>JAYVNB010000268.1:0-29817 GCA_043759365.1 Bacteriovoracaceae bacterium | reverse complement strand
CACTTCGTCAGGAGCGGCAAGGGACTGGTTCCCCTCGTTCCTACTTCTCATCGCGAGGGCGTTTGCAAGAGCCAGGGCGGCAGCGAGGCTGCCTGATCGCTGCGGGCTCAGTTCGACCGCTTCCAGCCAGTCCTGTCAAAAGCAGTAACGCGAGTCTCAGGAGTGCTTCCAGGAAGCGCTCCTCCCGGAGTCGTCACGAGGCTCGAGTTCGATAGGAACAGTTCACCGTTCACAATTTTGTAAGTTCCGTATTGGACTTGGTCGATCCGGTCAGCCGCCGAGCAAGTCGCGTGGGTCACGTCGTGAGCTTCGGCAGATCTCCAATTTCGGATTCCGCATTCGGCGTCCTGGCCAGCGCGTGTCGCGGCGATTCCGTAAAAGGTTTTCAAGACCTGGCGCTCCGTCAGGTCGACTGCCACGAGATTCTCGCCGCCGTAGGGACCTTGAACTACGAAAGTCGCGTGCGTTTCGGTCAAACTCTGAGGATTACCTTGGCACCCGGCCGAATCGTAATTGCGTACGCTGGTGCGCATGGTTTGATTTCGCACTACGACTTCGAGATTGGCCGAAGCATGGAAGTTCGGATCGGCGCTCGGAAAATCCACGCAAGGCATTTGCCAGAGTCCATCCCAGGGTCCTGAACCGGCGGAGTTCGCAGCTCCCCCTCCTCCGCTGCTCGACCCGCAGGCGGCCACAAAGATGAGAAGAAGTGGAGTCACCCAGAGGACCGAGAGGGCAGACTTTGAAACTCGTCTATTCATGCAAGGCGTCATATCGAGCGGGGTTCTCTTAAGCAATCAGCAATTCTTGGCGAGCGCCCCCTCAGGGGATGGCGTCGCTTCGAAATAAACGAGAAAATGAAAATACTTTCGTCCATTTTTACGTATGATTTAAGCAGAAAAATTAGACTTACGCAAAACTTACGCTATACTCAAAACAACGAACCCGGAGCCTCTTCCAGGCGTCCTTCAAGGAGCAGTTCGATGGGTATCACGCCGAAGCAAAAGCAGGTTCTCGACTTCATTTTGGAGTTCCAAAGGGATCATGGATACGCGCCCTCTCAACAGGAGATCGCCGGTCATTTCGGTTATCGCTCCTTGGGAACCGTTCAAAACTACCTTGTCCGACTCGAGCGCGAAGGTCATCTCTCGAAGACCCTGAACGCGCGTCGCGGACTTCAGATCGTGCCCCAGAACCCTTCACCCCCCATTCCCCTGTTTCCGTCCACACCCACCCCACCTCTCTTCCGACCTGCGATGACTTTGCCTCTCCTGGGCAGGGTCGCCGCAGGTCGGCCCATTGAAGCGATCGAGAATCGGGATGAGTTCGAGGTCCCTCCTTCAATGGTTCTCAAAGGGGACAACTACGTCCTGCAGGTCGTCGGGGATTCAATGATCGAGGACGGGATTCTAGATGGCGATTACGTGATCGTGAACAAGAGAAGTCGCGCCAACAACGGGCAGACCGTAGTGGCGATGATCAACGACCACGCCACTGTGAAACGCTATTATCGAAAAGGAGACCGAGTGGAACTTCGTCCCGCCAACTCCGAATTCAAGACCCTGGTGATCGAATCGTTGGTCGATGCGGATGTCGAGTTTCGCATCGAAGGCGTCGTGGTGGGCGTGATCCGTCACCTCGAAACCCATTTGGATTGATTTCCATCCAGTGAACGGGCCTCAGCAGCGGGAAGGATTCGCCTTCTCTACTGAAGCCTGGCTTTCTGAGCGTCCTGGTCCAGAGACTGGAGCCGAATTTCCCACTGGAGGAGTTCCACTCGCGTTCGCGGCACTGATCGGGGCACAGAACTGGATACTGGAAGAATCCCGGATGTATCCGGAACGGATCCAGGCATCGCTTAAACCCGACTCGCCAGTCAGCCTGTCGCAGGCTATGCCGTAGCCCACACCCATGCGCACCGCCACGTCGTTCACTTCCCTCTATGCCGATCCACTTCCTCCCGAGCAATCTCCGCTCGTTTTCCTGGATCGCAAGCCGATCGCGGCAGGAGAGGTCTGGATCGTCCGAGATGATCTCCTGCCCGGCGGCACCAAACAGCGCGCCGTAGGTCCCTACCTCACGCGCAAAATGGCAAAAGGGGCCGAAGAGTTCATTTACGCGAGCCCGTTTTCTGGTTTTGCCCAAGTGGCTTTGGCGGCCAGCTGCCAGATGCTCGGGGTCAAAGCCGTGCTGTTTTGCGAGATCGACCCCTATTGTCCGGACCAGGGACCTCACGAGTTCACCCGACTCGCCGAAAAACAGGGCGCGACCATCCACCTTTGCAAGGATTTGAACGAAGCCGAGCGCCGGGCCGAGGCCTACGCTGACTCCCATTCGTCCCGCTTCAAGCTCCCGCTCGGATTTTCTGATCCCCAATTCATCCGGGATCTGCAGTTTGAACTCGAAAAACAGCTCAAACAAATCACTCTGCTGCTGAACGGCCTACCTCCCCGGATCTGGATACCGGTGGGAAGCGGAACCCTCGCCCAAGCTTTTCATCAAGCCCTCAAGGGGAGATCCGTTCTGAAGTGCGTGGACGTGCAGGTCCTCCCCGAAGGGCATCCCCGATTCTCGCAGCTCTCCTGCCTTTCACACCTCCAGCTCAGCCGTGCTCCGCAGAAGTTTCATCAGAAGGCATCGAACCTGCCACCGGTTCCATCCAACCTCTACTATGACGCGAAGCTTTGGACGTTTCTCGAGAACGAGGGCCAAAATGGCGACCTTTGGTGGAACGTCGCTCGATAATCCCGACAAGAAATATTGATCGAAGGCTCAACCTGCGCTAGGTAAATGATAATGATTCTCATGATCATCCCGCAACTCTTCGCTTTCTGGGTCGCTTTTGCGTACGCCGATCCCCTCTATTCAGGACTGCCCGATCCACTTCCCGACGTCGTCCTGACGGACTCCGCGTCCCTCGAGTTCCAACAAGACTCTCGCTCGTTCGGGTCACCCATCGGCAGCCGGATTACTTTCGAGGGCGAGCTCGTCGGCACTCCAGAAAAGCGCAAAGACTTGTTCCTCGAAAAATTCATCGCAACGATCCCCCTTCACACCCATATCCGGGTTTCCCAGGACTCCCGTTCCCGGGAAGTCTGGAACTATCCCGTCGGCACCCGCGTCGCACACTGGATCCGGTTCAATTCAACCGGCCAAGAAACCTTCGAGCTCCGCATGTCCGAGAAGCTCGCGAGCGGAAACTGGGCAATGGGCAGCTACTCCCCGCGTAGGGGTGCAGCACTCGACTCGCCCCTGTTCCTGAATCGATACATCGGCACACCCGACTTCAGCATCCAGATCACTCGCGACTCGGATCAACTCGACGGGGAGCTTCATTTAAACCGCATCAACAATCAAACCTGCCAAGCCTGCCACTTCGTGCAATCGGGTTCGCAATACCAGTTCCTGCACCGAGAAGAAGCCGGCCCCTGTGGTTTCGGTCCAATGAACCCCAACATCGTCGGCGATTGGGCGAGCCGATACCGGCAAATGAGGGGCGAGTCCCCGTTCGAAGTCCGCTGAGAGTTCGAAGTCCATTGAATGAAAAACCGGCGAGCCTCTTTCGAGGACCGCCGGTCTCCGTTGAACTCACATTAGGTGCGGATCAGGACCAGCGAAAGCGGGAACTGCTCAGTTGCCCAAGCTGAACTTGTAGAAACCGCCGTACTCGTGCGCGTATTTCTGGGTGATCATACCGTAGCCGGGATGGGCCACTCCATCGAGGGTGAACTGGCTTCCGAATCCGGCCGTGCCCCAGGAGTTCTTCAGGTAGTACACACCGGCATAGGAAAATTGCTGGCGGGTACCATCCTGCATGAGAACGTCCGTGTTCACGACCACATCGTCATTGTATCCGACGAGAAGGATCGAATGCCCTGCCGGCTCTTCACGCGTCTTCAGGATGTCCATCGAACCTGGCTCAGGATAGCCGACGATGCCTTGGCTCCACTGTTCCAAGTTGCGGCCAATACCGAAACCCTCGGCTTTGCGATGGTTCCAGGCACCATAGTAAAAGTCGATATCGAGAACGACCGGGATCCCCGCCGAAAGAAGGGTCTTGATGTCGCTCTCGCTTCCGACGGTCCAGCCTTGGCGGACCCGACCCATGTATTGGGCGCGGAACTGGGCAGCATCGGTGCGGGCCTTCTGGAACTCGGGATCGAAGGACGCGCTGGAAGCGTTCAAGAGATCAGCATCCGAAGTGCTGAGGAGACTGGGGTCGCGATGTCCGAGCAGGCAGGACTTCTGGGTCGCAAAGTCGGTGAACCGGCTGCAACGCTGGTTGGCCAATGGGGAAAAGTTCGGGGTGTCCCAAGTCTCGCCCACGTAAGGCAGTGAGGATTCTTGAGCGGTGCCATAACGAACAAAGGTGTTGAAGTTGGCGTTGGAAGAAGACCCATCACCCGTGCGGCCCCGCGTGATGAGGTACTCGAGCCACTCTTCAGAATAATCAGCGGTGGAAACGTCGGCGTAGCCTTTGATGACCATCATCGACTCGAGCATGGCGGTTGCCGAAAATATCGAGCAAGTCCCCCGCGACAATTGGGCGCGGACTGGAGTCACGTGCGCGATGAGTGCGCTCGTATCCGAACGACGCGCCACAGCGTCATTGAGACCCTTCTCCTGCTGAGAACCGTGCGAATTGCGGTTCAGAGTCGGGCGATGGAGATTGCGATAAGGAGAGTCGAGGTAGGCACCGTCTTGGGCATCGGCAAAGGCGCTAACACTGACCACAAAGGTCAAGGCAGCGAGAAGTGAAGTGAGTTGGGTCATGGAATGGGCGCTCCGAGTGGATGTGAGTACTTCGTAATCAAGTGGATGCGGATTTACGTTAGCCCCATTGCGAACTCAACGAATATCCGGAAACTCGCCCAATATTTAAACGAACCTCCGCAACTAGCAGCGCGCGTTACCCGCTCGAATTCGCCAAAATGGCGGACAGTGTATTTGCATTTCCCCGCTTCTCCATTAAATTTTCAATATGACTAGAAATCTTCTTTCTCTGATGGCTGCGGTCGCTTTGATCTTCCCGTTGTCGAAAAGTCGGGGAGAGGAGTCCTCCTCCACTCCCCCGAAGTTCCTCATGGCGAGCTTGGGAGACTCGATGACCGCTGCGTCTTTGGCGGATACGAGCTTGGCGGCCGTCGATCCCAGCTTGCGCGTCCAAGACCTCGGTACGAGAGCCTTGATCGAGAACAAGAAGACCTTTTCCTGGGCTTCCGGCGAGAAGATCATGTCGCACTACGTCAGACTCAAGGAGTACATGACCCTGAACCATGTCCCGGGCACGCTGGACATGTTCAATGCCGCGGTTCCCGGAAACAAGGCCGCCAACCTCCCTGAACAAGCCAAGTCGATTGTCGACGAGTTCAAACGCGGGCAATACACGAGCGTGAAGTACATCACGCTTCTGATGGGAAACAATGATGCCTGCTCCGACGTCAGCCCGATCGGCACTCCGGAGGCGGCCTTCAGCGAGGACTTCATGAAAGGGCTCTCGAAGCTCTCCGAGATCCAGCAAAGCGAACGGATCCCGGTTCTCGTCGCTGGCCTGCCTCGCATCGCGGACCTCGGATTTCCCGCCATCCAGAACACTCAAGTCCTGCACGGCCTCACCTGCGAAGTCGTTCGGAACCGCTTACTGAAATTCTGTAATCCATTGACCCTTTGGAAAACCCCCGCCGAATATCAGAGCCGAAATGCGGTAGTGGTTCAAAAGAACCAATTGATCCAAAGAATCGTCGAAGAAGCCCGGGTCCGGTTCCCCAACCTCGACCTCCACTTCACTTCCGCAATGTTTGGGGTCGACCTTCAGCCCTCCATCCTCGCCGTGGATTGCTTTCATCCCAGCGCTGCAGGACAAGCGATGCTGTCTTCCACGCTTTGGAACGAACAGCGCTGGTTCAAGTAGACCGAGGATGAGAATTCATTTGAAGTTTCGGACCCTTCCATTACTCTCTTAGGATGTTCCTGGTGACGGCACTCCTCGGACTTGGCTCACTCAGTCAAGCCATGGCCGGTGATCCCATTCCTGCGCCACTGCCCTCTCCGGCTGCTCTCCGAAAAAGCACGCGCTCACCAAAAAAAAAGAACACTCCGGTGCCTGTCGCTACTCCCACTCTCAGCAGCGACCCTGCTCCCAATGAGATGACCGAGGCCGAAACGACCCGCCGAAACACGAGCATTGCAGTATCGAGTGCAGGTCTCGCGTTCGTCTACCCCATTGTACTGGGTGGCCTCCGGGAGAGTTTGAGCAGCAAACTGGGCTTTGAAGCCCATGCGCTGCTCTTCGTCCCTTCCGTGCTCGGTAATTCCTGGCGGGCTCGCTTCACTCTCGGACATCAGAGCTACGGGATTCAGACCCTGACTCAAGTCGCGATCAGCCAATGGCTGGTTTTCGCGGGTGCGGAGACGAAGATATTCAAGGCTCGAAACAAGTTCCAACCGTTCGCCTCGGGCGAGGTGGGGACGATTTTCTCCCACTTGAGCTACGACAAGTCCCTCGGAAACGCCCTGAGCAACACGGGAGTGAATTACGGGGTCCGACTCCGCGCAGGCAGCTATTACGATCTGCCTAAGCACTTCAAGCTCTCTCTCTGCGTCCCGATCAGCTACACGCTGGGCGCCAAGGCGCTCTTCAACACCGGCCTAGTGGCAGGGGTGAAATACGACCTATGAGGCGTCTCCTTCTCCCCCTCTCGGCTCTCCTGATCAGTTGCGGACAGGGCACTGACCCCTTTGAAGCTTTAGGCGATCCAAAAACGACTCCTGCCTTCATCTCGCCGGTCGACAGCGCTGGGGTCTACAAGTTTCCCTTCAGCAGTAACTCGCCGCAACTCGGCCTCGACTTGGTCGCCAGTGGGACGGCATTCAGGATCAAGGCCCCTTTTGGAGGCTTGATCACGGCACTGGAGGGCAGCGGAACCAGCATCAATGTCACTGCTTTCACGAATGCACATTACACCTGGGTCGTGACCCATTTGAGCTCGGTCGACTTGCGCGTGGGCGATGTGGTGAAGATCGGGCAGGAGATCGGCAACGGCAACAACCTGATGAACTTCAAAGTTCTCCGGGACGGCACACCCGTTTGCCCCTATCCGCTCATGGATGTTTCAGGCAAGGCTTTCGTCGACTCGGGCCCTGTCGCTACACCTTGTATTTGACTCTCGTCCTCACCGTCAGAACACCGAGGTCTTGAGACACTCGTCCGGAATGCGTGTCCGAATTTGGGTGGTCCGGGCGGGGAGCATCGACCAATGCAGGGTCGGACGCTCGTGATGGGAAGTATGGTGCCCGCTGTTGAAAGTCACTCGGTTCAGCCAAGGGCTCAGGTTCGTGAAGCTCCCGTCGTAGATATTCGTGGCCGGAGCCCCATGGTGCTGCCAATAGGAACCCCACCAGACGAAAACCCTCATCAAGAGAGCCTGTGCCAAGAGGAACGAAGCTGCGACCCCTGGAGCCCATGCTAAGGCTGTAAACAGGACTGCAAACTGGATGAAGACTTGGCTTCCGAGCTTGAAAAGCCAGGTCCGTCGGTCGGACTCACGAAGCGCGATCCGATAGGCATCGGGCAACAGGCGAAGGTTTCCCTGCACCACATAGCGAAACATTCCGAGCGGTTCACCGCTGTGGTCGTCATGCGTTCCGGCAACATCGACTTTTGGATCGAGAAAGTGCCGATGATGACCACGATTGTGTTGAAGCTCCCACTCGGGAGTCGTAAATCCGGTGAGTTGGGCAAGGACAATATCGTAGAGAAAGTTCGGGAGCGGGTGCCTGAAGACTTTGAGGTGCGCGTGACAGTGCTGGGCGCAAGGGGCGGTGAATCGAAAGGCCAAGAGTACAATCCAGAGAATCACGAGCTTCGAAATGCCCCAGTTCGTCCAGAAGGGGAGTCCGCAGAGGAATGCGGTGAATAAGACGGCACAGACCGTCCATCGATCTACCGGATACCGAAGCAGACTTAAGGAAGCGGGAGCGTCTCTGGCCACGGAACCTCCGTGACGCATATCAGCAAGAGACGAACCAGCTCAGCTCCTGAATATCATTCAGGAAGCGAAGGCAAGACTGTCTATGTCTTGGGCACTCGAGTGGAAGCTGTCCGAAGAGGCTCCGAACTCAGGTCGCGGGAATCGAAGGCGCCGACATCACTTCATTTTCACAGGATCTGCCCATCTCATGAAGCCAGCCCGCGTGGGCCCGAAGTGCTTGGGTGAAGGTTGGAATCGAAGCATATTTCACCCCGAACTCAGCACAGGTCTCCTCGACCACGGGTGCGATCAACGGGTAGTTGAAATGGCAGATCTTCGGGAACAAATGATGCTCGATCTGGAAGTTCAGGCCTCCCAGATACCAACTGAGAAGCCGGTTTTCACGAGCGAAGTCGACTGTCGCTTCAGCCTGATGGCGGGCCCATTCCCGGCCCAAAGTGTTGCCGGGGCCGGGGATGGGTCGGATGAATTCGGACTCAGGCGAGACGTGCGCGACTTGAAATACGATGCTCATGATGACGCTAAGGACAGCGCTGACGCCGGCATAAGCGACCAACACCATCCAAAAGGGATGGAACAATGCCGGAACGATGAAAACCCAGGTCAGGAAAAAAAGCTTACCACCCCAGAAAACCGATACTTCCCGACCGCGAGGAGCCTTGAATTTCTGGCGACCGATGCGACCTTGGAATATCCCCCGGAAGTCGGAAATGAACTGCCACTGGGCAACCAGGAAGGCATAGAGCAACCAGGCGTAGACGACTTGGAAACGATGGAACCATCGGCGGCGCTGATGGGGGGAAAGCCGCAGAAATGGTTCACTGTCGATATCGGAGTCGAATCCCGAAACGTTGGTGAACGAGTGATGAAGGATGTTGTGCTTCCAGCGCCAGATGAATGAGCTCGCGCCCAGAAGCTCATAAGCCAAGGCACCGAGGGCATTGGCCCATTTGCGATCCGAAAGCGCTCCATGATTCGAATCGTGGGCGATGCTGAAGCCGATGCCTCCCATCGCCACCGCCAAAGAGAAGCCACACAGCAATCCTTGAAAGGGATTGCTCGCCCAAAACACGAGCGCTGCATACGAGAGGGCGAACCAGGTCAAGATCACGCCTGCCTTCAAGTACATCCCCGGACGATCGCGCGCAGTGCTCCCAGCCTCGATCAGCCGTGCATCCACCCGCCGCTTGAGCTCTTCATAAAATCCGCTCGAAGGTTCGAACTTCGCCTTAAGATCCATTTTTCCGATTCTAGGCAGACCATCGATCCAACTCACTTGGATTCTGTGACCTTGCCCCCTTAGACTCGTAGACTATGATGATCGAAGGAGTCAATTTGAGAAAGACCTACCTGCAGGGATCCAGGTCGGTTGTCGCTTTGGACTGTGTCAACCTTCAGTTGGCGGCTGGGGAGCGGGTCGCCATTATGGGACGGAGCGGCTCAGGAAAAAGCACTCTCCTTCAACTCCTGGGAGCTTTGGATCGACCTGACTCCGGAACCATCCGGATCGCAGGGAGCGAAATCGCCTCCTTATCCGACCGGGACCTCTCTCGCTTCAGAAGGCGGAGACTCGGCTTCGTTTTCCAATCCTTCAACCTACTTCCGACCTTGACGGCTCTTGAAAATGCCGCCTGGCCCTTACTTTTGGACGGACGCGACCGCAAATCGAGCTTCGCGACCGCAATGGCTTTGCTCGAGCAAATGGGGCTGGGCCACCGAGGGGGGCACTACCCCGCTGAACTCTCGGGGGGCGAAATGCAGCGCGTTGCAATCGCCCGAGCCCTATCGGCTTCTCCTGCTCTGATTCTTGCCGATGAGCCGACCGGCAATCTCGACTCGGCCAGCGGCGAAACCATCCTGGGTATTCTAACGCGGTCCGTAGCCAGCACAGGAGGAGCACTCCTTATGGTCACCCACGATCCCAAAGCGGCCGCCCACTGCGACCGCGTCATTCAGCTCAAGGACGGCAAAATCGAGGTCAACGCTTGAGCCCTCTCCTCCTGCTCCCCGGAATTCGTTTCTGGGCGAGAAAACCCTTGCGCAGCCTGCTCATGATCGGAGGGATCTCGCTGGGAGTGGCGCTCTCGACCTCCGTCGCGATGGTGAGTCGCCTGATCACTTCCTCCCTCGAGCAAAGCGTTTCCGCGATCGCCGGAGAAACCGATCTGATCGTCACTTCTGGCGAGCTCGGGTTCCCGGAGAGCACCTTGGAGCGGGTTCAACGAGTCGCCGGCGTCTCGAACGCCGTCCCTTCGGTCGAAAATCGGGTTTACTACTCGGCCCAAGCGGGCTCGACCGAGACCCTGATGCTTCTCGGGATCGATCTCCTCAATGATCGCTCAGTCCGATCCTACGACGCGAACGGAGCAGCGATCGTGAAAGATCCACTGCTGTTCATGAGTCAACCCGACAGCATCGCGATCACTCGACCGTTCGCCACCGCCCACGGTCTCGCTACGGGTGCCCGACTCCCTCTCATCACTGCTTTAGGCCGAAAAGAATTCGTGGTTCGAGCCCTCATCGATGCAACAGGTCCAGCGAAAGCCTTCGGGGGGGCACTCGCCGTCATGGATATCGAAGCAGCCCGCCTGGCTTTCGGCAAGGAAGGCAAGGTCGATCGGATCGACATCCGGGTCGCCCAACGCGAAGATCTCGCCGGGACCGCCCGGCGGCTCCGCGACTCCCTGGGAACGAATTTCACCGTCGAGCCTGCCTCAGCCCAAGCGGAACAGCTCCGGCGAACCGTGAAGTCGTTTCGCATGATGCTCGGATTTTTCGGGTCCATGGCGCTCGGAGTAGCATTTCTGCTCGTCGCTGGATCAGCGACTGCCGTCGCATGGGAGCGTCGACCCGAGGTCGGAGTGCTGCGTGCATTGGGAGCGACCCGCGAGTCGATCCTGTTCCTCCACTTGATGGATGCCGCTCTCCTCGGTGCCGTGGCGTCTGCCATCGGATTAGGTCTCGGGATCCAATCCGCCCATCTGCTGGCCCGAGCGGCCCAGGCCTCGTTACTCCACCAATACGGGACTCCGCTTGGACTCGTCGAGTTCCAGTTCGGTTTGCCTCAAATCCTCCTGGCGATCGCGACCGGCACGCTCGTTTCACTGCTGGCCAACTTCAAAGGCGCTTGGACAAGCATGTCGGTGCACCCCATCGAAGCCACGGGACGAGGAGCGCCCATGGCTCCTCCGCCCCCCCCTTCAGCCATGATAAACTCAATGGGCTACTTGTGCCTCGTCGCCCTTCCGGTTTCCTCACTCCTGGGTCTCGCCCAAAAGTTTCCCGCGACCGCTGCAATCGCTCCCGCCCTGAGCATCGTGGGCGCCGTCTGGACCGGCCCGGGCCTGGCTCTCCTGCTGGTTCGCGCGCTCCGGTGGCCCGCCGACCGCTTCAGCAGTGTCCTTGGCCGATTGGCCCTCGACCAAGTTCTCAGCGACCGCAGACGTTCGACTGGGTGCCTACGGGGGTTTCTCGTCGGACTCGTGATGGTGGTCATTTTGTCGGCGGTCAATTCGAGTTTCAGGGACGCCGTCACCCAGAGGTTCCGGCGCTCCGCTCGACCCGATCTCAATGTTTCGGCCAATGGCAAACTGAGTTCCCTTCAACTTCAACCCGTGAGCGAGGGCCTCAAAAGCGAACTGGAAACGGTTCCGGGAGTGCGAGGAGCCTATGGTCAGAGAGTGGTCCGCGTCCCCTTCGTGGGTAAAGCCGGCGAACCCCCGCAACTCATCAGCCTACGAGCACTCGACGAAGTACCGGTCGCGCAATTCGCCAAACCCTATGCGTACTTGGATGTGGTGGATCGACCCGTCGAGGAAGCCGGTCGAGACCTCTATCACTCGGAAACCCTCACAGTGCTCGCCAGCGAAAGCTTCGAAGCGGTCTTCAAGCTCAAGACCGGGGATCGGATCGCATTGGGGTCTCCGTCAGGCCCGGTGGAGGCCAAAATCGTAGGCATCGTCTCGGACTTCATCGCCGGAGGCGGATCGGTTTACATGGACCGTCTCGCCTATCGGAGAATCTGGAAGGACCCGCTCGTCACCGGCTTCGGACTGCTGGTCGCGGCGGGCTCGGACCCACTCCAAGTCAAAGCGGAGATCGACCGTCGATTCGGAAAGAGTCATGGCCTGATGGTCACCAGCGATGCCGAACTTAAAGTCGAGATGGAGCAAGCTGTCGACAACAGTTTCGTGTACATGAAGGCCATTCAGATCGTGGTTCTGAGTGTCGCACTTCTGGGATTCCTCAACTCCTTGCTGGTGAGCGTCGGCTCGCGATTCAAGGAGATCGGAACCATCCGCGCCTTGGGCATGTCCCGCAGCGAACTGACCACCACGATCCTGCTGGAAGCTGCGGCGCTCGGGACCAGCGCTTCACTGGTGGCTATCGTCCTGGGCGGCGCGATTGCCTGGTACTTTGTGCGAGAGGACCTCGGTCCCGGTTTCGGGTGGGTCGTGGGATTTCATGTCGATGCGGTGTCGGGACTGCTCACGTTGGGGGGCGGCCTAATCGTAGCGATCCTGGCGGGGCTGCTGCCTGCCCGATGGGCGGCATCGCTTCCGATCCGCGAAGCGCTCCGCAGCGAATGAAGCGCTTAAAACTCGACTGAAGCGCTCAGGGTGACTCTCCGGTCATCAGCGAACTGCCCGAAAAAACCCGTCGCCGGTCCCAAGAAGAAATCTCCCGCTACCCCTGCCCCCCATCCCGACTCCGATTGGGTCTTGAAGTAGGGGCTGATCCAGCCGTCCTGCTTGCGCAGGCTCGCGATCGCCCGGGAGCCGAGACGAGTCCGTTCGTTCAAACGCAACTCGACTGCGACCGCGAAATCACGATCCCAGGCATCCAAGCTCGGCAAACCGCCG
Source organism: Bacteriovoracaceae bacterium (assembly GCA_043759365.1). GTDB lineage: Bacteria > Bdellovibrionota > UBA1018 > UBA1018 > UBA1018 > JAYVNB01. The sequence continues at coordinate 16,964 of JAYVNB010000268.1, read as the reverse complement.
ATCTCCTGAAGGGGATCCGGCCCATCATCCTCCCTCAGGACGAAGGAACCGTTGAAGTAAAGTTCAGCCTTGCCGAAGACCTTGCCGGGAACCGTGTAGTCGGCACCCAAAACTCCAAAGACAGAGGAGGGCGGTATCGCTGTCGTCCCCGCAAGATAAGGACGACGAACAGCGCCTTCGAATCGGATCCCGACAGATCCCACGGATCCGGTGCCGTCTACTCCGAGCATTCGTTCACGATAGTAGCGGGGGATCAGGGTAGCGATGACAGGAAAAGTGGGGTTCCCGACGACCCCTCGTCTCTTGACCTCGATGCGGGGCACCGGATCGATCCCGTCGCAGCCGCTCAGCGAAAAGTCCCAGCCTGAGAAGCGGAGTAGCCGCAGTCGCGCCGCCAGCAACCATTCTCGGGGCCGGGACGCCGCCAAAGACTCGAATTCGACGGGCGCGGGTGCAGCGCTGGTCAAAGCGATGCGTCCGGGTAAACCCAAAAGCCAACGAGACTCCCTCGGATCGACTCGGAGTGCGCTGCCTCCCTCGGCCGGAACCGCGATCGGAAGCCGGCTTTCGCGGAAAAACGGACTGAACACCGCCTCAGCCGCGAAATGCTCGGAGGCGACCGGATGAATCCCGATCTTGACCGCAGTCAGCGGGAGCTTTCGAGGATCGAAGGGATCGATGTAGTCCCAGGAGTTCAGCGTATCGCTTGGATTGACCGTATCGGCGGCCCCCCAGGCGAACACTTGATTGCCTGCCCTGATGTCCCAGTCCCCGGGAGAGTACTCGAGCCAGGCTTCCTGCGCTTCGAACCAGCCCCGTGCCTTCTGGGTCGCGCCCGCGCGTGATTCAGGTGCCCGCAAACGGACCCAGGGGTTGAGCTTCAAAGCCCAAGAATCCCCCGACAGAAGTTCCGTCAACTCCGCATCGCTGACCGTCTCGAAGCCCGGGTATCCCCGGAGAGGCTGAAGGTAGGCGTGCCCTTCCGATTTCAACGAACCTTGTGGACGGGACCAGCCCTGGTCCGCAGCCGCCTGAGCCGGGTAAAACCAGAGGAGAATGAGCAAACCTGAAAGGGATCTGAGCATCTGTAGAGGATCTTAACACCCTTCAGTGTTCCGAGAGACTCGAACCCCTCGAATCCAGACGATATTTAGCTCTCACCTGCGGGCATATCGGTTGCAGATCCCGGATCCCGATGTCCATGACCCTTTTCATCTCCGCCCTCCTTCTTCTCACTCCTGGAGTCGCCCGTGCGTCCGCCCTCGCCATTCCCTCTCCCGACTCCCTTCTTCAGGGTTGGAAGGACGCGATCTACACGGAGCATGAGGCCTCGACCTTCAAGATGAAACTGATTGAGCCAGGAGGGGAGTCCGTCGAACGCCGAGCTCAGGTCTGGTTCAAGACTGCAGGCGCCGGACGAAGTCGCCTTTCCATGCGCTTTCAAGAACCAGTCGCCATGAGAGGCGTTGGTTTTCTGAGCCTCCGCGAAAACGCATCGGTCTCCGATCAGTGGCTCTACTTTCCGGCCTACCGCAAAGCGCGTCGGCTTTCCTCACGGAGTCGCGATGAGGCGTTTCTCGACAGCGATTTCAACAATGGGGACATCAGCTTCGACCACGAACGCAGTTTCGAGTTCCGCGTCGCCGGGACCAAATCCTGGCTCGGCCAGGAAGTGTACATCCTCGAAGGGAAATCCAAGAATCAAGCGGATTCCGAAAACCCTTACTCGCGCGAAGTCCTCTTGATTCGGAAGTCCGATCAGCTCAACGTACGTACCGAGTTCTACGGCAAAGACGGTTCCCTGGAGAAAATCCTCACCGTCCATAAGTGGAAGCGCTACGGCAGCCGCTGGGCAGCCGACTCGGTCGAAGTCGAGAACAACCGCACCCATCATCGCACTACTTTCGAATTCGTCGCGCGCGACACGAGCCACCCGCCGGCTGACCGGATCTTCACGCTCCAGGAACTGGAACGGGGAAAATGAAGTCGCTTCGCACTTCGGCGATTTGCCTTTTCACTTCCCTCGTCCTGGTCTCCTGCGCACCGGTCAAAAACCCGGAGACCCGCACAGCGACTTTGCGTGAAACTTCGGATGGGACGCCTCCGCAACTCGACCCTCAAACGATCGGTCGACTGGAAGATCTCTTCAATCTCTACTCTCCGCCCGAGGGCATGACCCCTCAACAAATTTCCGATCTGCTCGGGAGATTCGAGCCCAGGATCCAGCCGATCGCCGACACCGTTTTCGAGTCCGACCTCGGCAGCGGGGTCCGCTACCGCTTCGATGGCTTCATTGCCAAAACCGCCGAGGTTTTCCCCCCTGTAGCATGGGCTCGGACCACTTCCCTCGCGGATCCGGAAGGTCTCCGATTGGCCCTTCGCTCCGCTTTTCCGGGTGCCCATGCCGATGCCCTGAGCGAGTTGAACGAAGGGCTCCTCAGCTTCGACTCCGTAGCGGCCGGAGGAAACGGCGACGGAAAGCTGGATCTGGAAGAGTCGCTCCATGCCGGAATCGCCATGGGCTCTCGCGCGGATGCCGCTCTCAACGCCAAGCCTGGCTGGGCACCTCTTTACCGGTCTTTAATCGAGCGCTCCGCCCTCGCCCGAACCGCGGCTTCCAGCGGCGTGCCAGTCGACGACGCTTCGCGACGGATCGAAGGCTGGATCCTGAAGCTCCGAGCCGCTCAAAACTCGATGCGCTCTGCGGGCAACGCGCGCGCGCGGGGCGCTACTCCCTCTGCCGGCGACAAGGCCCACTCTGCCCACCGCACTCTTCTGGCGTTCGAACTTCACGCACCTGTTCCTTCCCCGACTCCGTCACTTCCCGCGACCTCGGCCGAGCAAGCGCAAGCCGTTTCCTTGGAGCGCATCTCTTGGGAAACCGACCAGGAGTTTCTGAAACAGCTCGCGAAGATCCCTGAACCGCAACGCCATGAGCTTGTCAAAAGCCTGCTCCCGTTGACCTCGAGTGAACTCGCACCGGCCTTGGAGATCGGAACTGAAGCTATTTCGCCCTTGAACTGGGAAGTCGCGTCGCTCTGCGAAGCGATTTTCACCGAGCTCGACACGGATCACGATGGATTCCTCTCCGCCACCGAAGCGCGTCCGTTGATCGGACGGATTCCCGGACTGGATGAAAGGGGCTTGGGGGTCTTTCTCTCTCCTGCGCTTTTGCGGGAAAACCCCTGGTTCCCCCTCGAGCCCGTGCGAACGAGCGAAGCCAGTGGACGCATTAGCCCTCGCGGAGGCTTCATCCGGCTTTGGACCCTCTTTTCCTCCTCGTCAACCTGAGCGTCAAAGGTCGATTCCGAAACGCGCCGCAACCGCTGCTCCGGATCGGATGGCGTCTTCGTGGAAGCCGAACCCGAAATAGCTGCCGCAAAACCACGTGCGGTTCACGCCGTTCAAGGAGGGTAAAGCGTCCTGCGTTGCCACTGAGGATGCCTCGAATACGGGATGCCGATATTTGAACCGGCGGATCACTGTCTCAGGAGCGATTCTCTCCACCCCACCGAGCGTGATGAAGTAATCACGCTGCGTGGGAAGGTGCTGCACCCGGTTCAAGTGATAGGTCACGGCCTCCCTTTGAGCGTCTGCGCCGGGGCGCGAATCGAAGTCGATGTTCCAGCTCGTCCAGAGTTTCGGGTCTTTCGGCATCAGGCCTGTGTCCGTATGCAACCAAGTGTCGGACTCCTGATAGGCCCAAGCGCCGAGCAGGCGAGTTTCAGACTCGCTCGGGTCGGTGAGCAAAGCCAATGCCCGATCTGAATGACAGGCCAGCACCGCTTCGTCAAAGCGCTCCTCCGCCGCTCCCGCTGCTCGTACCCAGACTCCATCCCCTCTTCGTGAAACGTTCTCTACTTCCCGGCCTTCCCGGATTTCCCCGCGGAACGCGTTCCGGAACGCCTTCAAGTAAGTACTACTGGATCCACGAAAGCTCCGCCACTTTGCATCCGTACCGCCTCCGAGGTACCCGTGGTTGTCCAAGTACTGGAAGAAGGTACGGGCAGGGAAGTCCCGCATCCGAGCCGTGGGAACCGACCATGCCGACATCGCCAGGGGGAACATCAAGTTCTTCCGAAAAAGCTCCGAGTACCCGCGCTGTTCGAAATACCTGTCCAGACTCACAGCGCTCATCCCTCGAGCCAAATCGCTCCGGGCATGTGAACGGAAACGGAAAAGATCGTAGAAGATCCGGAGGAATCGGGGGTTGAAGAGGTTGCGCCTCTGAGCGAAGAGGGCATCGAAGCTCTTGTTCGTCGCAAACTCAAGACCGGTCCCATGATCGCAGAACGAGAATGACATCTCCGCTTCTTGGGAAAAATCATGGAGACCGAGCCTACCCATCAGCTTTAGAAAGGATGGGTAAGAGCGGTCATTGTAGATCACGAATGCCGTATCGAGCTCAAACCCCGGTGCCTCGTCCTTGGGTTCGATCCGCACGGGGCTCGCGTGGCCCCCGAGGCTCGAGGAACGCTCGAAAAGTATGACGTCGTGTTTTTCCTGCAGGAGGTGGGAAGCGGTGATTCCCGCTGCACCCGCCCCGATAACCGCTATCCGCTTGCGGCTCAAAACTTCCTCCAATCCGCGATGGGGCGGCCGGGATGGGTAAAAATGATCTGCCACAGTTCAACGTGACGCGCACGGAAGCACCCGGCCAGGGCAAGGAGGTAGAACTCCCACATCCTCTTGAAGCGCTCCGGATACTTCGCTTTCAAGCCAGGCCACGACTTCTGGAAATTCGCGTTCCAAGCCATGAGCGTCGGATCGTAATCCTCGCCGAAACAATGCCAGTCCCCCAGAGCGAGCACCCCTTCGATCGAGCGGCCGATCTGGGTGACCGAAGGAACGAGACCGTTCGGGAAGATGTAACGGTCAAACCAGGGCTCGGGCGCAGGATTCGTGACATTGTCACCCATGGTGTGGATCAGTGCGATCCCATCCGGCTTCATCGCCCTGGCCACCACTTTCATGTAAGTCCGGAAGTTTTTGGCACCTACCGCCTCAAACATTCCGATCGAGACCACACGGTCGAAAGTCTGGGTGATTTCCCGATAGTCGGATTCGATGAACTCGATGGGCAGACCCGCGCACATGTCGCGTCCCAATCGGATCTGCTCCCGGGAGAGGCTGTAGCCGACGCACTCGACTCCGTAGCGCTCCGAGGCGAACTTCATGAACGAACCAAAGCCACAGCCGATATCCAAGACCCGCATGCCGGGGCGCAAACCGAGTTTCCGGCAGACCAGGTCCAACTTCGCCTCCTGCGCCTGCTCCAGGCCTGAAGCGTCCTTCCAGTACCCGCAGGTGTATACCATGCGCGCATCCAGCATCGCTTGGAACAGGTCGTTTCCCAGGTCGTAGTGGCGCTCGCAGACCTCCCGCGCGCGTGCTTTCGACTGGGCATTGAAGATCGCGGATCCCAATCGGTTACCAATCGCGCGGACGCGGGAGTGTTGCCGCCAAAGACCGGCCTTCAGAAGCCGAAAACAGAGTTGATCAATGCTGTCGCACTCCCAGTCCCCATCCATGTAACTCTCTCCGAACCCCAGGAATCCGTCCTTGAGCCAACGATCGAGGACCCGGTCGTTCCGAAGCCGCACCGTCGCGGGATCAGTCCCTTCGAAGGGAACCCCTCCCGCGATGAGTCGGGCCCTCAGGATATCGCGGCGTTTCGGAAAGGGAATCAGCATTGCCGGGATTGTAGCAAGTGCTTTGAGAGGCGCAACCCGGCAAGTAAGGAGTCCGACAGAAGCGTGAAGATTTCAGGAACGAATTGCGCCTGCGCGTCAATTTAGTGCGCCGACCCCATCTATATTTTTTGGGTGGGTTCCAATTTCTCCTATTTCAGTTTAATTATAGAACGGACTCGATGGGGAGGATAGACCCCTCCCTGCCCTTCGGGCACGAGGCCGGATCGAAACGGAAGTCTCCGAATCACCCGCAGGGGCGACCGGAAGCAGGCCGCAGCCGAGCGACAAGCTAAGCGACAGTAGATCCGGACGAAGTAGCGCATCGGGAACCGCGCGAATCCCGTACCCGCAATGGGGACGGAGGGAGTGCCGTTCGATCCCAGGGATCGGGCGGAAGCTGGATGGCACCACCGGGATCAACTCCGGTTCCAGCCCTGATCGCCAAGCACGACTTGGCCAAGCCGTGTGAACTGCGCGGTGGAGAGCTGATGATCAAGCGAAGTCACGTTTCGGACCTCATGAAATCCGTAGAAGCGGAGTCCAGTCACGAAGTGCTCCTCCGGGGCTGGGTGCTCCGCCTCCGCGAACTCGCCAAGACGAGCTTCGTGATCCTGAAGGATTGCACGGGCAACGTCCAGTGCGTCGGCGCACCCTCGGTTACCCAATCGATTGGCCTGAAGCTGGATGATGCAATCGAGATTCGGGGAACGATCCGCAAGGAATCGCGCTCCCAACAGGGCTTTGAAGTGGATATCCTCGAACTCCGAATCCTCAATCCCGCAAGCCACGACTTACCCTTCCATTCCTCCTCTGACATCACCGAGGTCGGCCAGGACGTTCTCCTTGAATATCGTCCGCTTTCGGTGAGGAACCCACGGGGCGAGGACATTTTCCAGCTTCAGGCCAAGATCGTCGAGGGATTCAGGTCCCACCTCCGCGGTCGCCATTTCACGGAAATCATCACTTCGAAGATCGTGGCCAGCGGAACCGAAGGAGGAACGAACCTCTTCGAGCTCAAGTATTTCGACCAAGTGGCCTACTTGGCCCAGAGCCCGCAGTTCTACAAGGAGCATGGGGTTGCCGGACTAGAGCGCGTTTTCGAGACTGGCCATGTCTACCGGGCCGAGCCCCACGCGTCCTCCCGTCACCTCACTGAGTACTACTCGTTAGACCTCGAGATGGGGTTCATCGACGGCGTCGAAGAAGTGATCCAGGTGGAGCGCGACTTGCTCAGCGACCTGTTTGAGAGCATCAACCGCGACTCAGGTGATGTCCTCAAACGGTTCGGTCGCCCGGCTTTACCCTCCCTGCTCCAGATTCCGATGTGGGAGTTCTCGGAGTGCCTGGAACGCCTCAAGCAGGCACGAGGACGCACGGATCTCATCGACGACTTGGATCCTGAAGCTGAACGGCAGCTCTGCGCCCTGGCCCAGGCGGAGTGCGGAGTTCCCGCAGTGTTCGTGGTGGGTTTCCCCTTGAGCGCCAGACCGTTCTACACCCATCCTCGCGGTACCTCGGCCGCCAACAGCTTTGACCTGCTTTTTTTCGGTCTGGAGATCACGACGGGAGGCCAACGTCTCCATCGCCGCCAGGATCTGGAGACTGCATTGCGTGGTCGGGGGATCGACCCTGCGTCGTTTAAAAGTCACCTCCGGATGTTTGACCTCGGGATGCCGCCGCACGGAGGTCTAGCCATTGGCCTGGAGAGGTTGACCGCCCAAATCCTGGGGTTGACCAACATCCGGGAGACCTGTCTCTACCCTCGGGACCGCTACCGGATCACGCCTTGAGGCAGGCACCCGCATCCTGCAGATTTCAATACTGATCTGAATTCATTCCTTAATTCGGTGCCCTGATCTGCCGAAAGGCTCCAAGAGAAGGTCAGGGCATCTCCAGTATGAGCAACGATCCGGTTTCGTACTTTTCCGTACCATTCCAGCATGTGATGACTGGCAAGCCCCTTGAGTACGATCTCTACATTAACTCATCCGTAGTTGAGGAACGGGAGCGTTTCGTCCGAATCTCCCCGATGGGGGGGGTGTTGGCCGAAACTGATGTTGCGATCTTCCGCGCCAAATACCGCTCGATCTACATCGCCGAGAATCAGCGCGACGCCTACCTCCGGACCCTAGTCGGAACCGTCGGCAGCCCGGAAACCAAGGAGAAGGTAGAGGCACTGAAGTCCTCGGCCATCGGTTACCTCGAAAACCTCTTCGACAAAAACAAGGATTTCAACACCGAGGCACTGAATCAGACGATTCAGGGTTGCCGCGAAGTCGTAGCCAACATGGTGGACGTCCTTCAGTCCCACAACATCGACTCCTTGAAGGAGTTGATCGGCAGCTTGAGCTTCCACGACTTCTACACCTACGACCACTCCATCAACGTCTCGATGTATTGCATCCTCATCTATCGCGCGATCAAGCCAGACGCCACTCGCTCTGAGATCGTCCAGGCCGGTCTCGGTGGACTCCTGCATGATGTCGGAAAGATCCGCATCCCCACCCAGATCATCAACAAGCCCGGAAAACTCACGGACGACGAGTTCGCGCAGATCAAAAAACACCCCGGCTACGGCTTTGAGTTCATCTGCCGCCCGGGAGTTCAGCTCCCCAAAGAAATCGACGCTTCGATCATTGCCCGCGTCGTGTTCGAGCACCACGAGAACTTCGACGGAACAGGCTATCCCAACCATCTCAAAGGCGAGAAAATCCATCTCTTGGCGCGGATCACGGCGGTGGCGGATTTCTATGACGCCATCACGACGAAACGCTCGTACCACAAGCCTCTAGGATCCTCAGAGGCCCTGGCACTCATGAAATGCTCGTGTGGGAAAAAGCTCGACCCGATGGTCTTTGAGATGTTTGCGCTCCATACCGCGCAGTATGAGAGGTCCCGCCTTTCGCCCGTCGAATTGCCCGGGGACTTTGATCCTTGCCAGCCCCAGCAGGCCCTTCCCTTGAAGAAAGTAAGCGAATCAGGAGGGGATTCTGGAAATAAAGGCTACGGCCGGATCAAACTCGTAGGAAAACCCGAGGACTTGGGCTCCTGGGGAAAGCGCGGCAACGTTCAAGTGATCGACGATTCGCGAAAGCCCAAGGGAAAATTACCCTCTGGTAAGAAAACGGGCTAATTTCTAGACTAGATTAGACAGGTATTACGCAGGTGCTTTGGTGAAAAAATACACCTGGGGATAGACAAATTGGCCCTTCCATCTCCTTCTAGGTCACCTTGACTCCACTCGTGGACTCATCCCGGACACCTCTCCCTCGATTTATTGAGACCTGGGGATTGTAACGGCAGCTTGACCACCTGGCACCGCACTTGCTCTAGTGCGTTCCCGCAATCGGCAACTCACGGGGAAGTTCGCTTCCCCCAAGCGCCTTTTAAATTGGGACTAACACTTAGGAGTATTTATGAAAATGTGGTCACTCGCTATTTTGTCGGCTTTCGCAGCAACATCCGCAATGGCTCAGTCGGGCATATCGCTTGGCAATCCATCTTACGGCGGCACCGGCTGCCCAGCCGGAAGTGCTTCCGTCACCTTGAGCCCGGATGCTACCGCTCTGTCGATGCTGTTCGACAGCTACACCGCTGAAGCCGGCGGAACCACTGGCCGCGTGATCGACCGCAAATCCTGCAACATCGCCGTGCCAGTCAACGTTCCCGGCGGTTTCTCGGTTTCCGTGATCTCCGTCGACTACCGCGGATTCAACGCCGTGCCTGCTGGCGGACGTAACACCTTCAACGTCGAATACTTCTTCGCAGGCGCTACCGGCCCACGGTTCCAGAAAGTTTTCGCTGGTCCTCAGAACTCCGACTACCTCTTGACCAACACCCTGATCGCTTCGGCGCTCGTCTGGTCTCCTTGCGGCGCCCAGGTCAACCTGCGCACCAACTCGAGCATCCAGGCTCAGACCAACAACTTCGGTCAGCAAGCTCTGATGACCGTCGACTCGGTCGACATCACCGCTGGTATCATCTACAAGCTTCAGTGGCGTCAGTGCCGCTAATCCTCAGTTGAGGATCACGGCCTACTCCTGATGGAGTCGTGCTTTCGAAACCCTCGCCCGGGCCTTCACCCGGCGGGGGTTTCTTTTTTTCCGCGACCCTGAAGTATCGATCCCCGGCTCACTTCTTTTCTTCATCGCGAACCCGGACGCGCAGCGTGTAACGCCCCGTTGAAGTAAAGGTGGTTTGGCCGTTTTCCTGCGTCCCCGATGGAGTTCCACAATTCAGTTTCAGGATCTTGTTGTCCTTGTTCATTTCCTTCATCTCGGCTTTCCAGTCCGAGCAGGCTTTGGTCCAAGCGGCTCGGCCGGCCTTGGGTCCGAGGCCAGCCTCTCCAGTGATCTCATCCGTATCATTGATGATCTCGTAGGTGGGCTGATCGAGACTGCTTCCCGACTTCAGCGGGCCCTTCTTGATCATGATGTGGGTCTCATCATCGGTGGAGATGTTGTTCAACTTCATCCCACCCTCCTCGGCAAACGCCGGGACCGAAACCACCATCGCGACCATCCCTATGCAGAACAGGTTCATTCTCATGACTGAATACCTTAATCCAAAGCTGGCGCTGCCGCCAGTCGTCTGCGCACCATCTCGAGCGCGGTGTAAGCCGCGGCTTTCTGGACTCTTTCCCGATCCCCCCGAAACCTCCGCTCAATAACCTGCGACAGGATGGTATTTTGCTCTCTCCACGCGATACCGAGATAAACCAAACCCACGGGCTTATCAGTCGTCCCCCCGTCCGGTCCGGCGACTCCGGTAACCGATAAGGCGAGATCCGAGCCAAGTTGCCCGAGGGCGCCGCGACACATCGCTTCGGCCACCTCTCGACTCACGGCGCCTTGCTCGCTCAACACCTCCTCGCTCACTCCGAGAAGCGAACGCTTGAGATCGTTCGAGTAGGCCACCACTCCACCCCGAAAGTAGGCGGAGGAACCTGCATTGCCCGTCAAGAGCTGAGAAATCATCCCTCCGGTGCAACTCTCGGCGGTGACCAGCTGAAGGCCGGAGGCAATCAGTTTCTCGTGCACCATCGCGGGCAGCTCGTCCTCATCCTGCCCGAAGATCGTGCTGCCGATCCTGTTTCGGGCCTCGAGCACGACCGGAGCAAGCGCTGCCAAAGCGAGTTCGCGCGTCTCGGCCTCAGCCGTGAACTTCACCCAAACCTCGGGACTATGGGCGCGGTACCCGACCTTGACTGCCGGAAACAACGAGTGGAAATCCTCGAACTGAAGCGCGAGGTGGGACTCTCCCCACCCCAGGGTTTTCAGTTGAATGGTTGCACTCATGCCTTCGGGCCACATGGACTCAGCCCAGGGCAGGACCTGGGCTTCGACGAAGAACCTGAACTCCCGAGGGACGCCCGGAAGGAAGAAGAACTCGCAGCGGCCGATCTTCACTGCGAAGGCAGGCGCCGTTCCGACATCGTTCTGAAACGCACGGGCACCGCGCGGGACCCGGGCGCTTCGACGATTGTTCTCGGTATACTTGTAGTTCATCTCGGCGAAACGGAGCTTCATGCGCCGAATGGCTTCTTCATCGATGTCCACGTGAACCCCGAGCAATCGCCCCACCACGTCGGCGGTGAGATCGTCATCCGTAGGTCCGAGCCCACCGGAACAGATGCAGAGATCGGCTCTGCCGGAGATCTCGCGGATCCCCTCCGCGAGCAATCGTTCGTCATCGGGGAGAGCACCGTGGCGGGTCAATGGCAAGCCAAGCCGCGCAAGCCGCGCAGACACGAATGCGCTGTTGGAGTCCACTACGTCGCCATTCACCACTTCGTCACCGGTGGCCAACGTCTCGATCACGGGACGGGACATGGAACAGGACATAGATCGCCTCCTAGAACACCGCGAAACGGTTCAATAATGGACGCCGCACCCGTAGGATTTCGTCGATGCAACGGAGACTGGCTTGCCGGCCATCGACTCATCGAGGGCCATAGCCACGTAATTCTTAGCGCCGGCGATGTCCTGAGCATCAGAAGTCGGCCTGTCATCAATCGCACCGACGTAGACGAGCCTGCCTTGGGGGTCGATCACGAACATGTGCGGAGTCGTTTTCGCACCATAGGATCGACCCATCTCGCCTTTCGAGTCCAGGAGGATCGCGCTCGGGCTCGCTCCCCGCTCCGTACTCATTTGATTGATCTTCTCCGCGGGAAAGTTACCCTGCTGACCTTTGCCGGACGAGATGACCGACAGCCACACCACTCCCTTGCCGGTATAGGTCTTCTGGAGCGCCTGCATGTTCTTCGCGCCATAGTGCTTCTTCACGAACGGGCAATCGTAGTTCAGCCACTCGAGAACCACGTATTTTCCCTTGTACTGCGCGAGTGTATGACTCTTGCCGTTCGAATCGGTTGCAGTGAATGCGGGAGCGGGCGCGCCGACTTCAGCCGAATGCGCCAGGACCGGCGCAATCAGAGCGATCGAAATCGAGAGGAAGTTCAACAGACGGGTCATTGGCAATCTCCTGGTTTGAAATTCAAGTTGGTTTGAAATCCGGTCATTGCAGCTGTTTCAACGCTTCGAGGACGAGCCCGGGAGTGATGATCTCCGGAAGCACCAGTGCCGTTTTCGAGGGATCGGCTGGAAAAAGCAAATAGAGCGGAACGCCGCTTCGACCGTACTGCCCGAGCGTCCGGGTGATCCTTTCATCACCGTTCGTCCAGTCCCCTTTGAGGATCCGGATCTTTTGGTCGGCGAACCTGCGCCTCACCTCTTCCGTGCTGAACACCACGCGCTCGTTCACCTGGCAGGTCACGCACCAAGACGCGGTGAAGTCCACGAAGACGGGGTGGCCGGCGCGCCTCAGCTCTTCTACTTTTTCTGATGAATAAACCCCAGCCTCCATTCCCTGCAGCTCGAGACTTCCCTTCGCCACGGCGGTGCCGGAGGTCGTGTTGGGTACCTGATCGGTCTGCGCCGCTTTCCAGCCGATCGCGAGTCCCATCAACACCAGGAGCGAAGTCACCCCTTTCGACCAGGCTTTCGCGGGCCAACGCCGATGGACCCACACGCCCGCCGAGTAACAGATGATCGCGGCCAGGAGACCGATCACGGCTCCCATCCCCGCTTGAGTGCCGGCCACCCAGGCCAGCCATACGACCGTCAAAAGCAGCGGAAAGGCGAGAAACTGTTTGAACGATTCCATCCAACGGCCTGGACGCGGCAGGAACCGCAGCAGGCGGGGCGCGAATGAAAACACGAGGTACGGCGCAAGCATCCCCAATGCGAGCGCAGTGAAGACGATGAGTCCGATGTACCAGTGCTGGCTCAAGGCGAACCCCAACGCCGCCCCCATGAACGGCGCCGTGCAAGGAGTCGCCACCACCGTAGCGAGCACGCCCGAAAAGAACGATCCGGTCAGACTTTTTTGGGAGGCCAGGCCTCCTCCGACGCCCATCAAAGTCGTGCCCACCTCGAAAAAACCCAGAAGATTGAGGGCCATGCCGTAGAAGAGCGAGGCTAAGAGGAGGACGAAACTGGGCGATTGAAGCTGAAAACCCCAACCGAGCTGCTGCCCGCCCGCACGAAGCGCAAAGATCGCACCGGCCAGGGTCCAGAACGACAGCAAAGTCCCCAAAGAGAAAATCAGCCCGTGGGCGCGGATGGTCCGGGGACTCTGGCTCGAAAGCGCGACGAAGCCCAAGATCTTCACGGAGAGGATCGGAAACACACATGGCATGATGTTGAGGATCAATCCACCGGCGAAGGCGAAGAGGATCATGAGCCAAATGGACGAAGCCGCGTGCGGCTCAGCGGGGACATCGACCTGGAACGCCTGGGCACTGGAGTGGACGACCAGAACCCCTTGAATGCGTGCCGGGTCGGCTTTGGCGTTGTCCGGACGGGAGAAATCGATCGTGATTCGACCCGACGAAAAATTGACATCAGGCTCCGGGGAGTTCTCGATCAACCCATCCTGCAACGGAAAAAAAGTGACGTCCTCGGCCGATCGAAGCGCCAAGCCCGCCGGAGGCTGTGCGGCGACCCTGAGCTCCCGCTTCGAAACTTGGGCCGAGATCCTCCATCCGTCAGCGGACGAAGGAATCCGTTTACGGGTCTCCGCGAAGACTGGGGCCCAGTCAGGATCCACTCCCGGATCCTTGGCACGCACCGCCAGGTCGATTTCCACTATGGCTTTGCCAGGAATGCAGACTTCGCGACAAACCAACCAATCCGCTTTCGCGGAAATCTGCACCCGGCCTTCGGTCAGGCCCGCCGGAGGGTCGATGCGGGTCAAAAGAAGGACCTGGTCTCCATAACCATAATTGACTAAAGGCGGGATCTTGAGGCGCGCCGGATAAGGCCATTCGATCGGACCCGCCTTGAAGCCCTCGGGAAGCTTCCAGGTGATCGAGGTCTTGATGCCCGAATCACCTGGATTCAACCAGTAGGTGTGCCACTCGGGGTCCATTTTCAGGCGAAGCGCCAGCCAGAAGGGAAGTCCCGGGCGAATCGACAGCGCCTCCGAAACGAGTTCCGCCTCGACATGGGGTCGCTTCACGGGAGCGGCCTGCAAAGGTGGCGCGATCAACGAGAGGAACAAAAGTAGAGGAAGCATACGACCTTCTATCGGATCATTTTTGACTGAGACGGTCAATCCAGGTCATAATCGAGCACATGAAAGCCAATTGCTATGGCGTCACCGACATCGGATCAGTCCGGAAATCCAATGAGGATTTTTACTTGATCGATGAGGACCTTTCACTCTTCATCGTCTGCGACGGCGTGGGAGGCAGTCTCTGCGGGGAAGTGGCGAGCGAAGTATCCGCGCGAACCATCCGCGAAGGCGTTCAAAAGCATCGCGCCGTGATCGAGCGCTATACCCAAGAAAAGAGCAAAGCCCACCGCGATGCAGTCGCGCAAATGCTCCAAGCGGCCGTGCAAGCGGCCAATGCCAAAATCTGGGCGGTTTCCGAAAGCGACGAAAGGAAACGCGGGATGTGCACCACGACCGACGTGCTGCTCCTCGCTGGGGACCATGCGTTTTTGGCCCACGTCGGCGACAGCCGCATCTATCTGCTTCGCGAGGGGAAAGTTCACCAACTCACTTCCGATCACAAAGTCGCTGAGGAGATGCAGAAGCAGGGGCTTTGGACGGCGGAGGACGCGCTCAAAAGCGGGTATTCAAACGTTCTGACCCGCGCTGTCGGCGCCCAGAAATACGTCCAATGCGATACCCTTCTGGTCGAACTCAACAAGGGCGACACTTTCCTAGTCTGTTCAGACGGGCTTCACAACTACTTCAAAGGCAACGAGTTCGCCGAATACGCGATCAAAGTCGATTTGCCCCGACTTCCCCAGGAAATGATCAAGTTCGCCAAGAAACACGGCGGACGCGATAACATCACTGCCGTGGTGGTCCGGATGGACGAGCAGATCCATACTTCCGTGGCGTTCGACGCCCTCAAGAAAACCGAAACCCTGGGCAAGGTACCGCTCTTCAAATACCTCACTTATTCCGAGCTGATGCAAGTCCTCAGCCTCGTGCGCATGCAGACCTTCTCAGGCGGTCACGAGCTGATGCGCGAAGGCGGTGTGGGCGACGAGATGTACATCATCGTCTCGGGATCGGTGGAAGTGCTCAAAGGGGGTCAAGTCCTCGCCAAGCGTGGAAAAGGCGAAATTTTCGGCGACATGGGACTATTCGACAACGCCCCCCGCTCCGCAACCGTCCGTACTGCGGAATCCACCACTGCCATGTCCATCACCCGTAAGGAACTCCTTACGCTGCTCCGCCGAGATTCGCAGATTGCGGTCAAATTCCTCTGGTCGCTCAACCAGGAATTGAGCTCGCGCCTCCGTAGGACGAGCCAGGAGCTGGCCGAAGCCAAGGCCGGCATGGCAACACCGTTCCTCGGGGAAGTCCCGTTCCCACTGCCGAGGGACTGAAGATCCATACGGGGTCCGTTCATCCCTTGCCGGACTTCCCGAGACTCACGATCGCCTCCGCAAGAGAAAGCCTCTGGGACTTCACGGCTTTGCTTTCCATCCACTTCCCATGGGCCTTCAAGGCCTGGGAAACCGATTCAAGGACCTCACAGCGTGCAAAATGTTTGTCATCTCCCGGGATCAGGTTCCATCTTGCGCAGTTTCGGTCGGTTTCACGGAAAAGGTCATCGACCGCTTCGACGTAATGACCCCAGCGGGCCCGCGCTTCGACATCCGACGGCGTCAGCTTCCACTGCTTGTAAGGATCGTTCAGGCGCTCCTCGAACCGTTTCAATTGCTCGTCCTTCGAAATCCCGATGAAAACCTTCACCAGTTCCACGCCGTCTTCGGTGAGCATTTGCTCGAACTCCCGGATCTCACGGTAGGCCCGCTTCCAATCCTTCTCGGGCGCGAGCTTTTCGATTCTTTCCACCAGGACTCGGCCATACCAGGTGCGATCAAAAATCGCGATCGTACCGGGGGCGGGGAGTCGTTTCCAGAATCGGTAGAGCCAGTGCCGCCCCTGTTCCTCAGGGAGAGGTGGACCGATCGGGTGGACCGCGATGCCTCGCGGATCGAGGTCCTCCGTCAAGCGACGAATCGCTCCACCTTTTCCAGAGGCATCAAAACCTTCGAAAGCGATGATCGCTCGTTTTTTCTGGTGCCACACTCCTTGCTGGATCCGGAGAATCCGGAGCTGTAGTCCCTGGATCCGTTTTTCATACGAGTGATCGTTTTCGATCCGGGGAAACCTCCCGTTCTTGAGCAGCGCGGACAGGGACGGGGACTTGTTTTTTAGCGAACCCATGTCCTCACTCCTACCATGGCTTGCGTGTTGCATTCGTGGGAGCCTCATGAAGACTCCGGAAAAACGAACCACTCGGCAAGACCATCAACTCCGCGCGAAAACGCGCCGCCTCCGCGCCATTTCCAGTGGCCCTGGGATCGAGCTCTTCCAAAAGGAGGAATGCCCGTTCAGTCACGCTGTGCGGCAGAAGCTCTCCGATCTCGGGCTCGACTACATCGCACATAGCATGCCTGACGAAGACCCCCTGAAACATCAAAAGTTGGTCGAAGCCGGTGGCAAGGATCAAGTCCCTTTCCTCGCCGATCACAAAAGCGGGGCAAAACTCTACGATAGCGACGCGATCATCGCCTACCTCGATCAAGAGTACGGGGCGGGCGCACGGGCGACCGGTACCTCAAATCGCCGGCTTCAACAGGATCTCGATCAGTTCCTCCACCTGGCTCAACGCACGCTCACGGATCTCCAGAGCGTTGCGATGACGTCCTGGACTCTGGTCAAACACCAGAATCCGCT
>JAYVNB010000267.1:0-3633 GCA_043759365.1 Bacteriovoracaceae bacterium | reverse complement strand
GTGGAAGCGGGATGAAAGCCATCATGCTCGGCACCCAGTCGATCCTCCTGGGGGACTCCGAAGTGGTGGTCGCAGGGGGCATGGAAAGCATGTCCAATGCGCCGTACCTGCTCCCCACGGCCCGCGGCGGGTTTCGAATGGGGAACCAGAGCGCTATCGATTCGATGATTCACGACGGCCTTTGGGACCCCTACAACAACCAGCACATGGGCAATTGCGGAGAGCTCTGCGCCAAAGAGCGCAATTTCACGCGGAAGGACCAAGACGAGTTCGCGATGGAAAGTTTCCGTCGGGCACAGGCTGCGCAGAAGGCCGGCCACTTCAAGGATGAAATCATTCCTGTCTCGATCCAGGGTAAGAAAGGCGACACCACGCTGGTCGACTCCGACGAAGGGCCTGGAAAAGCGCAATTCGACAAGATGCCGGGACTGAAGCCCGTCTTCGACAAGAACGGCACGATCACCGCCGCGAACGCCTCGACTCTCAATGATGGCGCTTCGGCACTGGTCTTGATGAGCGGGGAGAAGGCCAAAGCCTTTGGCGTCAAACCGTTGGCTCGAATCGTTTCCTACGGAACGAACGCCCAGGAGCCTGAGTGGTTTACGACTGCGCCAGCGGAGGCCATGCGCCGGGCGATGAAGAAAGCCGGTTGGGAACTGAAGGATGTAGACCTGTTCGAGGTCAACGAAGCCTTTGCAGTGGTGGCGATGGATGCTGCCCAGCAACTCTCCATCCCATCAGGAAAGCTGAACGTCTGGGGAGGTGCGATCGCCTTGGGGCATCCGATCGGATCGAGCGGGGCCCGAATCGTCATCACGCTTCTCAGCGCGCTTCAAAAGTTAAACCTCAAGCGCGGAGTCGCCGGGATCTGCATCGGCGGTGGCGAAGCCACTGCCCTCTGTATCGAGCGCCTCGAGTGAGCGGTCAGAAGAGTGGTTTGAACAAAGAGGTTGCGGGGCCGGATGAAGCGGTCCGCGACATCCCGGATGGCGCCTTGATTGCGCTGGGCGGATTCGGCCTTTGCGGGATCCCGGAGAACACGATCGCGGCCCTCGTCCGGAAAGGGGTGAAAAACCTCACCTGCGTTTCCAACAATGCTGGAGTGGATGACTTCGGGATCGGGCTTCTGCTCCAGAAACGCCAAGTGAAGAAGATGGTTTCGAGCTATGTGGGCGAGAACAAGCTCTTCGAGCAGCTCGTGCTTTCGGGGGAACTTGAGCTCGAGTTCAATCCGCAGGGAACATTGGCGGAACGCATGCGGGCGGGAGGCGCCGGGATACCGGCTTTCTTCACGGCGACCGGTGCGGGAACCCTGGTGGCCGCAGGCAAGGAAACGCGCTTGTTCGAGGGTCCCTTGGGTGAACGCGAGTACGTGCTGGAAAAGGCCATCGTGGCCGACTTCGCGATCGTGAAGGCTTGGAGGGGGGATTCTTTGGGAAACCTCGTTTTCCGGAAGACCTCTCGGAACTTCAACCCCCTCGCCGCCATGTGCGGCAGGATCACCATCGCCGAAGTCGAAGAACTGGTGCCGATCGGTACGTTCGATCCCGACCAAGTCCATCTTCCCGGGATTTACGTGAAGCGGATTTTTCAGGGTAAGGATTACGAAAAGCGCATTGAAAAGCGAACGCTTCGACAGGGGTGAAGACATCATGGCATTGACTCGTGAACAGATCGCTTGCCGCATCGCCCAGGAGTTGCGGGATGGCTATTACGTGAATTTGGGGATCGGCATCCCGACTTTGGTTGCGAACTACATTCCTGCGGGCATCGAAGTGATGCTCCAAAGCGAAAATGGCATTCTGGGACTCGGCCCTTATCCCACTGAGAGCGAGATCGACGCCGATCTCATCAACGCCGGTAAGGAGACGGTCACGGTGCTCCCGGGTGCGGCTTTTTTCTCCTCGGCCGATTCTTTCGCCATGATCCGAGCAGGCAAAGTCGATTTGACGGTGCTCGGCGCGATGGAGGTCGATGAGGAAGGAACTCTCGCCAACTGGATGATCCCGGGCAAGATGGTCAAGGGGATGGGGGGCGCCATGGATTTGGTCGCTGGCTCACCGAATGTCGTCGTGGCGATGCAGCACGTCGCGAAGGACGGAACTTCGAAGATTCTGCCGAAATGCACTCTCCCGATCACTGGCAGAAAAGTGGTCAAGAAGATCGTTTCAGAGCTGGCGGTCATCGATGTAACCCCAGCCGGGCTGTTTCTCCGCGAGCGAGCGCCCGGAGTCTCGGTCGAAGAGATCCTCCGGGCGACTTCTGCTCGTCTCACGGTTCCTTCGGACGTTCCTGAGATGCGGTTCGAATGATCTCAGATCGAAGGGCGGGCACCTTCGAGCTTGTATTCGACGTCCGCTGCGTCATCACCTAGGAGCCGTGCGGTGCCATTCAAGCGGATGATGTAGCCCGAGAGCTGGTTCATCGGTACTGGCGAGTCGATCGCGAAGGCGGTGCGGGGTCCCCCTTCGTAAGTCCAGCCATTCTGGTCGTCCTTGGAGATCGTGACGGGACGGCTCTTGTCGCCACCGAGGTATTTGGTCACGACGATCGAATCCGGATTGGGAGCGTTCGGGACGAACAGGCGGTTGGTTCGGAAATGCTGCTTCTGGATCGTGAGCTGAGCCTGGAGATCGGCGAGCACGCTGGAGATCGCTTGGGTGCAGACGTCGTACTTAAGACCGCCGAACGAGTCGGCCATGCTGCGGTAACGGGTGCCGATCTTGGATGGGCCGCCCAAGCAATTGCTGGTCTGAGTGCCGGCGACCGCGGCAACGAACCGGATCGAGGCGGGATTCGACTTCAAGCCCGCCATTCGGTCGCGATATTGGTTGAGGCTTGCTTGGAAGGAGCCGTCATTGCAAGGCACCATCACGCTTGATCCCGGATACTGGGGGCAGTAGTTCACTCCCGAAGTGTCCTCACCGTTTCCGACGACCATCACGACCAGCATCGCGTCGTTTCGCAGGAACCCGGTATTGGCGAAATTGGAGGTGAGTTGAAGGTCGATGTTTTTCAAGCCCTCCTCCCAGCCATTGAGGTTGTTGTTCGTGTCATAGGATTCGACGAAGTTCCGGTAGGCGTCCGGCCGGGAGAAATAAGTGGCGTTCACTTGATCCGCGAGTGCCTCGGAGGCACCGGGAAACGGAGGAGACCAGCCTTCAGGCTGGTATTTCCAATTCAGATCCTGACGCGAAGCGGCTATTCTGAAGGCTTCCGAACCCAGATTGCGTGAGCGGGTGAGGGGGGAAGTCGCGAAGTGGAAATCCCATCCCTTGCTGTTCAGGGTGTTGATGAAACCGGGCATCTGGCTTTTGATCTGGGTGAACATCGCATCCATCGACCCAGTATCGTCCTGGACGAGCAAGAAATCGATTTTCGGTGGGATTGTGTAGAAGCCTGGAGATTGGAGCCCGGTCTTCAGTGCTGTCGGCACGAACTCCTGGTGTCCGCAGCTGATGAGCGAGAGTGCGGCGGCGGTGAGGGCACCGGCGCGTTTCCCGAAGTTCAAGATCTTGCGTTGCTTCATGCTCATAAATTTCTTCTCTCTCGAGGAGGGACTAACGCAAGGCCAGTGCCAATTTGACACATCGGGGCTCATATTGATTTATGTAATGAATTCAGTGTATTAAG
>JAYVNB010000266.1:0-11256 GCA_043759365.1 Bacteriovoracaceae bacterium | reverse complement strand
CGGCCCCGAACAGAACTCGGTCTGCGACTTCAGGGGGCTTTCGAGCCCGGTGCCATCGCTTGGATTTCAGGCCTTCGAGTAGCGGGCTACACGACGCTTGCCCGCAAATTCGGCTATCAAGTCGTGTTCGACGAGCCTTCGGCTGAAGCCGATGCACTTTTCGACACGGTATTCTCATCGTTGAGGCACTGGCCCGAGGCCCTTCGTGCCGCACGGTGCGCCTACTGGGAGGAGCGTTTCTGCTCTGCGGCGCATGCGGTTGTGACGACTTCCCAGATCGACGCTGCTCGGATCCGGAAACTCGTTCCCGGCGCATCGGTTCACGTTTTACCTTGTTGGACCGATCTCCAAGATTCAAAACTGACCGATGGGAACGCGGACGGTCCATTCGTCACCCACGCGGGTTCGGATCCTCACGAGCATGCCCGGGCGCTGAGATGGTTCGGTGAAAATGTCCTGCCCCGCCTCAAGGCAGCCCAAGTGCGGGATCCATTCCTCGCCCAGTCACGAATCCTGGTCGCGGGGCTGGGAGAAAAACAATTCCAGGCGGCAGGCCTCGCCCTGTATGGATTTGAACGCCTTGCCAGTGCAGGGGACTGGTACCAAGCCTTATCCCACGCTCGCGGGGCTTTCTTCCCCGGTCGGCGAGGTCAAGATTGTCGACTCTCGATTGTCGAAGCTATGAGTGCAGGAGTCCCGGTAATTTGTACCGGCAGGGCTGCGGAAGGCCTCAGCCTGGATCCCGGCCAGGACGTTCTCTTGGCAGAGCGACCTGACGCATTCACTTCGGCGTGGGTTCGATTGCTTCAAGGCGGTTCGACGAGTTCGGATCTGGCTCGAAAGGCGATTGAAACAGTTCGTGCCCGGTACGACTGGAGAGCGGCCCGCCCAGTTCTCGAATCCTTGCTTCAATCCCTAGATTAAGGGAATCTCAGGAGCATGATGATACCTTCACTTTTGAAACCCTCCCGTTTCACGCCCCTGGTCTCGGCTTTGGCCCTTGCTTTTGCATTCGCTGCTTGCGCTCCCAATGCCGAGCAGCTTCGCAAAACTTTCGAACAACACCCTGAAATTCTCACCGCTGCCATCGAGAAGAATCCCGACGTCGTCATGAACGCGCTTCAGAAAGCTAGCCAGGCCGCCCAAGGCAAAGCGCAGGAGAACGCAGCTAAGGAAGAACAAAATCGCGTCACCCAGGAGCTTTCCCACCCCCTGAAACCCGAACTGGCCCAGGACCGCGCCTATCGCGGAGCCGAAAACGCTCCGATCTTGATCGTCGAATACTCGGACTTCCAATGCCCTTTCTGCAAACGGGGTTTCGATACGGTCGAACAGGTCCGTAAGGAGTATGGCGACAAAGTCCGTTTCATTTTCAAGAGCCTTCCACTCCCCTTCCATCCCATGGCGATGCCCGCAGCCAAGCGCTTCGAAGCCATCGCGCTCCAAGGTGCCGACAAGGCCTACCGCTTCCACGACTTGGTGTTTTCGAGCCAGGACAAGCTTGGCGGCGAAGGCGAGAAGTTCCTGGATGCTATGGCCAAAAAGGCCGGAGCAGACGTGACCAAAATGAAAAAAGATATGGACTCTCCCAAGGTCGCCGAGCGGATCAAGTCTGACCAGGACGAAGCCCAGAAATTCGGAATCAGCGGAACTCCAGGTTTTGTGGTCAACGGTGTTTCGATCCGGGGTGCCTACCCATTTGAAACTTTCAAGGAAGTGATCGATAAAAGCCTCAAAAAAGGATCTTGAACGATTGACCTAGGCCTCCAGCCCAGCGTCCCCGCAACGCCCTGAGGCTTTCCTCAGGGCGTTTTTTTCAGCCCGCCGTCTTCACGGAATTCGCCCGCGCTCGACCCAGCACGGCGCCTGCGGGAAGGAAGCTTTTGAAAATGAAGATCACCACGACGAAACGGAGCACCGAAGCGAGCCCCCAAAGCGCTCGAAAGCCGCCCCAGGGCACTAGGAGTTGCGCCAACCCACCGCCTAACAAGGCACAGCTGGCTCCTGAAATTCCCACGGCTGCGCTGTAGAGCGAAAAATAGAGCCGGTTCTGTCCTCGAGGAGAAACCCGATAAAGGATGGCGGTCATCCCGAGAGTGAAACCTGACCACGCGATGCCATTGATGAAGTACTCCAGCGGTGCGATCGCCCGGATCACTTCAGCCGAGGGAAACAGGTAGGGCAATGGAGAAAAAGCCATCATCGCCCCTGAAATCGCGAGGATTTGTCGGGGATCCCCGAGCCGATCCAGCTTTCGGCCCCAGAACGAGGAGGCCAGGAAATTGCCCGTGCAATTGAGGATGATCCACACCGACACGCGCTCCATGGGGATCCCAAGCTCCTTAGTGAAGTAATAAGGAAAGTAGGGGCCTGCGATGGCGATCGCACCGTTCATCGCCGCGGCACAAACGAGAAAACGCGTGAAACGCGAATCCCGCAGCGGTCCCGAATAGGTTTTTTTAAGTAAGGCCCAGTTCATGGGCCGCCGCAAGCCTGGACTCGTCGTCACCGCCTTGAGCCGTCGATGATGAGATTCCGGGACGCCACTCAGGAGCCAGGTCGAGACGATACCGGAACCGACGGCAAGCGTTCCGATGATCCCATAACCAATGGGATAACCCCCGGGGGCATAGCTGATCCAAGCAGCGGCGCCCGCGTTGGCCAGGACCAAAGCGGCCATCGTCGCGCGCTGCCGAAACCCGAAAAATCGCCCTTGAATCGAAAGTGGAATCAGTTCCTTCATCCACGAATTCCACGCGTTCGCGCTGGAACAGGCGATCCACGAAGAGATGCAAGCAGTCAGCACGAGGATCAGGAACCAGGTATCGCGAGGGAACACGCGGATTCCGTGCGCCTGTTGCCAACCCCAAACGCCAGCAGTCGCTAACGGGATGACCCAAAGAAGCCGGGCTATCCAAGCCAGCCTCAAAGTCGTGCGCTTGATCGATGGAGTACTTTCGGCAAACCAGCTCCCCAGGATCTGTCCCACTTGCCCGATCCAGGCGGCCGAGGTCATGAGGGATACCCAGCCCACTCCCACCCCGACACTGCCGGCAAGGCCGCTCAAGTAAGTCGCGCCTACCCAGGTCTCGTAGGCCATAGCGAAGGCCGCTTCCATGAAGAGCAATGAAAGGACGGATTTGAAACGGCCGCGCTTGGAATCCATGGTTCTCCAACAAGTTGGTACCCGTTATGCTATCAGGCCCCTCATGGCCCCAACGGAAAAAACACGGCTTAATCTACCCCGAGTGGTCATCGTCGGGGGAGGGTTCGGCGGGTTGCGCGCAGCGAAGGAGCTTAAAAACGTTCCCGTACGCACTCTAGTGATCGATCGAAGCAACCATCATCTGTTTCAACCCCTCCTTTATCAGGTGGCTACCGCCGCGCTCTCGCCCGCTGATATTGCAGTGCCGATCCGAAGCGTGCTTCGCAATGATCCGGATGCTGAAGTGGTCCTAGGAGAAGTCCGGGGCGTCGATCCAGACACCCGTGAGGTTCTGGTCGAGGGTCGCCGGATCCCCTACGACTATTTGATCCTGGCCACGGGCGCGCGACACAGTTATTTCGGCAAGGATGAATGGGCTCGCCATGCCCCCGGTCTAAAAACCATTCTCGATGCAACTTTGATCCGCGAAAAGATCCTCACGGCCTTTGAAAAAGCGGAGATCGAGGAAGACCCCTCCGAGCGTGACCGACTTCTGACCTTCGTCCTGATCGGGGGTGGGCCCACCGGAGTGGAGATGGCGGGTTCGATCGCCGAATTGGCGCATGTCTATCTCGCCAAAGACTTTCGCCACATTAATCCGGCCCAAGCTCGGGTGATGTTGATCGAAGCAGGCCCCCGCGTCCTAGCCGCATTTCCACAGGATCTATCGGAAAAAGCCCGATGCTCCTTACAAAAGCTCGGAGTGGAAGTCCGGACCGGCCAAAGAGTGGAACACGTCGATGCCCTCGGAGTATGGGTCGCCGGGCAACGGATCGAATCCCGGAACCTCATCTGGACCGCTGGCGTGGTCGCATCCCCCGCTGGCCAATGGATCGGTGCCGAAACCGATCGAGTGGGCAGGGTCAAAGTCACTCCCGAATTGACGGTCCCGGGCCATCCGGAAATCTATGTGATCGGGGACACCGCTGCTGTCGCCTGGAAGGAAGGGAAAACGCTCCCCGGAGTGGCATCGGTCGCCATGCAGCAAGGTGCCTACGTCGCCAAACACTTGCAAGCCAGAATCCTTCATCGCCCTTCACCCGGAGCCTTCGAGTATTGGGACAAAGGCAATATGGCGACCATCGGAAAATCCTCTGCCGTCGCCGAAGCCGGCAGACTCCACCTTTCGGGGTTCGTGGCTTGGATGGCATGGCTCGGGGTCCACATCGCTTACCTCGTCGGTTTTCGAAATCGCCTCCTCGTGATGATGCAATGGGCTTGGGCGTATTTCACGTTTCAACGGGGGGCCCGGCTCATCACTCGACCCCTTCCCCAGCAGGAGACCACGGTGACTGCTCCGGGCCCTTTGGACAAAGCCGCCGTTTGACAGGGCCGGGCGTCCGACTTAGCGTCAACCTCAACTTATGCTCATCGATCACTTGAACCTCAACCACTTCCGGATCTTCGAGTGCGTCCATAGGACTCGGAGCATGACCTCCGCCGCCAAGGAGCTGCACATGACCCAGTCGGGGGTAAGTCAGCACATCAAGGCTCTCGAAGACATGCTGGACGTCCGGCTCTTCGATCGAATCAAGCAACGACTGATTCCCACCGCTGAAGCCGCGGTACTCTACAAACAATGTTCGAAGAGCCTTCAGGACATCGAACGGGCATTGCTCGAGATCAAGGGAGGGACCCAAGAACTCACAGGAACCGTATCCATCGGGATGCCCGTCGAGTTCGGGCACAACGTCATTCTTCCGCGAGTGGCCGCGTTCTCAGCGAAGCACCCGGGAGTGAAGTTCAAATTTGTCCTCGGCTTGGTCGGCTCCGTGAGCGAAATGCTGCTCGATGGCGAATTCGATTTTGCGTTCGTGGATGACATCAAGATGGATACGCGGATCAAGACGGAGAAGGTGTTCGACGAAATCCTCGAGCTTTGCGCGGGAATTGAATGCCTGAAGCGATCCGGTCCACCCAAGAACACACGCCAGTACTTCGAATCACTGGACTACATCGAATACCAAGAAGGCGAACCGATCCTGCGCATGTGGTTTGCCCATCACCTCGAGAGTCGCAATCTCGACCTCAAAGTCAGGGCACTTGTCACGGACACCAAAGGTGTTGGAAAACTGATCGCAGCCGATGTGGGAGTGGGCGTCCTTCCAGGTCATCTTGCCTCCAAGATCGAGCGCGAAGGCGTGAAACTCCACCGGTTCAAGGGGTCCGGCACTCCCCTGAAGAACGCCATCAGTCTCGCCTACCTCGAAGGGAAAACGCGTTCCCCTTCGGTACAGGCCGCCATGGCCGAGTTCCGAATCCTGGCGAAAGCCGGAGCCGCCTAGCATGGACAAACCCATCCCGGTCGAAAGGCCGCTCGCACTCCTGCCCTCCCAATTCGAGATCCCGACTTGGGAGTACGAATTAAGTTTCTCGAGAAGCTCGGGACCCGGCGGTCAAAACGTGAACAAAGTGAACAGCAAGGCGACCCTCCGATGGAACCCAAGCCGAAGCTCTTTGCTTCCGGGAAACTCTCGGGAGCGGTTCATCGAGCGATTCGCCTCACGATTGACAGAACAAGGCGAGTTGGTTCTTTCGTCCGATCGACTCCGCGACCAGAAGCGCAATATCGAGGACTGCCTCGATAAATTGCGCGACATGATCCGGGAAGCCCGCGTCCCCCCGAAGAAGCGCAAGGCCACGAAGCCGACCCGCTCCTCAGGCCGTCGGCGAGTGGAGGGAAAGCGCAAGGATTCCGAGACCAAGCAGGGCCGAGGCCGGGTCAAGTCGGATTGAGAAGTTGAGGCCGAGCCAACTCGCAAAAACTGTGGTAGACCCTCCACCCATGTCGCGAACCTCTTTGTTGCCATTCCTGTCGCTGGGACTCTTCATCGCTCTGGGAACCAGCAGCCCCGTCCAAGCCAGCGACCCTTGGGTCGGGAGTTTCAGCTTCCAGTCTAGCCGAGACACTTCCGTCTCGGTTTGTGCCCCCGCAGGTCAAGGAGTTCAAGCTGGCACGATCACCTATGACAGCTGGAGCCGGACGCGCGCCGCTTTGACCAATCTTTGTTTCGAAGTCTACTCTCCCGGAATCACTGATCAAACCGACTCGAATCCTGCTTCGCTGAATGTATTCGTGAACGCTCCCAACGAGTTTCCGGCGCGCTTCGTGCGAAAGAACGGAAGCAACTTCGTGTACTTGCTGGATCTCAGGAGTTTTGACCCGGTTCTTCACGGTGTCTCCTCTTCGGGCAACACCCAGACCACTCTGACGCTCGACGTGTTCCTGCATGCACTGCCCGGCGGAGGCTACGTCCAATCGGGTGCCGTCACAGTCCGGTTCACCCAATAAGCGTTCCACCCTTCCTGCCCGGAATTAGATCTTCTTCAAGATTTCGGCCTTTTTTGCATCAAACTCGGCTTGGGTAAGGATCCCGGCCTTCATCAGTTCGTGGAGCTGGTTCAAAGTGGCGACAGGATCGCTTCCCGCCGCTGCAGTTGAAGGCTGCTGCTGCCCCAGTGCTTGGGACATGGCCTGGCCAATGGCCGCACCCGCGCCCAGACCCACGCCAACACCCGCCAATCCGCCCTCGTTCTTTGCAGCGATGGAGATACTATCGGCAGCTTGAAACTGAGCGTATTTCTGAAGGTCGCCCAGGATCCGCATTTGGCTCCCCTTGTCCAGATAAGCCTGGACTTCATCGGGCAGCGATACACTCTGGACCGTGAAGGTCCGCAGTTCGAGGCCATACTGCGCGAACGCGGGCTTCAACTCGACCTGCAGCGCCTGCGAGAACTTCACCTGATTGGCAGCCATGTCCAGGAAAGCGATCTCGCCTGAGCCCAGGAAGGTCCCGATCTCGGTGGCCACCATGGCCCGAAGCTGCACTTCCAAATCTTCGACCCTGTAGAGGTCCCGAGTCCCACTTGCCTTCTGATAGAAAATCTTCGGATCGACGACACTGAAAGAGTAGCTCCCGTAAGCACGCAAACGGATGGCTCCGAACTCCTTGTCGCGGATCGTGATCGCCGTCGGCGTTCCCCACTTCAGGCCGAGTTGCTCCCTCGTACTGTAAAAGTAGATGTCGGACTTGAATGGCGAATTGAATCCCTTGTCCCAGTTGCGGAGGTTCGTCAGGATCGGGAGATTCTGGGTGTTCAGGGTATGAAGTCCAGGCTTGAACACGTCGGCGATCTGTCCTTCGTTCACGAACAGCGCCAGCTGCGAATCACGGACGGTCAGCTTGCCTCCGGTTTGGATCTCGTCGTCCTGCATCGGATACTTGAACGCGAGGACGCCGTCGGCCGGCTCCGTCCACTCGAGGACGTCGATCAACTGCTTCTTCAAAAAGTTCATGATTCCCATCCTTCGATAATATGCCAAACTCCCTCCAATGAAACCGCGCTTTTCGAATGAAGAAGCGAAAATACTGGCTCGTGGCATCGCCGAACTCGAGGCCCGCACTTCCGCGGAATTGGTCCTGGTGATTCGCGGCGCATCAGGAAACTACCGACGAGTCGACCTCCTCGGCGG
The DNA here is from genome assembly GCA_043759365.1 of Bacteriovoracaceae bacterium. Classification (GTDB taxonomy): domain Bacteria; phylum Bdellovibrionota; class UBA1018; order UBA1018; family UBA1018; genus JAYVNB01. The sequence goes on along the minus strand of JAYVNB010000266.1, from coordinate 3,577 downwards.
CTCGCTCGCAGCACTCCTTCCCTTGGCCTGGATGCTTCTCTCGCCCCAAGCGTTTCATTACGTTTCGGTTCCCCTGCCGATCGCTTTGGTTTTTCTGCTCGGATGGCGGATCATGCCTCGGGGACGCCTCCGCAACCTCCTCACCACTCGGGACCAGAGGCACCGCCGGGTCCTCGAATCCGCGTCCGCCGTTTTCGAGTCTCGCGGCATCCGAAAGACCTCCCATCGCCAAGGCATTCTGGTTTACTGCTCACTGTTCGAGCGCGATGCGGTGATCTTACCCGACGAAAATGCTAAGACCGCCCTCGGTGATCCGGAGCTGCTTCGGTTCCAAAACGCATTTGCCCAAGCGGCCTCGAGCACTCAGCCGGCGCGTCACTTCGCCTCCACCCTTCGCAGCTTCGGGGTCCACTTGGGCCGAAAAATGCCCGCGCGAGAGGAAACTCGAGCGCAGGAACTCGCCGACGAGATCGATTTCGAGGACTCGTCAAAATGAGAAAAATCACCTTTTTCCGATCTACTCAACCTTGCCTCCTTCGGACTCTCGGCATTGTTATCGCAGTATTCACGGTCCATTCGGCTTGGGCCCGAGTCGGAGGGGGACACAGCTTTTCAGGAGGCCATTCCTATTCTGGAGGGCACTCCTACTCAGGGTCAAGCTCCGGCGGGAGCAGTGGGGCCGACTTCTTTTTCATCGAAGCGGTCTTTCGCTTGATCGGCTCACTGCTTCAGCTGACCTTCACGCATCCTTGGATCGGAATTCCCCTGGACCTCCTGATCCTCTACGTCATCATGCTTGTCCTCGCCGCTCGGCGAGTCGGGGACTCACACGAAGAGTTGAGTTCGGAAAAGACTCCCCATCTCCCCGAGCTGAGGAATGCGTCGCTCGTCGCAAGCCGACTTGAAAGCCTCAGACTCGATGCTGATCCTGGGTTTTCGCTCCCCGTATTTCAAGACTTCGCCAATGCTCTTTATTTCAACATTCATGAAGCGAGAGGAAAGGGCAAAACCGCCGCTTTCTCGTCCTACCTCTCTGATTCAGCTCAATCCGAACTGAAGAGCTTAAGTCGAGACATCCAGGGACTCCAAGGCGTGGTGGTGGGATCCTGCCAAGTCGTTTCCGTCTCGGATCCGCACCCCACTCCCCCCGAAGACTCGATCCGAATTGGAGTTCGTTACGAAGCGAACTACACCGAAACATTAGCGGGTGGCCCGCAGCAAAGCTGGTATTCGAACGAGCTCTGGACGCTCTCCCGTAAAGCCACCGTTCACTCCAAACCTCCGCAGGACTCCTTGCAGATTACTTGCCCGGCATGCGGCGCCTCACCTGAATTGGCAGATGACGGCCGCTGTCCCGCCTGCGGCAATCGGATCCACTCGGGAGAGTTCGATTGGTTCGTGGATCGCATCGTGATTTCACGCGAACACCGCTCCCCCCTACTCACGGGCACCGTGCCCGAAGAAGGCACGGATCTGCCCACGCTCTTCGATCCCGACTTGGCGCCTGCGATGGAGCTCCATCACCGAGAGCATCCTGACTTCACGACCGAAAAGTTCACTGAACGGGTCAAACGGGTGTTTCTCGAACTCCAGGCCGCCTGGTCCGAACGAAAGTGGGAGAGAGCTCGACCCTTTGAAACCGACTCGATGTTTCAAAGCCATTCTTATTGGATCCGCGAGTACCAGCGCCAAAACCTGATCAACGTTCTCAAAGACGTGACGATCGAAAAGTTAGTTCCCGTTAAGCTCACGCACGACCTCTATTACTCGAGCATGACCCTGCGGATCTATGCTTCGATGATCGATGTCACCCTCATGTCTCCCGAACTCAAAGTCGTCGCCGGGAACCCTCGACGACCTCGGCGATTCTCGGAGTATTGGACCTTCATCCAGAGTCGCAAGCCGACGCCTCTCCAGTCGGATGATGACCATTGCCCGGCTTGCGCGGCACCGCTCAAGATTGAAATGTCGGGACACTGCGAATACTGTCGCGCCAAGATTGTCAGCGGTCACTTCGACTGGGTTCTGAGTCGAATCGAGCAGGACGAGTCCTATGCGGGATGACTGGGTAGGCGCACTGAGGGAAACCAGAGGTGGTCGATCAAGCCAACCTAAGGTGACAGCGAAGAAATTTCGCGATCTTCGTCTGATGTGAAAAGGAGTCTCCGTCCTCGATGGTCCAAATTGCGCTCAGACACATATGGACAAAAGCGAACTTCGCTAAAACTGCCCCCGAACTCCGTGGACTCTCCAGGCTCGAGCCTGGAGTCGCCGCTCTCAAATTCAGCTGATCTGAAGTCAAAACTAGGCAAGAACTTGAACAGTGGGCAGCTATGAAACGCGTCTGCCCTCATTCCATCGGCTCATTTTCAGGGACTCTCGACTCTCCTAGTCCCACAACCAGTCGCATCGTCCGACATGGCTTCTCATTTCGCCACTCCGATAGCCGGAAGACTCCCCGGTTCCGATGCAGGAAGTGCGGGAGGACCATTTCCTCCGCCACTTTTAGCCCCGCCTGTTACCAAAAGAAACGAAGGATCAATGAGCCTCTGAGGCGGCTGCTCTGCACAGGCGTTTCCCGGAGTCCGGCTGCTCGCCTTCTTCAAGTCAACCCGAAGACCGTTGCCCGACGGCTCGAGTTTCTGGCGCAACGGGCCCGAGTCCGAAACAAATCCTATCTAACAGGCTGTTGATAAAAACCAACTGACTACGAATCTTTCAGCTCCGAGCTCCCAAGTGCACGAAAGTTAGAGTTATTGTGACGGGTTTCAGGCCCTGGCGACGGGCGCGAGGCCCGTCCTCAAGCCACCGCCGCTCACGGTGTTGCTGGAAGGGGCTGGGTAAGTTTCACGATGCGGATAAGATTGTATGCCGCCATTTCGATCAAACCATGCGCCTCGGTTCTCTTTCGTTCGAAAAACCGCGATTTCCTCATCCCGCCGACCTGCTTGCCCCAGCCGAACTTCTGCTCGATCAGCTTTCGCTTTCTTTGACTGCCTTCATACGACGCATGCCGCGTGGTGCGCCCATCGAGTCCCGGTGGGTTCCGCCTAGTGTGATCGCCAGGTGAGGAGCGATCTCGTTTACCCGGTAGAAGCCTACGAAATCTTTCGTGTGGTGCGCCTTGTCTGCGCCCAGTGCCTTTGAGCGAGCTTCATCGCACCCTGCCTCTCGGACTATCCGTTCACTTGGTCAAGTCGATAACCCACGCAAAATCCGTGGCGATTCTCCATGGCGGCGTATCCGATGTATCCAAGCCAGGATGCCGCACCCGTACTCTTCTTGTAAAGCCTGGCTTCGGGATCCGCTTTCGAGCGGTGCGTCTGGTTCGAGCATTTTTCTCCCTGAATGCTGACGCTCGGATTGCCGGGATCCTGATCATAGTCATCAAAGCCCGGAGGTTTTTCCTCCTCGCGTTTCGGGCGAAAACTTTTCATTGAAGCCAGATTCTCGATCAAGGGGCCTTCCACCGTGAAGTGCACGTGCGATAATAACTTCTCAAAGCGCGCGAACTCCACGACTTTCTCAAAGAACTTCCGGGCCACTTCATACTCAAGCAGCCGCTCACGGTTCCTGG
>JAYVNB010000265.1:0-11266 GCA_043759365.1 Bacteriovoracaceae bacterium | reverse complement strand
AATCATCAGCAGTGCGCAGGAGAACGCGGTCCCCACTGCACGCAATCGTGCTGCAGATGGTATTCCGCCGAGTTCAGATCGATTGTGATTCCGGAATTTCATTCGATGAAGCCCTCTCCCTGCGCTTCCAATGCGCGAGGAATTCCTTGTTTCCATCGGTGCCCGTGATGGGAGAGTCTATCAAGCCTATCCGATGGAGGCCCAGGGTTTCAGCGGTGCGAGTCACTCGCTCGATCGCCTCTTGCCGGTCGACTTCGGACTGCACGATTCCCCCTTTTCCAACTTTTTCACGCCCCACTTCGAACTGCGGCTTTATCAAAGTGATCCAGTCGGTTTCTGGGGTGGAAAAAGGAAGGGTCGCGGGTAGAATTTTCTCAAGCGAAATGAAGGAGACATCGATCACAATGACTCCCACGTTTTCGCCAATCAATTCGTAATTGAGATTGCGAGCATTCACTTTTTCAATAACCTTAACGCGAGAGTCGGTCCGGATTTTCCAGTCCATCTGGTTGTGCCCGACATCGATGGCGTGGACCCTCTCGATCCCGCGCAGCAAGAGCACCTGGGTGAAACCGCCCGTGGATGCGCCGATATCCATTGCCACTCGGCCTTGGACTGACACGGGAAACGAGTCAAGCGCTGCCGCCAACTTGATGCCGCCCCGGGAAACGTAGGGATGATCCTCGCCACGTAAACGGATGACCGCCTCCTGCGAGTAGGAGTGGCCGGGTTTATCGGCGGGAGTGTCATCGACCAGGACGAGTCCAGCGAGAACCATCCGCTGAGCTCTCTCTCGACTCGTGGCTAGACCCCGATCCACCAGGAGTATGTCGAGGCGCTTTTTTTTTGGGCTCAAGCGAGCAACTCCCGAAGTCTCGCGCTCAATGCTTGGACGGATAAGTGGATCTGATCTTCAAGCGCCGAAACCGAGCCATGCGTGACAAAGGCGTCGGGGTAACCGGCCAACTGCCAGGCTCCTGTGCGCGGACCGGCCTCTGCGATCAAGGCTTGACCGAACCCTCCCCTCGTCACTCCTTCTTCGAGAACAATGACCTTAGATTTCGGGCGACTTCGCAGTTTCTCGATCAATGAGGCAGGAATCGGTTTTGCCTGGACGCAGGAGATCAGGGTGCAACGAGCGAGTTCGTGCGGCTCAAGCTCCTGAAGTATTTGCTGTGCTTTGGAGAGGCTAGAGCCGAGCGCGACCGCGATGACTTCTGTTTCAGGCTCTTCGGCAAGCCTGTGCCAGCGCACGCCGTCGATAAGGGGTTCCTCGCAATCCTCGGGTCCAGAGCCTCTCGGATATCGAATGGCACTGGGTCCCGCCAAAGACAGCGCTGCTTCGAGCAGGGTGGAGACGTCCTTCAAAGACGAAGGGCAATAGATCGTGAGATTAGGGATCAGGCCGAGGTAGGCAAGATCAAACGCTCCATGATGAGTAGGGCCGTCCGCACCCACCAAACCGGCACGATCGATCGCAAAAACGACCGGAAGATTCTGCAAAGCGACGTCATGGATGATACCGTCCAGTCCGCGCTGGAGAAACGTGCTGTAGATCGCGACCACGGGTCGAACTCCCTGCGTGGCAAGTCCGGCCGCAAAAACCACAGCATGGGGCTCGGCAATACCGACGTCGAAGAATCGAGAAGCGAAATCGTGGGAGAAACGGGTCAGACCGGTGCCTTCAGGCATGGCAGCGGTGATTGCGACGATGTCGGATCTCCGCTGGGCTAGCTCGCAAAGCGATTCACCAAAAATGTGGCTATAACTCGGGCTCGGTTGAAGGCCCGACTTTTCTGGCACTTTGACGGAAATCGGACTGATCCCGTGGTAAAAGGCGGGTCTCTCTTCGGCGGGAAGATAGCCCTTCCCCTTTTGGGTGAGGACATGAACTACGACTGGGCGTCCGGGCGGTTGTGCCTTGAGATGCTCCAACGTGCCAATCAAGGTGGCGAGATCGTGTCCGTCCACGGGCCCGATGTAATCCACTTCGAAGGCATTGAAGAACTCCTTAGCCCGTCCTCCCGAAAGGATCGCGGGGATGGCGCCTACATTGGGCGAGATCGACATCTGGTTGTCGTTCAAAAGGATGAGTAAGGGGCCCAGTGGCTGCGCCCTGAGGTTATTCAACGCCTCAAGAGCTAATCCGGCGGTGAGTCCCCCGTCACCGATGACAGCGATGGTCCAACGACGGGCCTCTTCGGGATCCGATACCCTGACCCAGGCCATCGCCATGGCAGCCGAGATCGAGGTACTGCTGTGTCCGGCCCCGTAAACGTCATGGGGACTCTCTTCCCGACTCAAAAAGCCCGAGATGCCGCCCGTGGTGCGCAAAGTCTCAAATCGACCCGCTCTCCCTGTCAGCAACTTGTGCGCATAAGCCTGGTGACCGACATCCCAGATGATCGGTTCATCGGGGGAACGAAAGCAACGATGCAGAGCCAACGCTATTTCGACCGTTCCTAAACTTGCGCCAAGGTGTCCGCCGTTTTTTAGACAGGTGGCGAGGATCGTTTGGCGCATCTCTTCAGCCACCTCGCGGAGGTCGTCCAAACTGAGTTGAAGAAGGGGGGAGGAATTCATCGGCCCTGACTCTTCAGCCCCGAGTTGGATTGAAGGGCTGGAGATCCGCCTTTTGGTCCGTCGTGGCTTGAGTGAGAATCTGGATTCGCTGATCCGCCGCCGAAAGGTATTCCTGACAGGTACGGGTGAGCCGAACCCCCTCTTCGAAGCTTTTCAAGGACTGTTCAAGACTGAGTTCACCGCTTTCGAGTTTTTTGACCAGAGCCTGCAACTGGTCCAAGGATGCCTCAAAACTGGGTTTTTCTGCAGCCGGGGAAGTGTCCATTTGTTACTTCTCGCATAAATAGCAATTAAGGCCAACCCTTCGGAAAGCCGATGCGGGGGTATGTCGACCGCTTGGGTGGTGATTTTGACGGGACTGTCAGGACTTTGGGCTGAACGGGTTGCAGGAGCCGGCGACGGCTGTCTCGGAGAAGGTGCGCTTTCTTCCCGGGATCTCGGCACAGTTGCCGTGGCGAACTCTCCGGTCCCTCTCGGTTCTTGGCACCTTCCTGTTTCTGCGTCGCAGGCTCCCAAGACGTCGGCCGCAGAAGTGAGAATGGATCTAGTTGAAGAAGAGCCCGGCGTTTGGCGATTCCAGTTCTACTTCTCCTTCATCGACCCTACCAGCCCCTGGGGGATTCCTTACAGTTTTCAGAAGATTCGACTCACCTGGGAGTCATTAGGCCAACCTAGAAGCCTTTGGGTGGACTGGTCTCAGTCTTGTTCCGCCGTGGGTCACTCGCTTTATCCCGGGCAGGCATGGAGCGTGTCGGAGAAGATTCTCGAGTCGGAGCTCGGACAGCGGCTGGATCACTTGCAGGCCGAAATCTACGGGTCCCGAAACTAGGCCCGATTCTCCGTTTTGGTTAGTAGGGTCCCAGGACGTTCACGACACCCGGTGAAGCGATCACCAACTCGGACCAAAGAACTTTTCCACTGGTCCGGTGAAGAACCTGGGCCATGTTCAGGCCTTCGGGTACCTGCACTGAAATCGATCGCGCGGATTGGGCATCCAGAGGGCTGATTTCGCTTAAATGCTCGGTCGGACTGAGAGTATAGGTCTCAGGAGGAAGTGATGAGCCTTTGAGGGCGGGGCGCACCTTGGCGATCAGGGACCCACGATCTTGTGAAGCCGCCAACTGCGGAAAAGCGGCGATGACGATGCCACTGTCCGGACTGACTCCGCCTTCAAGCTGACGGAGCCACGAGTCGATTTTTTCTGCGGAAAAACGGAAAAGACCGAGAAGGCCGCGGCGATTCGTACTCACGCGGTAACGATGCTTGAACTCGCTTCCCAGGGTCGTTTCCAGATAGATCGGGTAGTCGCCGAAAGTTGGAACGTTCTCGAGTGAGAAGTAGCCCTGTCCGTCCGTGAGGGCAGATGCTCCGGGATAGCCGACAACTTTGACGGTCACGGATTTCTGGGGCTTGGCCGAACGAGAACCGGCGTCGAAGACTCGCCCACTGAAGGAGTGGCGACGAAGTTGGGTGAGGTCGAGAAAAGTCGCTTTGCCATCCAAAACGGGAATCGCGAGTGCGGCCCCTTCGTTCGTGTAGAGGATATGTGCCCCGGGCGCTGCATTGACGAAAGCGAAAGCTCGATATCCTTGGGGGCCGTCTAAGTAGAGGGCTTTTTCGGAGCGTCCCGAAAATTGGACGGTCTGCTGAGCGGGAATGAATCCGAAGACGATCCCGGCCTCGCTTTGAAGCCGCGCTCCACTGGACGCGGCCAGCAGCAAGGCGGAGTTGGCAGAAAGCAGCGCCGCTGGGACCTGGCCCGGCCCGCGCGCTTGGTAAGAGAGCGTCGGCCAATACCCGGTGGCTCGAGTGACATTCCATTGGTGAGTCGATTCCCGAGCCGACCCTTCCCACGAAAAAACTTCGGCTTTGGCATCGACCGGAAGTTTCCAGTTGAAAGCTTCGACAGCTGCGACCGGCTCGCGCACGGGTCCAGCCATACTTTTTTGAACGACTTCAAGCGAAGGGCGGACGGGTGCCGTGGTTATCCCTTTTTCGGGAGTCAGTTCAGAGTCCAGATGGGATGAAGTGGGATGAGTCTCCACTCGATGGGCGGCCTGCTCAGTCACAGGAGCGACTAGTCGCTTGACAGCCGACCGGCGGCCAACTTGAGAGGTACCTACTTGATTAGCCAATAGGTCGCTCTGAGTACTCACCACCGTCGGAGGAGTACTCAGCTTTCCCAGCGCGAGCAAGGGGCTGACAGGAACTGCTGTGCGAGAACGAGACTCAGCCGACGACAAAGCGATGGAATACCGCTCGGCAGGCGTGACGGTTGGTTCATGGTCGGTCAAAGCTGGGGAGCTGGGGACAGAAGGAGCAGGAATCTCAGCTGCCTTTGAAGCCGTCTTCGGGGCAAACACGGTTTCCTGAGGCTCTTGAAGTTGAATACTCAATGCCTCGGTGGACACCCGAGGCTGGATACTCACCGGAGCGAGGACCGGTAAGGTCACGAAGGGAGGAATTGCGACTCCGACTCGGGAGTCAACGACGTCGCTCGGAAGTCCAGGATTCAACACGCTTGACGAGGGGACCACGCGAACCCCAGATAAAAGAAGCGGCTCCACGTGATCTGAAGTGGCCGCTTTTGTCTGGGCCACTGGAGTCCTATCCCGCCGAGGTGAGATGGCGAGAGCCTGGACGGCTGAGGAAAGTTCCGGACCCGAAGACCCATTCGGTGCACCTTGAGTATTCAAAACAAGGGCGGACCTGGACGAACCCAATGCTTGCCCCGACATCGCCAGGCGAAATTGGATAGCCATCGATTGATGAATGAGACGGAGGCGCGTGGCCTCGTCTTGAACCGGAACCATCACTTCGAGCGGCGCCGGGATCGCAGCGGCAGATGCGACTTCAATCGCTCTTTCGGTCTCCACGAACTGGCTCAAAATAGACTGGAGTCGTTCCCGTCGACCTCCTCCCTGCAACTGGCGGGTCAACTGTGAGCGCGCTTCCGGTCGGCGGACTTTAACCCGATGATTCGGATGCGCCAAACTTCTCACCGAAGCGATCCGAAGTTCGGGAGCAGGCAGAAGTGGAGGGATTTCTTTTTTCTCGACGTGGAGATTTAAACTCGACCACCAGGACACTGCACTCAAATTGAAGCGAAGGTCATTCGTCGTCTGCGCGGTCTTGAGGACCTGCGCCGCCGAGAACGAGAGAATCCCGGCCGTCAGCAACGCAAAGGATGCAGAGTTCAGCAGAGATCCGCGAAAATTTGAAATGCCTCGTTCTTGAGAGCTCACGTCACCTTCCCTGGTGTCATTCCAGGATAGACTTCGTTTCGGTTTCTGGTCAAGAAAACCAAAGCAACGAAACGATCAAAAACTTACTGAGATGCGACCTGCTGCCGAATCAACGCGCGCTGCAATTTAAGCTGATATTTCCGGAACCTGGCCTCGTCAAGACCCGCGTCCAACAGGGCAACTTCTGCCTTCTGCTGGGCAGTTTTTGCTCTTGGAAGATTGATCTCTTTTTTCAACTCGATAGTCTCTGCCATCAGAGTGATCTCTTCGCCCTTCACTTCAAAAAACCCCGTTGAAACCGCCGCCGAAACAGGGCTCTGGCCGTGGATCTGATAAGTGAGTGCGCCGGTGTTCAAGGAGCCGATCATGGCTGCGTGCCCGGGGAGGACCTGGATCTGGCCTTCGCTGCCCGGCAGCGTGACGAATTCCACCACAGCGCTTTCGAGAAGGCGCCGCTCGGGTGAAAGAATATTCAATTTCAGTGTATTAATCACTTGGTTTGCTCCCGAGCCGGGATCGAGCCCCAGGGAGGGCTCGATCCTTTTCAGATGAAGGTTCTAGATGTTCAGGATTGGGCTGCGAGGCTCTTGGCTTTATCGATCGCGTCTTCAATCGTCCCGACCAGGTAGAACGCCTGTTCCGGAAGTTCGTCGTGCTTGCCGTCGGCAATCTCGTTGAAGGCGCGAATCGTGTCTTCGATCTTCACGAACTTACCCTTTAAGCCAGTGAACTGTTCGGCGACAAAGAACGGCTGGGACAAGAAACGCTGGATTTTACGAGCGCGGGAAACGGTAATTTTGTCGTCCTCCGACAACTCGTCCATCCCCAAAATCGCGATGATGTCCTGGAGATCCTTGTAACGCTGGAGAAGCTGCTGCACCCGACGGGCGGTCCGGTAGTGCTCCTCGCCCACGATCTGCGGATCAAGCACGCGCGAAGTCGAGGCTAAGGGATCCACTGCGGGATAGATCCCGAGCTCGGAGATGGCGCGACTCAAGTTGGTCGTTGCATCCAAGTGCGCGAAGGTCGTTGCCGGTGCTGGATCGGTGTAATCGTCAGCCGGAACGTAAATCGCCTGAATAGAAGTGATCGAGCCTTTATTGGTCGAAGTAATCCGTTCCTGGAGCTCGCCCATCTCGGTCGAAAGGGTCGGCTGATAACCCACAGCCGAAGGGATGCGGCCGAGAAGTGCCGAAACTTCGGATCCCGCCTGGGTGAAGCGGAAGATGTTGTCGATAAACAAAAGGACGTCCTGGTTCTCTTCGTCACGGAAGTATTCAGCGACCGAAAGCGCCGAAAGCGCTACGCGGGCACGAGCACCGGGCGGCTCACTCATTTGTCCGTAGACCAGGGTTGTCTTCGCGAGAACCCCGGACTCCTTCATTTCCATCCAGAGATCGTTTCCTTCGCGGGTCCGCTCACCCACGCCTGCGAACACGGAAAAGCCCCCGTGCTGAGTAGCGATGTTGTTGATGAGCTCCATGATTAAAACCGTCTTGCCGACGCCGGCACCGCCGAAGAGGCCGATCTTGCCTCCTCGCGCGTAAGGCGCGAGCAGGTCAACCACCTTGATGCCGGTGAAGAACGGCTGAACCGTGGTGGACTGATCCTTGAACGCGGGAGGCGCACGATGGATCGAGTAGAATTTCTTCGCGTTGACCGGACCGGCCTCGTCCACGGGTTCGCCGATGACGTTCAGGATGCGGCCGAGCGTTTCGCGACCCACTGGCATCTGGATCTGAGCGCCCGTGTTCTGCGCAGGCTGACCCCGAACCAAGCCCTCAGTGCTGTCCATGGCGATGCAACGAACCGTGTTTTCTCCCAAATGAAGCGCGACTTCGAGAGTGAGATTCCACTCCTGCTCGCTAATGCTCTTATTGGAGACGCGGATCGCGTGCTTGAGTTCAGGCAAACGGCCCGACTCGAACTCAACGTCGACCACGGGGCCGATCACCTGCTGAATTCGACCGAGGCTGGAGGATGCTGCGGTTGCTGACATTTAAATTCTCCTTAACCCACACTTACTGGGGTGTCTGTTCGTGATTTCAATGCGCGTAATTCTGGCGCAAAACTTTAGGCGTGGGCTTTTTGGGACTCGCTCCCCGAAATGATTTCCAATAGCTCCTTGGTGATCCCGGCCTGCCGCTGCTTATTGTACTCCAGGGTGAGTGCACTAATCATCTCACCCGCGTTCTTCGTGGCGTTTTCCATAGCCGACATGCGTGCCCCATGCTCACCGGCCTGCGACTCAAGCAGGATTCGAAAGGCCTGAATGGGAAAATGCTTTTGAAGCAATTGTCCCAGGACTTCCTCGGCGCCGGGACGGACAATGGTCATCCCCGAGTCGGTCGACTGTCCCCCCGCTTGAGGCGCCGGGCGAAGCGGCAAAAAGTCCTCTACCGTGGTTTCCTGCGTGAGGGCGTTTCGGAAGATATTGTAGACGATCTTCACTTCATCCACGCGACCCGAAGTGAAAGCCTCGACCAATGCCTCCGAAAGCTTGCGTGCTTTCGCGAAAGTTACCTTTCCCGAAAGGTCGACGAAATATTGGCCGTGATTCACTTTACGACTGCGGAAAAATTCGTAGCCCTTGCGCCCCAGGAACGCCACTTCCACGGAAGCGTACTGAGTCTCGTTGGCCCTCATCCAGCGTTGCGCGCCCTTGATGACGTTAGCGTTGAATCCGCCGGCTAACCCGCGGTCCGAAGTGACCACCAGGAGGAGCAGACGCTTCTTTGCACTCGAGACCTCACCACTCTCGCGCTGGAGCAATGGAAACTCCGCCTTCAAGTCTGGCATTCCCACGAAATGCTGGAGCAAGGCTCCGACGCGCTTGGCGTAAGGCCTTTGGCTATTGATCGCATCCTGAGCACGGCGAAGGTAAGCGGCCGAAACCATTTTCATGGCCTTGGTCGTTTGCTGGGTGGTCTTCGTACTTTGGATGCGCTTTTTAAGGTCCTTGATACTCGCCATGATTCACCCTCGCTTACGCGAAGACTCCCTCGAACTCCTTGAAGACGGCTTCGAACTTAGCCCTCAACTCGTCGGTGAACTGTCCAGCGGTCAAGAGGCTCTTGTAAAGGCCAGGATGTTTTTGATCAATGTGTTGGGCGAGCTGGACTTCGTATTCGCGTAGTTTGTTGATAGGCTGCTTGTCCAAATAACCTCGGGTGGCCGCGAGCAGAATCACAACCTGCTTTTCGACAGGCATCGGTTGATACTGGCCCTGCTTCAATACCTCCACTAGCCGCTGACCGCGGGCCAACTGCTTTTGAGTGGCGGGATCGAGATCGCTTCCGAACTGGGCGAAAGCCGCTTTTTCGCGGTATTGGGCCAACTCGAGACGAAGCGTGCCCGCCACTTGGCGCATCGCTTTGATCTGCGCGCTTCCGCCGACGCGGGAAACCGATAGGCCGACGTTGACCGCCGGACGGACGCCCGAGTGGAATAAGTCAGTCTCAAGGAAAATTTGTCCATCGGTGATGGAGATCACGTTGGTGGGAATGTAGGCCGAAACGTCACCCGCTTGAGTTTCGATGATCGGAAGCGCGGTCAAAGAACCGCCCCCCATTTTGTCGGAGAGCTTTGCGGCCCGCTCCAACAGACGCGAATGGAGATAGAAGACGTCGCCGGGATAGGCTTCGCGGCCCGGGGGGCGACGAAGCAGGAGGGACAACTGGCGGTAAGCCTGAGCCTGCTTGGTCAAATCGTCATAAACGATCAAGGCGTGCTTGCCGTTGTCGCGAAACCACTCACCCATGGTGACGCCGGTATAAGCCGCAAGAAACTGCAGGGGGGCTGATTCGGCGGCAGTGGCCGATACGATGATCGTATGCTCGAGGGCGCCGTTTGCGCGAAGCTTGTCAACCACTTGGGCGACCGTGGATTGCTTCTGTCCGATCGCAACATAGATGCAGTAAACGCCGCGTCCCTTTTGATTGATGATCGTGTCGAGCGCAACCGCGGTCTTCCCTGTTTGACGGTCGCCAATGATCAGCTCCCGCTGTCCGCGGCCGATCGGGATCATGGCGTCGATCGCCTTCAGGCCGGTTTGTAGCGGCTCTTTGACAGACTGACGCTCAACGATTCCAGGCGCCTTCACCTCTACCCGACGGGTCTCCGTGGTCTTCAGCTCGCCCTTGCCGTCGATTGCCTGTCCGAGCGCATTTACGACGCGACCGAGAAGCGCTTCGCCCACGGGAACCTGCACGATCTTGCCTGTTCGCTTGACGATCGAGCCCTCTTTGATCAAAGAGTCGTTACCCAAAACCGCGATACCGACGCTTTCGGTCTCCAGATTGAGAACCATTCCAGTAACACCGCCACCGAAGTCGACGAGCTCGCCTGCCATCGCCTTTTCAAGACCGTGGACTTTGGCGACGCCATCCCCCACTGTAACGACCGTGCCGGTCTCCGAAATATCGAGCTTCTTGTCAAAATCGACGAGCTGGGACTTGAGGATCTGCGTGATTTCTTCGGGGCGAATCTGGGCCATATTAATTTCTTCCTCGGAGCTGATAAAAAAATTTAGTGAGCGGTGCCGATATTGAGGACAAGGCGATCACGAAGACGCTGAAGCTGGGACCTGAGCGTCCCATCATAAGTGACGCCGTTCACGGTAACTTTCATCCCGGCCAATAGCTCGGGGTCGGTCGAAGTCTGGAAAGCGACCTTTTTGCCAAGCTTGCTGGCAAAGGCTTCGGAGAGTGCTGCGAGATCCGCGGCTTCCACGGGGTCTGCAGAAACGACCCTCCCCGACACTCCCCCGGAGGCCTCGAGCCGAACCTGGGCATAGGCTTCTGACACTGCCGCAACGATGTCGAGACGCTCTTTACGTGCCATCAAGGTCAGGAAGTTCGCCAAAAGCGGCTGCACACCCATGCGCCGTGCCAGCTCTTGCATGATACTGATCTTTTCCTGGTTCGAAGCAGCGGGCCCGGTCAGAACAGTGCGCAAGTCGGGCGAACCCTGAAGCATGCGACTGAGCTCATCGAGGTGTGTCCCCATCAGGTCAAGGGCCTCGGAAGTTGCTTTTCCTTCTAGAGCGGCCTCGAAAAGGGCCTTAGCATAAGACTTTGAAAGACTCATTGTACGCTCTCCACTTGGCGCGAGAACTCCCGACGAATGCGGGCACGATCCTCTCCCGTCAGGCGCTGACGCAGGAGAGCCTCGACTCGGTCCAACACCACCTTCCCGAGCTGACTGGAGAGCTGGCCCTTCAAATCCGAGAAAACAGCTGCAGCGGAGGTCTTCGAGTCCGTCACGATCTGAGAGGAAAGGTGCTTCGCGTCGGTGACGACCCTCACCTTCATCGCTTCGGCGTCTTGCCGGGTCTGGGTGCGGATTGCTTGGATCTCCGCATCCATCGCCCGGAGCTTGGCAGAAAACTCGTCATAGCGAGCCTGGGCGTTTCTGAGCTGGCCCTCGACGCGCTGAAC
>JAYVNB010000264.1:0-11274 GCA_043759365.1 Bacteriovoracaceae bacterium | reverse complement strand
AGCGATCGTCGCCTGCCCCCCCTTCTTCACTCGAGGCTCCGGACGACTCCTTCAGCTTCCACTCCTGCGTTCCTGATTGCGATTTGAGCCGGATCCGGGCCAGGTCCTTTCTCAGGACAGGGGCCGTGAAGTCGAGCCTCATCGCAGTGAAGGGGATGCAGGCAGCCGCCGCATTCTCGCGTTCGCAACTGAACCGCGCCGTGAACTCCGGCCGTACCTGGTAATGCAGGGTTTGGTCGCGGGTGCTCTGGACTCCGCTCGGGGTACTGATGCCTTTTCCCCAAACGAGTGAGATCTTCTTATCGGGAGGAAAGCGCCGGTTCGCCTGGATCACGATACGAAAATGTTTTTTTCCGGCTTCCTCTTCCCGATTCCAACGATAGCTCGGAAAAGCGCTCTTCAACACTTCGTCGCGCTCCCGCCCGGTGAGAAACTTGGACTCGATAGGTTCCTGGATTCCTTCCACTTGAAACTTCACGTTCGACAGTACGCTGTCCTCGGTGACGTCCGAGTCCAACTCAAGGACAAAGGCCTGGTCTTCCTGAACGCGATTTCCTTCCCAAGGGCGTTGCTGGAGAATAGCGGGTCCACCGGTCGAAAACCCGTACCCGCCGCTTCCGCCCTTCAAAGCTTCAACCGGGGTGCCTGAAAGCGCGGTCAACCCGGAGCGCAGGCGAAAACTGCATTTCACTCCTGCGGGAAGTTCGCTCCCGAAATCCAGGATCCAATTCCGGGTATCCGCCCAACGCGTGACGGTTTTGCCCGAACCGGGCTGAAGTGTCCGATCCGAGCACTCGACGTCCATCGGATCCTTCTTGGGCCGTGGGTCCCCGAATGGCACCATCGATTCCGAAAAACCGACTCGAATCTGTCTCACTCCTTTGACCTCACCCTGGGGGCTGAAGCTCGATACTTCAGCCGAGGAAGCCAAAACCCCAGGGGCGAACCAGAGGAGCGAAGCCGATGCCACGATCCGGAGCAGAATTTTTTTCATGTGCCGGAAGTCTAGGGCAGCACGAGGCGAGCGACAATCAAGATGTGAATCAGAATGAACTGCGTCACTTCCGACCCCCTTTCCACCCAATACTTGTGAAGTTTTGTCAGGAAAATACCGATCCATCCTTAGGATGAAAACCGTGGTTCGCAAACTCGCGTGCATCATGTTCACGGATATCGTGGGCTACAGCGTCCTCTCCCATCAAAACGATGTGCTGGCGATGACTCTCCTCGAGGAGCATCGGGACCGCCTCCGCCCCCTCTTTGCCCGCTTCGGGGGCCATGAGATCCGGACCATCGGAGACGCGTTCTTCCTTGAGTTCTCCAGCGCAGTCGACGCGGTCAACTGCGCGGTCGAGATGCAACGCTCCATGGCCAGCTGGAAAAAACTCCAGATCCGAATCGGTATCCACCTCGGCGACGTGATGGTGAGCGACCAGGATCTCAATGGCGATGGTGTGAACATCGCTGCACGACTTCAAGGCCTGGCCAATCCCGGAGGGATCTGCTTTTCGGGCGAAGTGTACAGCCAAGTCCACAACAAGGTTTGGTTCCCGATCAACCGGCACGGTCGCGCCCAAATCAAAGGGATCAAGAAACACATCTATATCTGCCGAATCGATTTCGACGGCGAGCACCCCTACAAGACCAAGCGCGCCCGTTTCGCGATGTGGAAGTCCCGTTTAATCAGCCGCCGCGTGACGGTGACCGCGAGTGTGGTGGCGGGATCGATGGCCGCGCTGTTCGCAGCCCTGTCCCCGTCCGTGTGGAAAACTCCACCGATTGACTCTGATTCAAACACACTTTCCACCGTGACCTCCGACTCCGCCATGCGGGATTCAAGGATCGCGATCCTCCCGTTCGCTGCCATCGGCACCCAAGAGGGCGGCGGAAACGACGACTACATCCTCGACGGGATGACCGAAGAGATCACCTCCTCCCTTTCGCGCATCGGTACGCTCCATGTCCTCGCGCGCTCGTCCGTCCTGCACTACAGGGACTCCGGCAAGGACCCCGCGCAAATTGGGCGCGAGCTGAAAGTGGGACTTGTCCTGCAAGGCTCGGTGCGCCGCCTCAAGGAGCACTTGCGTGTCACTGTCGAACTGATCGATACCCGAAGCCAGGAAAACCTCTGGTCACAGGACTTTGACGGCACTTCGGACGATCTTTTCGAGATCCAAAAATCAATCGCTCTGAAGATCGCTTCGAAATTCCGCTCGCAGGCCACCACTCCCTATGCAGACGCGAGAGGCAAACCCTTTCTGCGGAAATCCGATGGCCGAAATCCCGCCAGCGTCATCCCTCCCGAACACGCCGACCACGCGGATCGCGGGCTGGCAGCCGAGCGACAGGCCCTGAGCGCAGGCGCCTTCCACACTCCGACCCACGAAGCCTATCTTCTCTACCTCAAGGGCCGCTTCTTCATCGCCAAGCGGACCGAGGAAGGCCTGCGCAAAGGCCTGGACTACTTTCAGCAGTCCATCGAGAAGGATCCCGCTTTCGCCGATGCCTACGTAGGCTCGGCCAACGCGTACGGACTCCTGGGATACTACGGGTACGAACGACCTCGCGATGCTTTCACCGAAAGCCTGCGCAGTGCCGAGAGCGCTCTCCGCTTGGATCCCCGTTCGGCGGAAGCCCTGGTCACAATCGCCGCCATGAAAGGAAACTTTGAAAGAGATTGGGCGAGCGCCGAGAACTACTATCGAAAAGCCCTTTCTCTGAATCCCCAGTACCAGCCGGGTCGGCACTGGTACGGCACCTTCCTGATCGCCCGCGGCCGCCTCGACGAGAGCCTGCGCCAACTGCGAATCTCCCTAGACCTCGACCCCCTCTCCCTCATCACGAACTCCGCCCTCGGCCTCCCCGCTTTTTATTCCGGAAAATGGGACGAAGCTTTGGCCACTTTCAAGACCGTCGAGGAGATGGACGCAACGTTTGCGCCCAACCTGACCTGGATCTGCCGCACCTACCTCGAGAAGCATCAGCCCCAGAAGGCCCTCGCCTATTGCCAACGCGCTCGAAAGATCTCGCCTTTCCATACCCCCACCCTGGCCGCGCTTGCACGCGCCTGGGTCGCTCTGAACCACGTTTCCGAAGCCCGTAAGATCCTTCAGCAACTGCAATTGCGGAGTCAGGAGAGATTCGTCTCCCCCTACGATCTCGCGGTCATCCACTCCGCCCTGGGAGACTCCGAAAGCACGTTCCGCGAACTCGAGAGAGCGTTGGAAGAACGTGACTCCTACGCGATTTACGCGAAGGTCGATCCCGCCCTCGGAAACCTGAAGAACGACCCCCGGTTCCTGAAGATCCTGAAAAAGGCCGGAATCTAAGCTGACTCCTCCGACTTGGTTCAATTTTTAAAAACATACCTTATAAGTCAGGTAAATTGACTTCCTCTGGCGTTTCCGGCTAGAAGCACTCCCGGCGAGGTTGATGTGATGTGTTTCCGACTCACTTGGATGACCCTGACATTCCTGCTGAACCTGTCGTTTGCCAGGGCAAGCCTACCCGATTTCTCGATCTTGACATCGGTAGCGCCCGTCCGAGGCGAGATCCAGACGGCGGGATTTCAACTCGTTTCGGTGATGCCAAAATTGATTTGTCGCTTTGAATCCCCCAAGGGCTCTCCCCAAGAGGATCAAGCGATGCCGGAAGCCCCGGTCCGGGCCTTCCTTCGGCCGAGAACCGGCTCGCCGCATCGCTATCGACTGGAGCTTTCTGAAGCCAATCTCACGGCCAAAACCCTTCCCGGCATGCTCCTGAAGAGCTGCTCCTATCAACTCGAGATCCTCGGGCGAGTGACTGAAGATCCGGGCAACCCCAGGCTTCGAAAAGAAAAAAACTCCCGCTTGGGTGAGCCTGTCCAAGGTCGCATCGAACTCCTGGGATCGGCTTTGAAGGATCTCACTGGACCGGAACTCGACGACTGGCTCTTCAATCCCCGCTTGGATGAGAAGATCGCGAACCGGATTCGTCCCCTGAAACTCAGTCTCCGCGCCAAGACCCTCGAAATCATCCGCGACTGAAGGTATCGTGCCCCCATGACCCTTAAAAATTCCCGGATCGCTTGGACCCTGGCATTGGCTTTGACATCCGTCGCCGCGCCCGACGCCCTTCGAATGGCGCAAGCCGCTCCCATTAATCCGTGTCAAAAAGACGTGGAGAAATTCTGCAAAGACCTCCCCTCTGGCCGCGGCAACATTTCGCACTGCCTGAAGCAGCACGACGCAGAACTCTCGGGCGGCTGCAAAGCACAGCATGAAGCGTTCAAGAAGAAGCTCCAGGCGACCCGCGATGCGTGCCTGGGCGACATGAACAAGTTCTGCAAGGACACCAAAGGCTCCCGAGGCGGAGTCATGGGATGCTTGTCCAAGCACGAGCCCGACCTTTCAACTTCCTGCAAATCGGCGCGCGCGACGATGCGCTCCCGGGTCCACTTGCGACCCGCGACTCCCCCTTCCAGCTGACTCGCAACTGAATCCCACCGCCTCGGCATGAATTGAGCATTTTTTGAACATCCGCAGCTTCGCCTCTAAGACGATCGCGTTCCTCCTTCCCCCGTTTCTCGTGGGAGGACTCACCGTCACGCAAACTGTGCGGGACATCATGAGACACTCCGAACCGAAAGCCATCTCGCGGAAGCAGGACGCGCCGGAGAACCGCTACCCCGAGCGCCGATCGCTCGACCCCGCGAAGCCAACGGCACTTTTCGTCTTGAGCGCCCAAGGAACGGAAGCGATGGATCTGCTCGGCCCCTGGGAAGTCCTGGGAGCGAGCGGCGCCTTCAACTTGGTGGCAGCCGCCCCGGAGCGGAACCCAGTTGCCACCACGGGCGCGCTGGGAGTGCTTCCCGATTACTCGTTCGCGGAAGCCCCTGCTGCCGATATCCTCATTCTCCCCGCAGTGGTCGACCCGATGGATCAGCGATTGATCCAATTTGTCCGCGCCCGCGCACCTTTGGCCAAAGAAGTGGTCACCTTCTGCGAAGGCGCTCGATTGGCGGGTTTCGCCGGACTCCTCGATGGCAAACAGGTCGCGACCCATTTCATCGCGCGCGAGGACATGATCCGAGACTACCCTCACACGCGGTTTCCGCTCGGCCACCGGTGGATCAGGGATGGAAACCTGCTCAGCTCGGCAGGGGTCACGGGATCCCTTGATGCTGCGTTGGCCCTGGTCGCGGCCCATCAGGGGCAAGCCAGTGCGCGTGCCGTCGCCGAAAAGCTCGGCTTAACTTTTTCTGAAACGGGTGCTGCGACCCGGGACCCGGGCCTCCACCCGGGCGATCGCGCCCGACTCATCCTGAATGCCGGATTCGACTGGGGTCGCAAATATTTCGGAGTGCTCGTCGCCCCCGGTGTTTCCGAGCTCAGTCTCGCATCCTGGGTAGACTCCATCCCCCGCACCTTGAGCTCACGGGTCTTCACGGTCGCCTCCACCCGGAAGTTCATCCCCTCCCGCTTCGGGCTCATCCTGATCCCGACCGACGGCTTAGAGGACGCGTTTCCTCCGGCCCGCTTCGTGACCCCTTCGTTTCCGGACGCACCGGGCGCGGTTCCGGATGCAGCAGTCGCGCAATGGCTGAAAGACTATCAAGTGATGTCCGACGACATGCGAGCGGAAGCTCCGGCGAAATCGCTGGATCGCGCTTTCCAAAGACTCTCCGATGAAGGCGCGGGATCGGTCACTGGCGTTGCTGCCCGACTGATGGAATACACTCCCTCGATTGAAATCCCTACCCACTCCCACGACTCGAAGCTCTACGGGTTTCTGGTCCGTGCGCTGCTTTTGGGCGCACTGGGGCTCTGGGGATTCACGAAGGCATCCGCTATGCTGAAACGCGGGCCCACCGCCCCCCTTTCCTGAGGCAAACCCCGGTACGACTCGCGCTCGTGATGTTTGCACTCTCTGCGTCAACGAAAGTGGCGATTCCGCATCATGTCAATGCAACCGGAGGATTCCGCCTCAGAATAGATCGGAGTTCCAGCTAGCGGCCCACCTCTGCTTGCAGTAAATTCGTAGCCAACATGGCAAACAAAAACCTGAACAGCTTTGGAACCCAGAAGTCCCTGTCGGTCGGCGGGAAAACATACCACTACCACTCCCTCAAGACTTTCGGAGAGGGCCAAGCGGAAAATTTCAAAAAGCTCCCTTTTTCTTTGAAGATCCTTCTCGAAAACCTGCTTCGCCATGAGGACGGTGTGGCCGTCAAAAAGCAAGACATCGAAGCGATCGCGAAGTGGAATCCCAAGGCCGAGCCCGACTATGAGATTCAGTTCACTCCTGCGCGGGTCGTCCTTCAGGACTTCACCGGCGTTCCAGCAGTTTGCGACTTGGCCGCCATGCGCTCGGCGATCAAGATCCTCGGCGGTGATCCGAATCGAATCAATCCGCTCGAGCCTGCCGATCTGGTCATCGACCACTCGGTCCAAGTGGACCATTACGGGTCTTCGTCCTCGATGCGTACGAACGCCGACCTAGAGTTTTCACGCAACCGCGAACGCTACGAGTTCCTCCGTTGGGGCCAGACTGCTTTCAAGAACTTCCGCGTCGTTCCACCGGATACCGGGATCGTCCACCAAGTGAACCTCGAGTTCCTCGCACACTTGGCGATGACCAAGAAAACCGACTCCGAAGAGTGGGTGTATCCCGATACCTTGGTCGGCACCGACTCCCACACGACCATGATCAACGGCCTCGGCTGCGTCGGCTGGGGAGTAGGTGGAATCGAAGCCGAAGCCGCGATGCTCGGCCAGCCTTGCTCGATGCTGATCCCCCATGTGGTCGGCTTTAAACTGAGCGGCAAACTTCCACCCGGCACCACCGCTACAGATCTGGTGCTCACCGTCACCCAGATGCTCCGCAAAAAAGGCGTAGTCGGAAAATTCGTCGAGTTCTATGGTCCCGGCCTGGCATCCATGAGCCTCGCCGACCGCGCAACGGTGGCCAACATGGCTCCCGAGTATGGTGCCACGATCGGGATTTTTCCCGTCGACGAAGTGACTACCGACTACTTGAAACTCACGGGTCGCAGCGCTTCCGTCCCCCTGGTTGAAGCCTATTATAAGGAACAAGGCCTCTGGTATTCGGCCTCTCAGCCAGAACCCGCTTACAGTGACACCCTTGAACTCGACATGTCGAAAGTCGAACCCTCCCTCGCCGGGCCGGCTCGTCCTCAAGACCGGGTTCCGCTCGGACAGGTCAAAGCCTCTTTCCGCAAGACGATGCCGTCCTATTTCCCCAAGGATCCTGTGTCGACCGATGCAGCCCGCATGGCGGCCTGGGTTGCCGAAAGCTCCGCAATGGCCCTCACATCCGAGCTGGTCGTCAACCATCCCGATGCGGACCTGGGGAGTTTCGGAAAAACTGTCCCTGTTCGCCAGCCGGATGGAACGAGTTACAACCTCACCCATGGATCGGTCGTGATCGCCGCGATCACGAGCTGCACGAATACCTCGAACCCCTCCGTGCTCGTAGCCGCCGGACTCCTGGCCCGGAACGCCATCGAGCGAGGACTCAGCGTGAAACCGTGGGTGAAAACCTCATTGGCTCCCGGCTCCAAAGCCGTGACCGACTACCTTTCCGAAGCCGGACTTCTCGGCTACCTGGAAGGCTTGAAGTTCCACGTCGTCGGTTACGGCTGCACGACCTGCATCGGCAACTCGGGCCCGCTTCCCGACCACATCATCAAAGCGACGGTCGACCACGACCTCGCCACCGCTTCGGTGCTCTCGGGAAACCGCAATTTCGAGGGACGCGTCAATCCGCATGTCCGCGCCAATTACTTGGCTTCGCCCCCGCTTGTGGTGGCCTACGCTTTAGCCGGCAACGTAAACCTCGACCTCACGAAGGACCCGCTCGGGTACGATCCGAACGGACAAGCAGTCTACTTGAAGGATGTGTGGCCGTCGCAGGAGGAGGTCCAAGCCAATGTGAAGAAACACGTCACCAGTGAGCAGTTCAGCCGCTCCTACGCCGATGTCTTCAAGGGCGACAAGAACTGGCAGGACCTCCAAGTCCCGACCGGCGACTTGTACAAATGGGACAAGACGTCGACCTACATCAAGGAGCCGCCCTTCTTTCAAAACATGAAGGACAAGCCCGATCCGGTCCAAGACATCCACAAGGCCCGCGTGCTCGCGCACTTGGGCGACTCCGTGACCACCGACCACATTTCTCCCGCCGGTTCGTTCAGCAAGACCTCGCCCGCTGGCCAGTACTTGATCAGCCTGGGCGTGAAGCCCGAGGAATTCAACTCCTATGGCGCCCGTCGTGGAAACCATGAAGTCATGGTTCGCGGCACTTTCGCCAACATCCGCCTGAAGAACCTCTTGGTTCCCGGAGTGGAAGGCGGAGTGACGACCCACCTGCCGAGCAACAAGCAAATGGCGATATTCGACGCCTCCGCCCAGTACCAAGCGGACGGAGTGCCTCTGATCGTCATCGCGGGTAAGGAATACGGAACCGGCTCGTCGCGCGATTGGGCGGCGAAAGGTCCAAAGCTTCTCGGTATTCGCGCTGCGATCGCTGAAAGCTTCGAGCGTATTCACCGCTCGAACTTGGTGGGCATGGGCATCTTGCCGCTCCAGTTCCTCCCCGGCGAGAGCGCCAAGTCCCTGGGCCTCACTGGCTTCGAGACCTACGACATCCAGGGCATCGCCAACGTGACGCCAGGCCAGAGGATTCAGGTCAAGGCTACCGCCAATGGCGGAGGGGTAACGGAGTTCACGGTGATCTGCCGCATCGATACGCTCAACGAGATCGAGTACTTCAAAAACGGCGGGATTCTTCAGTACGTTCTGCGACAGATCCGGTCGTCTTAAACGGATTCCAAATTCCGGGAGTTCAACAGAAGGGTCGGCGGAGTTTCCGCCGACCCATTTTTCCAGCCAATCCCCTGACACCTCCGGCCTTCCATGAGCCGACTCTTGCAGCCCTCCCAGAGCGACGTTATGATCGAAGTCATGGACAAGATCCGGAAGCTCGAACTCATCCAGCGGTCGCTGGGCCTGCGCCACAAGCTCAAGGTCCATGAGAGCATGAAGATGCCAGACACCCACGAAGACATCGCCATCATGTTGATCACCAAATGGGAATTCGAGGACGAGCTCCGCGCCATTGAAGAGATCCTCGGCGACTCACGCACCCAAAACGCGGCTTCAAAGAAGGCCTATATCCTCCGCGAAGGACCGAAGCTGCCCTCTGACAAGGACGCCGACGGAGTGGATATCCCCAAGAAGAAGTCCGCGTCCAAGAAAACGCTGACCCAGTAACCAGCTCCCGACTGTCGACACTTTAAACAGTATCGATGCAAATATTCAGACGCAACCGACGCTGCCGCCTGAAATCAACAGTGTTTCCGCGCTTTCCCGTTCCGGCTCGGCCCTTGCTTAGCCTGGTGGGCGCTCGTGGAGGCGTGATCATGACTTCCTGCAAAATCAGTCTGCTCGTCGCCCTGGTTTCCGTGACGGCGTTTCCTACGATCTCCCGAGCCGCAGTTCCCTTCAGTGGCTGCCGCGGCGACAGCTCTTTCATGCGCTGCTGTACTCGTGACTTCGTACCGGGTCACGCTTCAGGTAATTTCGAGCTGATGCCCACCCAGACTGATTTCGGATCGCAGTGCAGTTCGCGGGGGGGCTACCTCTACCTCTCCAGCGAACCCTGCACCCTTCGAACCGCCTCGCACGGCAGGCTCAGGAACCAGGCTCAAATCCGCTGCGAGCTTCCGGCAGCGGGCGTAGGCCCTGGACAACCTCCGATCGCTCCTCCAATCACGCCTCCAATCACGCCTCCAAGCGTCGACCCCGGGACTTCCGGAAACGGAACCGAAACCGTACCCATCCCCAGTGCTGCGCGAGCTGATTTCCCAGGCCCAATCGCGGGCCTGATCGGATCGAGCTACCTCGATATTACAGTGAGCGTGAGTCCGTTTTACGGGGCTGGCACCTACCTTGAGTATGGATTCATGGGTCGTGGCCCGAATACTTGGACCATTGGCAACCTTCGGTCTGCAGCTCGGTTGGGAACCGTCATGCAGTTCGGCTTCGAACCTTACGCGGACATGACTACCGACGAAGTTTCCAGCCTGGAGTCCAACGGCCTTCTTCCCGAGGAGTTCGCCCTTCACCGCGCTTCCGCCAACTCGGTTGAGTTCACCTTGGCCCAAATTCGCGACGCGATCCGAGGTCGAGGCAGCCTCGATACGATCAACGGCAGTCCGCGGGACAACGCCCGAAACAATCTCCTCAACCGCTTCTACGACGGCCTTACGTCCTGGGCCGACGTCCTCCACAACTTCGGCCAGACGGTGCTCCTGCGCCCCATGAGCGAAATGAACGACGCTACGGCACGCTGGCAGCTCTCCAGCGCCCAAAGCAAAGCGCTTGAATCAAGAGCAGGCGAAGTGGGCGCACGCGCCCAGCTGTATGCTGAGATCTGGGGCATGATCTACGACGTGTTCCAAGCGCGTGGAGCGAGCAACGTAAAGTTCCTTTTCATCCCGCTCGTTCACCAAGGCAATCGGACCGACCGCTCGGCAGAGGGCACCCGAGCAGCTCTCGAGGCACTCAGGCGCATCGACCCCGCCAAAGTCGACGCATTGGGCCTGAACGTTTACACCACGCAGTACGCAACCAGCACCCAAGTTCAAACCAACTCCTTCGCAAGCCTCACCCAGGAATGGCTCCAATGGTTGCGCAATGTGCCCGGCTACTCATCAAAGCCTTTGACCGTCGGAGAAATGGGTGTTGGACAGTTGAATCGCAGCACCGGCGGCGAGAATCCGGAGTCGAACCGGATCAAATGGATTCGCGAAGCCTTTTCGTCGGCGCGGAGCCAGGGCTTCTCGATGGCGACCTATTTCGACGCGGATAACTCCGCCTGCGTGACCGACGAGTGCACCCAGGCATTGGCCCAAGCGATCAAGAGTTTTCAAGAGCGGTGACCCAGCCTCCGTAAGTTGAGCTTCGAGGGGCTCAAGGTCCGCGGTAAGAGCGCCCTGCGGGCGCTCTTACCGGCAGACAGACAGGCCCGGATCTCGATGATCCTCTCGAAAAGCGAATGAAGGCACGGAGCTCTCGGATCAAAAAATCCTTTCCCGACCCTGAACATTCCTGCCGAAGCTCGCCGTCCCACGCCACCACCCGAATCTTGCTAACTGCCCCCCCACGCTGTTGTGCAAAGTGACAGGCCCACAGCCAAGCAGCTGAATGGGCACTCGGATTGCGACTTCTCGGTCCCATGAAAAGCAGTGGCCCGAGTGTTTTCCGAAAGAAA
>JAYVNB010000263.1:0-30034 GCA_043759365.1 Bacteriovoracaceae bacterium | reverse complement strand
GTTGCGGCTGGGGGTCTGGGCTATGCCGACGGCCAAAGTCGGCGGTGTAAGTGTAGTTGGGCTCGCAAAACTGGGTGGCGCAGACGGTGGCCACTTCTGTGGAAGCGAGCTTCCTCACCTGCCCGTTCGGCATCCGAGTGATCACTCCTTCCGATGCCTTCTCTTTGGTTGAACACGAAATGAAAACGAGAGCGACGGCCGCGAGGCCGCAGATGCGCGGAACTACCATGTACAGGACACCTCCATGTGCATTGAAGCGGACTTCGCTTCGACGGGGGCTTTTCCATGGGAGATTTTTGCCGACTCCCCCTGACCCGCGGCGATAAATGAGCACAATCCGTGCTCAAGCGCTTCAGCCGCGGCAACCCAAGGTTTCAATGGGTTGCGCTCCGTCAAATCGATGGCAGAGGCAACTTGCGCCTAGCGCGCTGGCACGGGAATGCCGGGGTGTCCCCGAGCGTTTCGATGCGCTCAAGGTTCCCAGACATTCGCGGACGCCGCCAGATTCAGGAGCGCGAAAGCTCAATGCTGATCGCGGCGTTTCCGCAATACTCTTTGGCCTCGTTCTAAAACAAGCGCACGCTGGCTTTGCCTGAGTTCGGACTCAAAGTGATCCGCCCCATCTCCAAGGGCTTTTCCACACCCTGGATCCGACTCTTGCACTCAGTCGGTTCGAAACTGGTTTCCACGCTGTTGGAGACGGAGAAGCTGATGCTGAGCTTGCCCTTGCAGTGAGTGGAAGCCTCGCCTTCCAGATCCATCGTGTAGCCTTCGGCGGCGTACTTGATACTCAAAGTGTATTCCGATCCGGCCCCGGTCGATTGGTAGGTACCCACGCCTCTCGCAATCACGTCGCTCCCGAAAGATGAAACCGGGAAAAGGGACACCAGGACCAGGGGAAGTAGGATTCGATTCATGGAAAATGCCTCCCAAGCAGAGGTAACCGATCTTATAACTTATTGCGTTACAACAGGGTTCTTGGCTTTCGCCAAGTGCTGGATCCAAAATCAGTTCACGGAAGCGGCGTCCACTAAACGTCGGAAAAAGTAACTGAGTGCGAGAGTCCTGCGCCTCACCAGCTGATCGAGGTTGGCTGCGCCCCCATGCCCGCCTTCGACATTCTCGAAGTAGAGGACGGGTTGCCCGAGCTCCTCGAGGCGAGCCGCCATTTTTCGCGCGTGCCCTGGATGAACCCGGTCGTCCTGGGTGGAGGTCATGATCAGGGCTTCCGGATAAGGCACGGCGGAGTGGGACTTCACGTTCTGATAGGGAGAGTACTTCAGGAGGACTTTTGCCATCGCCGGACTCTCGGGGTCTCCGTACTCGGCCATCCAGGAGGCACCGGCCAGCAGCTTCGTGTAACGAAGCATGTCCAACAGCGGCACTTCACACACCACGGCTCCGAACAATTCCGACCTTTGAGTCAGCACTGCTCCGACAAGCAGTCCTCCATTGCTGCCGCCCCAGATCCCCAACCGTTTAGGCTGGGTCACCCCCTGAGACACGAGATCTTCGGCCACCGCGATGAAATCATCAAAAGCCCGTTGACGGTGCTCTAGGAGCGCCGCCTGATGCCAGCGCGGACCGAACTCCCCTCCCCCCCGGATATTGGCGAGCACGAAAGCTCCTCCCTTCTCCAGCCAGGTATTTCCGAAACTCTCCAAATAGTAGGGGGTCTTGGAAATCTCGAATCCGCCGTAACCGTTTAGGATCACCGGAGTGGTGCCGTCCAGCTTGAGTCCATTCTTTCGGACGATGAAATACGGGATCTTCGTGCCGTCCCGACTGGTCGCGAACGCTTGGCTCATTTTCAATCCGGCGGGATCGAAACGCCGCGGGAGTTCCTTCAGCTTTTTTGGAACACTCCCTGAGGAGGAAATTGAAAAAAGCGCGGTCGGATCGAGAAACGTTTCGCTTCGAAAAACAATGCGATCATCGAAGGAGTCGCTGGCCACGAAATCCGCAGCCTTGAAATCGCCAATTTCAATCGGATCGGCCCGCCAATGCCCGGAGTCGGAGAGTTCGAAGCGGAGCATCCGCGCCTGAACGTTTTCAAGCAGGGAGACGAACATGCGATCCTTAGAGATCACCACGCTTTGGATCGCAGATTTCTGGTCAGGGCTCCAGATCAGGCTGGGCGACGAACCGGTGGGGGCGTTCAATCGAAAGGCGACGAGTGAACCCGCCGTAAAATTCTTTCCGTTCGATTCCCAATCCTCACGAAGCTGGAGGATCAGTTCACCGTTGAAGAGTCCATAAGACTCGGCCGAGTCGGGCACTGGCACCTTGCGCAAGGACAGATCGCCTTCGAGGACAAAACGCTCCTGTTCGAAAAATCCATGACGCCTCTCAAGCAAAGTCACGTTGCCTTCTGGCCGGAACGAGACGAATGCCGATGCCATGACGTCCTTCACCTGACACTCGAATACCTTGAGCGCCTCGGAAAGTGGCTGCCCGCGTTTCCAGAGCTTGATGATTCGCGGGTAACCGGAAGCGGTGACCGAGTCCTTGCCGAAACTGGTGGCGACAAGGACTCGATCATGATCGATCCAAGTCACTCCCCCTTTGGCCTCAGGTAATTCGAATCCGCCTGACACGAAACCCTTGCGCTCGACATCGAACTCACGAGTGACCGCTGCGTCCTTGCCACCCCTCGAAAGCAGGATCAAAGCGAGCTGGTTACCGGGCGGAAGAAACCGCGCACCGGCCCAAACCCAATTCTCTTTCTCCGCACGGGCGAGTTCGTCGAGGTCCAACACGACTTCCCAGCGCGGCTGAGGGTGGGAGTATTCCTCGAACTTCACCCGCCGCCAAAGTCCCCGGACGTGCTTCTCATCCTGCCAAAAATTATAAACCCATCCCGAGCGAAGATCGGGAAACGCGATCCGGTCCTTGGCCAAGGTGACTTTTCGCACTTCTTTTTCGATCGCTGCGGAGCGCGACCCTCCCGTCAGCACCGCCAACGCATGCGCACTGCGATCTCGCACCCAATCCAAGGCCCGCGGAGACTCCACTTCTTCGAGCCAAAGATAAGGATCGGGATTCATTTCGCGGAAGCCTTTCTTGGAAGGGGGTACCGACGAACAGTAGCTCAAGGCCAGGGCCGCAAGTACCACGGCACTCAAGGCCCCGACTCTCCCTGATGAAGGACTCCTCAGGTGGCCTCCGCCCCCGACTGATACTGCCGAAGCATCTCGAAGCTGACGGAGTCCATCGCGATCAAGGCGTCCAAAGTGGCTTCCGCCCCTTCGATCATCTCGCCCATCGTCTTCACTTGTTTCGAGTCGATTTTCAGCGCCAGCTTGTCTTCCTTGCGAAGATCCCGGAGCAGTTTGAACGCGGCTTCGATCTGCGCGATCATCTTGCGCTCCCGTCGCCGAAGCACGTTAAGCACCACGTCGGTGACATTGGGATTGGCCCGGTAAAGCAAGGTTCCCCGATCGCTCTTGCCCATCTCCTCGACAACTTCGTATTCGAGGAGATCACTGATCGACATGCTGATGAGGGCTTTGGAGACTTTCAACCGCACCCGAAGTTCGGTCGCATCCAAGGGTTCCTCGGACAGGAAAAGGTGAGTCCAGATTCTTCCGTGGATTTTCTTGAATCCCCAATACTGGATGAACTCACCGATTTGTTCGGAAAGGCTTTCCAGCTCGGGAGGGATCTTTTTCAGCATTGAAACCCAAGCTAGACCAAAATCGCGAGACCATCAAGGTTCAGAAGCTGGGCCGTGAACTCGGATCATACCCAGTCATCTCGACGTAGGAGCGTCCCACCTCCCCACCCTGGGAGTCGCGGACGGTGCAACTCCCTTCCCAATAAGTCGCGAGCCCCGCGCCTTGCGGCGCCGCGACTTCCTGATCGGCGAGCTTGGGGACCAATTCGATTTCTGGAAGCCCTTGGTGGATGAGCTGCGGAGGGAGCTTGACCCGCCAAGTCGCGGGATAGGGAGCGTTTGAATGAGGCGACCGCCAGATCCCCTCGGGGATCAGTCGAAAGGATTTGGGAGGAAGCCCCCCCGACTTTCCATCGGGCGAAACCCAAGTCCCGCTCACGAATCCGGGCTTGCCTGAGAGATCGCGCAGCTGGAAAAACATCAGGTCCCATCCGTTTTGAAGCTGAACCGAGAACCAATCCCACCCCGCTTGGCCGAGCTCCAAGGTATTGGATCCGAACTCATGATCGAACCACACGGAGCTCGTCCCTCGACGCTCTTGGTCCCCGATCGCAACCCGCGCGCTTCCCTCGAGACGGGTGTAGCTCGAATAGTGACTCGCGCAAGTGGTACAGGGACCTTTTCGCGAGAATCCGTCCTGCCCATGAAGAATCAAAGGCTTTCGGGGAACGACATCGGCTTCAATCCGGTAGGGCGTGCCTTGATGACTGAACGCGGCCCTGAGTCTGATTCGCTCTCCCGGCATCCGGCGCTCCACTTCGAGCCCCGGCATCCGGATCAGGATCTCACCGTCCGAAACACCAGCGACTCCGACTCGTTCACGAAGTTCGAACGAATGGCTGACATGAACTCCGCCCTTGAGATCGCTGATCGCCAAGTGAGCGATCAAGTAGGAGGCTCGATCGGGACGGAGCGCCGAAGCGTCTTTTCCGAAAGGTCCGCCCACCGGCGATATTCTGAAAACCGTGAGTTGAAACCCGGCAAGTTCCGGAGCCAGCTTGGTCGCCGTCGGTGAGGGTCCCAACACATGCCCGGTGAAGTACCACCACTCGTAGGCAGACTCGCGGTGTGCCCCGTGATCCCGCGGAAACTCGAGTTTTCGTCCCTCGCGCGCCGGCTCGTAGCGAAATCGAAAGTCAGGCGACGGGTTCGACTCGCCTCGGGGAGTGCAGCCCGACAGGACTCCTTGGCCCAACAATAGGCTCAAGAAAAGGCCCATGCAAAGGGCCCCGCAAAGGCTGAGGCGAGGCGCAGTGAAACCCCGCTCCCCACTGAAAACTGGCGTCCGAATGTTCATTCGCGCTGAATCCTCCATTTGCCTTGGCTGCGCTCGCCGGGCGCGCCCGGACGGATGACGAAGTAACTCAGCACGGAGCCCAACACCCACAAGGTCCCCGAGAACACGAACGAGATCCAAACCACCCGCAACCAACTGGAAGGGCTGCCGTAGTCGACGCTCCAACCGAAAGCCTGACGATTGATCGAGAAGCACAGAATCCATCCGAGCAGGGCGCCGCAGGCCACGCCGAGAACCTGCCCCGCGAACACCGAAAGCAAAATGTCGGCCGAGCAAACCCGGAGCAGCCCCCAGCCGTTCAAGCCCAAGCGCCGGAGCGCTGCCCATTCGGGTTTCCGCTCGGCAGTGCTTTGGATCAGTTGGGTCAAGAGCGAAAGCCCCCCCAGGAGCGCGGCCAGGAGCGTGAGCACACCGGTGACAGCGAAAGTATCATCGAAAGTCCGAAGGGCATTGCGACGGACCTCCACCCCCGTAAAAAGCCGAATTCGCGCAGCGGCGCCCGCATCGGCGGCGCTGAGCTCCTGAGTGATTCGGACCGAGTCCGCGCCCTTTCGCGCATAGATCCTGAGATTGTGGCAACCGTCGATCCGAGCGAGCTTTCCGTACTCATGCCGATCCACCAAAATGTAACCCCCCTCGCTCGAATACTCACGAACCACTGCGACCACTTCATAGGGCTTCGACACTCCCCGCCCCGCCAGGTCCGCCATGACCCGATCTCCGCGGCGAAACCCGAACTTGCTCGCGAACGTCTCGCTGATCGCCACTTTCGAAGGATCGCGCCTCAGGAGTTGGAGTGTCTTCAGCTCATCGGCTCCCGGGGCCAGGTCCAACGGAACCATGGGGAGTCGCCGCCCCTTCATTCCGAGTGCGTCCTCGATCCCGGCCACGCGCACGAGTCGGCCCTCGTACCTCCACTCCCCGATCAGCAGACAGTCGACGCCTTCGACCGAAGGCAGGGAACGGAGCTTCGCCAGATCCGTGTCCGTGATCCGCGGGCGGGTCTCGCGTGGGGACTGAAAAATCAGGGGCTCGCCCATCACTTCGGCGCTGAACGAGGTCTCTAGCCAATCCGTGAGGCTCTGCCTGAAGCCGCCCACCATGAGGGTGACTCCCACCACCATACTGAGTCCACCTGCGAGCGTGGCAACCTGGGTTCGTCCGCGCAGTCCAGAGCGACCCGCACGTCGAGCCGCGATGGCGAGCGACGGAAGCCTTTCAGCGACCCTCGAGGGCGTCATTCGATGGACTCCGCGAGCCAACCCCGCCAGCACACCACCTGCGGCTGCATAGGCGATCACGAAAATCCCCAGGGCAGCCAAATACCCGGCAAGAGGCTGGGGTGCTCCTCCGCTGATGCCAGGAATCGCGAACGGCGGAATCCGCGGCGAAACCCAGATCGCAGCCAGGGATGCGACGATCGCGAAACCCAGACGCCTGGGCTTCACCGGATCAGGGAGCAAGCGTCTTCCCAAACTGGCCGGTTGGACACGAAGCAGCCTGAGTGTCGAGAGCGCTCCTGCACCCACATAAATCAGGATCCCGGCGCCGACCGTTAGGATCGCGATCCGAGGGGAAACCTCGGGCCGCGTAGCTGCCGACTTCAAATAAAGATTCGAGAGGGTGCGAATCACTTGAGCACTGACCACTCTTTCGAGAGCCACGCCGACGACGAGGCCCAAGACTCCGCCGATCGCGCCCAGGATGATCTGCTCCAAGA
Organism: Bacteriovoracaceae bacterium; assembly: GCA_043759365.1. Classification (GTDB taxonomy): domain Bacteria; phylum Bdellovibrionota; class UBA1018; order UBA1018; family UBA1018; genus JAYVNB01. The sequence goes on along the minus strand of JAYVNB010000263.1, from coordinate 23,341 downwards.
ATACCCACTGCAGAATCTCGGACTTCTTGGCACCGAGCTGCCTGAGCACCGCAACACTAGGTTTTTTAAGAAGCGAATAGAGGGCGGAAACGTTCGCGACCAGGAGTGCGCCCACTAGGATGCTCATCCACCCCAAAATATTCAGGTTGAAACGATAGGTGGCCGTGAGCGACTGATTGCCTTCATAGACCTGTTCCGCGGTCATCCGGCGCAGGGGCTCAGTGAATCCCGCCTCCACCTTTTGCAAGGCCAGATCGAAACCCGCTTCGCCGGAAGGGTAGCTGGCCTCGATCCAGTCATAGCCCGAAGGCGAATCTTCCCTCGAAAGGACTTTCAAGGCGTCGGGATAATCCAGGACCACGAAGTAATCGTGTCCTGGAAAACTCATCATAGGTCGAACGACTTGTCCCGACTCAAGAGTCAAACCGTTCGGAAACGCCTCTTTCAAAGCTTCGGAAAAAGCCGGTGAACCCGCTGTTTCAAGACCTCCGTCCACGCCGAGAATTTGGACTTCGACCGGTCCGTCCGGTCCGGCTGCTCGAATACTCCGCGAAAGGATTCCGCGGCACCTGAGCCCGGAAGGAGCCTGAGCCAGGCAGGAGTCGAGTTGATGAAGCCCCACCCTTCCTTGCGGAGGCCTCCACTGGACGCTGACTCGCCCCCGATCCATCGACCAGCCGAGGCCACGCGCCGACGCTTCAAACGATCTCAGTGCGCGATCATTGGCTAGGTTCAAAGCACACAGGATCCCCGTACCGGCTGCGATTCCACCCAAGCTCGCGGCCAATAGAACAGGGCTACGGATCGAGGCACGCAGGAAGCAGACCAGGCCAATCCGCCAGAACTGCTTTCGGCTCACAGGTTTCCCTTCGAAAGCACGCATTCGATGAGTTGGCCGTCGCGCAGTCGGATCCGGTTCTTGAAACGCTCCGCCGCACCCGTGCTGTGGGTCGCGACCACCAGGGTAGAACCGAGGAAATGTGATTGTTCGATCAGCAGATCAATCACTTGCGAACCCGTCTGACTGTCCAAGCTTCCCGAAGGCTCATCGGCAAGGATCACTTGGGGCTGCAGGATCAAAGCTCTCGCGATTGCCACTCGTTGCTGCTCGCCCCCACTCAGCACGGAGACCGGAAAGTGAAGGCGCTTGCCCAGGCCGAGGCGCTTCAAGGCGTCCGTCGCGCGCGACTCGCTCCCGGACTCACCGGCCATCCAGACCGGGAGCTGGACGTTTTCGAGTGCCGTAAGATCGCTGATCAAGTCGAAGAACTGGTGCACGTAACCGATCTTCGAAAGCCGCATGCGCGCGAGCTGCCGATCGTCCAACCCAGAAACCGCTTGGCCCGCGATCTGCAATTCACCCGAGCTGGGAATCTCCATGCAGCCGATCAGGTTAAGCAGAGTGCTCTTGCCCGAGCCACTCTCCCCCAGAAGCGCCACTTGGGCGCCGCTCGGAATCTCGAAACTGATCGGACCTAGGGCCTGAACTTTCCCGAAATGCTTTTCTAGAGCCTTTGCCGCAATTACGCCCATGGTCTTGACTCATACCCTAAGTTTAAGGTTTCTTGAACACTATGTCGCACCCCCTATTGCAACTTCAGTCGAGTGGACTCTACTGCCAAAAGGGCGACTTTTACGTGGACCCGTGGGAACCCGTGTCGACCGCCCTCATCACCCATGTGCATGGAGATCATGCGAAAGCGGGGAGCCACAACTATTTTTGTTCAGCCGCTTCAGCTCCATTGATGGACATTCGAATCGGGCGCGAAGCTCCGATCGAAGGGATCCCCTATGGCGAAAAACGAAAATTCGGGCAGGTCTGGGTGTCCTTTCACCCCGCAGGCCACATCCTGGGTTCGGCCCAGATCCGCATCGAAAGCAGTACTGAGGTTTGGGTCGTTTCGGGAGACTACAAAAGGGACCCGGACCCGACCTGCGAACCGTTTGAAGTTTTGAAGTGCGACGGCTTCATCACGGAAGCCACTTTCGGCCTGCCGATCTATCGGTGGCCACCGGGTAACCAAGTCGCGCGCGAGATCTTGGATTGGTGGGAAACGAATCGAGTCCAAAAAAAGGCCTCCGTCCTTTGCTGCTATGCTCTCGGCAAAGCCCAAAGGATCTTGGCGGAGCTAGCCCTCCTGACCAATCGACCCGTTTGGGGTCACGGTGCCATGCATCCCCTCACCGAGTCCTATCGCCAGGCGGGAGTCTCCCTGCTGGCGATGGAGCGCTGCCCGGAGACCGCAAAGAAGGATGCCTATGCGGGAGAATTGATCCTAGCACCTCCCAGTGCGGCAGCGAGTCCATGGGTGAGGCGATTTGGGGACGCTTCGATCGGATTTGCCTCAGGCTGGATGCAGGTTCGAGGCAACCGCCGTCGTCGCGGCTACGACCGCGGGTTCGTGGTCTCGGACCATGCCGACTGGCCTAGCCTTATCAGAACCGTCCAGGAGACCGGTGCGCGCCAAGTACTCGTCACCCACGGCAACTCCGAAGTCCTCTCGCGCTACTTGCGCGAAACTGGGATCGACGCTCAACCCCTGGAAACCCGGTTCGGCGGCGAAGACGAAGACGGAAAGGGCACGGCAGCATGAAACGCTTCGTCCAACTTTTCGAGCAGATCGACCAGACCACTTCCACTCGGGAAAAAACGCGGGCCCTGGTGGACTACTTCAGCGAAGCCCCCGCCCGTGACTCCGCCTGGGCAGTGTATTTCCTCACCGGCCGAAAGCTCAAACGCCTCGTCGGCGCTAAGGATATCCGAACCTGGGCGAAGAGCGTCGCCGGAATCCCGGACTGGCTCTTCGAGGAGTGCTACTCCCATGTAGGTGACCTGGCAGAGACTGTGGCGTTGCTCGCGCAGTCCTCTGCAAAAGTCCTCGAAGATCCTCTGAAAGCTACGATTCTGCCTGAAGCTTCGCCTGAACTGACGCTCGCCGAATGGGTCGAGGATCGCCTTCTTCCCCTACGCGGGCTCAAGGGCCCCGAGCAGGGTCGGCAAGTCCTCGGCTGGTGGGCGAGCGTGGACACCCCGACCCGGTTCTTGCTCACCAAACTCTTGACCGGAGGGTTCCGGGCCGGCGTCGCCAACGGAGTCGTGGAAGTAGCGATCGCCGACTTCAGCCAAATCGCCCTGTCTCGGGTGGCCAGTCGCATGATGGGCGACTGGAGCCCGAGCGAAGTATTTTTCAAGACCCTGGTTTCAGCGGAGGACGCGACACGTGACCCGAGTTGTCCCTACCCGTTTTATCTCGCTTCACCCCTCCAGGGCGAAATCGGTTCGCTCGGCAACCCTGCCGATTGGCAGGCCGAATGGAAGTGGGACGGGATCCGCGCTCAGATGATCCACCGCGAAGGACAAGCCCATCTCTGGTCGCGCGGGGAGGAGCTGATCACGAAACGGTTTCCGGAGCTCGAGGACGCGGCAAAACAGTTGCCGGATCAAACCGTCCTCGACGGCGAGATCCTCGCCTATCGCGATGGCCAACCCCTTCCGTTCACGGTTCTCCAGACCCGAATCGCGCGGCAAAAACTGACCCCGAAAACGCTGGCCGAATGTCCGGTCGCTTTCATCGCCTATGACTGCCTGGAGTTTCAGGACCGGGACGTGAGATCTGAACCGCTGTCTCGAAGGCGCGAACTGCTCGAACTCGCCCTTGAAAGTCGAAAGGCACCCCTTGACGACTCGACCCTGAAACCTTCCCCCTTGATCGAGATCGCCGATTGGAGCGAACTCGGGCGTCTCCGCGAAAGCTCGCGCGAGCGCGGCGTTGAAGGCCTCATGCTGAAAAGAAAAAGCTCCCCCTACCTCACAGGCCGCAAGCGCGGCGACTGGTGGAAGTGGAAGATCGAACCCTACACCATGGACGCAGTCCTGATTTATGCGCAGGCAGGCCACGGCCGGAGAGCCAACCTCTTCACCGACTACACGTTTGCAGTCTGGAAATCATCCGAGCTCGTTCCGGTCGCCAAGGCCTATTCAGGACTCACCGATGAGGAAATCAATCAGCTCGACCGCTGGATCCGCGCCCATACTCGCGAAAAATTCGGACCGGTCAGGTCAGTCGATGCCGAGCAAGTGTTCGAGATTGCTTTCGAGGGAATCGCCGATTCGCCACGGCATCGAAGCGGAGTGGCAGTCCGGTTTCCCCGGATCTTGCGGTGGCGACGGGACAAGAAACCCCCGGATGCCGATAGTCTGGAGCGCATCCGCGGGCTCATCCGTGCCTGAGAGGCACCGTGAAAGCGCGATCGGGCGGATCGAAACTTGGTTCAAGCGGCGGGACTGGGATCCGTTTCCGTTTCAACGGGAGGCCTGGAACGCCTCCCGTTCCGGCCGCAGCGGCTTGATTCACGTCGCCACCGGTGCTGGAAAAACCTACGCTGCCTTGATGGGTCCGCTCTCCCGGATGATCGATGACCTGGAATCCAGGTTCCCGAAACTCGGACTTCAACTCCTCTACATCACGCCGATCAAAGCCCTGAGTCGCGACATCGAAAGTGCGATTTTGTCGACTGTCAACGACCTGGGGTTGCCGTTCTCGGTCGAGACGAGGACTGGGGATACTTCGGCTCATCGCAAGGCGAGGCAGAAAAACCGTCTCCCCTCAGTCTTGATTACCACTCCCGAGTCCCTCACTCTGCTGCTCTCCCATCCCGAGTCGACCCGCACTTTCCGCAACCTCCACTCCATCGTCGTCGACGAGTGGCACGAGCTCCTGGGAACCAAGCGCGGAGTCCAGCTGGAACTAGCCCTTTCACGCCTGCGTGCGATGACCCCTGGGATCAGCACCTGGGCGTTGACAGCCACACTATCTCATTTAGAAGAAGCCGCTCGAGCGGTCGCGGGCACGCAAACGTCCAGCCCTCCCGTGATCCTGCGCTCGGCCGATTTCCCTCCTCCCCTCCTTCGGACCCTCCTCCCTTCAGGGGGAGCGCCGCCGCTGCCTTGGGCGGGACGACTCGGGCTCTCGAGGCTCGAGGACCTCTTAAGGGAACTCGACCCGGCGCAGTCGACTTTGATCTTCACCAACACCCGGTTCCAGGCCGAGAGGTGGTATCGGGAGATCCTGGAAACCAAGCCGGACTTCGAAAGCATCCTCGCGATCCACCATGGCTCGTTGGACGCAGCCGAGCGCGAGCGGGTCGAAAGGGGGCTGAAAGCAGGCTCCTTGAAATGGGTCGTCGCTACTTCGAGCTTGGACCTCGGCGTCGATTTCGGACCGGTTGAGAAAGTGCTTCAAATTGGCTCTCCCAAGAGCATCGCCCGGGTCCTGCAACGGGCGGGGCGCTCCGGGCACCGACCGGGAGCGCGCTCCGAGCTCGTATTCGTTCCGACCCAAAGCCTCGAGCTGCTCGAAATCGATGCCGTACGTCGCGCCATCCTCGAAAAAATCATCGAGCCTAGGCCGACGCTTTCGGCTCCGCTGGACGTATTGACTCAGCACCTGGTCAATTGCGCTGCGGGCCCAGGGTTTCGGCCCGATGAACTGTTCGAGGAGGTCCGGGGAACCTGGTCCTATCGTGCCCTAACACGCAAGGAATTCGACTGGGTCTTGAAGCTCGTGACGGAAGGAGGCGATCTCCTCGGCGCCTACCCTGAATACCACCGCGTGGTCCTGCGCCACGGCCGTTGCGAGATCACAGATCGACGAATGGCCCAGCTGCACCGGATGAATCTCGGCACGCTCGGTTCGAATTCCGAAATCGAAGTGAAATTCCAAAGAGGGAAGCGCTTGGGAACCCTCGAGGAGAATTACGCGTCCCGGTTGAAGACCGGAGATCGTTTCATTTTCGCGGGTCGAGTTCTCGAAGTCGTGCGCCTGGCAGAGAACTCCCTCCACGTGAAACTCTCCTCGGGACCCTTGACCCAGGCCCCCCGGTGGAGTGGCGGGAGACTTCCCCTTTCCAGCACACTCTCCGAGGCCCTTCGATCCTCGATGGCGGCTGCGAGCGCAGAAGGCGAAGGCCAAGCTGCAGGATTTTCGGCCGAAATCAAGTGCCTACAACCCCTCCTCCACCTTCAAGCCAAGCTCTCCCATCTGCCCGGCGCCCAGGAGCTTTTGGCAGAAACTTGCACGACTCGGGAGGGATTCCATCTTTTTCTGTACCCGTTCGAAGGAAGACTGGTTCACGAAGGACTGGCGTCGCTCTTGGCCTATCGGATCGGTAAGCAGTCTCCAACGACCTTCAGTCTCGCCGCGAACGACTACGGAATCGAGTTCGTCTCGAGCGATCCGCTTCCCTATGCGCTTCTCTTGGGACCACTCCTCTTCAACCCCGAGCACCTCGACCGGGACATCCAATCGAGCTTGAACCTAGGCGAGCTGTCCAAACGGCAGTTTCGGGACATCGCGCGAATCTCAGGATTGGTGTTTCGGCAATACCCCGGTCGATTCAAGAGTCTCCGGCAAGTTCAATCGAGCGCTTCGCTGCTTTTCGACGTGTTTACCGATCACGACCCCGGGAACCTGCTTTTGGAACAGGCCAAGCGCGAAGTTCTCGAGCAGAATTTCGAGCGCATTCGACTGCAAGCCACCCTCGCCCGGATGAAGGCGAGCACCTTGATTGTCCGCGCAGTGCAGCGGCCCACGCCGTTCGGATTTCCGCTGATGCTCGAACGATTGAGCACGAGGCTCTCGACCGAAACGCTGGCTTCTCGGATTGAGAAGATGAAAGCGCATTGGACGGCGGCTTCATGAAGCTCACCATCGAGGGTGAAACTCTAGAGCTCCTGCCCGAGCATGCCGTTCACTGGGCTTCGACAGGAATCCTCCTCATCTCAGACCTCCATTGGGGCAAGGCCGAGACCTTCCAACAGCACGGCATCCCCGTCCCCGCGAGCATCCTCGAAACCGAACTCGAACGACTCTCCGTTCTCATCGAGCGACTCGCTCCGAGTCAAGTGGTGATCCTCGGGGATCTCATCCACTCGGCTCAGGGCACCACTCGGGAAGTCGCCCAAACCGTCGCCCGGAGATTGGGACAATGGACTCAAGGGAGTCATTTGAAATTCACCCTGATCCTGGGCAATCACGATCGAAAACTCGACCACCTGCCGGCGTCTTGGCCGATTGAAACCAGGACCGGGCCCATGCTTCGGGGTCCATTCTCTTTTGTGCACGAGCCAGCGGAAGTCCCCTCGGATCACTACGGTTTCTGTGGGCATCTGCACCCGACCGTGCTTCTCCAAGGCGGCCACGATCGGCTGCGGCTCCCCTGCTTTCACGTGGGCCGAAGGTTCATGGTCCTCCCCGCCTTCAGTCATTTCACCCGCGGATTGATCCAGTCCAAGGCGCCGGGAGAAAGGGTTTTCGCCGTGGCCGGACCCAGCGTGATCGAAATCTGAGCGCGAAACACGAGGAGAGGGATTCCCCTATTTCCAGCGGTAGGAGACCATCAGCGTTCCCAGGTTTTCCGCAGGCTGGTCGGGAGAGATGTTTCTCTCCACTCCCAAAGCCAACGAAACGGGGGCCCAGACTCGAGTTTCCAGCTTCGTACCCCAGCCGTGAGTCAATGCTCCGCTCGATTTGCTTCGCGTCCAAGTGGCAGAGCCTTCCAGATCCCAGTCAGTCGCCAAGTGCAGGGTGGCGCTCACATCCGTGCTTTGTTCGGCAAAACCGTCCAGCGTGTCCGCGAAGCCCCCCACACCCAGGCGAATGGACTGAGGTTGATTCAAGAAACTCAAGAACTCGGCGACATCCCGATCATAGGTATACCGAGTGTAAGAGAGCGATGCCGAGAGCCAAGAAATCGGCGAAACAGTCAGCTGGGGCCGGATCGAGTTCTGCCGGATTTTTTCGGAAGTCGTCGAACCTCGAGGTTTCCTTCGCTTGGTGGGCAACGTATCGCTCGTGAAATCCTGCTGATACGACGTGGTCCCCAGGGACAACGTGAGATCGACCGAGGGCTCGAATTCGTCTTCGGAGGCGAAATCGATCGTGTACCCCACGCTCAAAGTGGGCCCGAAACTTTTCAGCGCTTCAGAGGGGGTCCGAGAGAAATTCAAATCCAGATCCGCAGTCCAGTCCGACTGGTAGCCGACACCACCGATGAACTGCGAAGTCGCGGATCTGACCGAAGTTCCGTTCGCCGCTGCGGTAGGAGGGCTCGTGGAATAATTGTAGGCCAGCTTCCAATTCCAGGACTTCTCCTCATCCTCCCCCGCGGGAAGATCGACGTCCCCAGTCACTGACACTCCCTCGCTGAAAGTGCTCGACCCTGCCGAGCTTTCACTGGTCAGCGAGTTCCCAGCGTGGGCGAGCGGGGCAGCGGAGAAAAAAGCGAAGCTCCCCATTCCCAGCCAAAAGACGAAAGGACGAGATTTCATGAAGGAGTCCCCGATGAAATCCGGAGTCCAGGCAGAGCTGGACTCCGGTTGAATTCCGACTTGAATTCAGTGATGCCGCTTCTTTTTGCGCTGATCATGATGAAGTTTACGGACGTCCTGACGCTTGACGGATTCGTCCCGGGCAAGCTCGCGACGCTCGCCGTTTTCACGCCGTTCATCGTGGCGAACCTGGCTCCGGTCCCGATTGAGGTCCTTCTGCTCACCCTTCAAAGCATGGATGTCCTGTGCCTTCTTGGCCTCGTCGACTTTCGCAGCGTTCAAGTCGCCGGCTTGGACATCTCGGTTGATTTGCGCGTTATCTGCGCCGACCCGGGAGGCGGCCGCGTTTCGCTCACCCGTCTCCGCACGGAGCTTGCGGCGATCGCGGTTCTCTTTTCTCTCGTCCTGGCGGAGATCCTTTTTGTCCTCTTGATCGCGGCTGGTATCACCCCGGACCGTCTCCTGGTCCTGCCCGACTTCATCGGCCTGGACCCGCAGCGGAGCGGAACCCAGGATGAGACCAAGAGCAAAAAATCCGATTCCGAAAGCCCGAAGATTTCTTTTCATGGCGAGTACTCCTTGTTGAGATCCAGTATCCGCGCGCTCTCCGGTCCCGGCAACCACTGCGACACCTTATTTTTAAACAAAGTGAATTTCATGGGACATTTTCCGAAACCGAGCGCGGGGTGACGCGATCTGCGACAGGTTGTCGCCATCCCAGGGACTGCCTCTTTCGGTGGCTTCAACCCCCGGAGAGAGTGGACTTGAGGTATTCCCGGCGCATGTTGGCGATAGTCTGGATCGAGATGTCCTTGGGACACGCTGCCTGACATTCTCCGATATTGGTGCAGTTACCGAACCCTTCGTGGTCCATCTGCTCCACCATGCGCTTCACTCGACGCTGACTTTCAACTTTGCCTTGCGGCATCAGCATCAAATGCGTGATCTTCGCCGCAGTGAACAGCGATGCCGAAGCGTTGGGGCACGCGGCGACGCAAGCGCCGCAGCCGATGCAGGCAGCGGCATCCATCGCCCGATCCGCATCGGGTTTCGGGACCAGCATGGCGTTGGCATCGGCATGCTTGCCAGTCTTAGCCGAAGTGTAACCTCCCGCTGCGATGATCCGGTCGAATGCGCTGCGATCGGTGACCAAGTCCTTGATCACTGGAAATGCCTTGGCTCTCCAAGGTTCGATCGCGACCACCTGTCCCTCCTTGAAAGAACGCATGTAGAGCTGACACGTCGCGACTGCGCGCTTCGGTCCGTGCGCCATCCCGTTGATGACCATCGAACAACTGCCGCAAATGCCCTCACGGCAATCGCTGTCGAACTCGATCGGTGCCTGACCAGATCCGATCAGGCCTTCGTTGACGTGATCGAGCATCTCGAGAAAGGACATTTCGGGCAGCACGCCCGTGGCCGGATAAGTGACGAAATCGCCTTTGTCGTTCGGGCCGCGTTGCCGCCAGACCATGAGGGTCAAGTTCACTTGTAACTCCTTTGCGCCAGGTGGATGTTCTCGAAAACGAGCGGTTCCTTGTGAAGGGTCGGTTCCTTGCCCGCTCCCTGGTACTCCCAAGCGGCGACGTAAGCGAATTGATCGTCGTCGCGCTGAGCTTCCCCTTCTGGGGTTTGGCTCTCTTCGCGGAAGTGACCGCCGCAAGACTCTTTGCGGTTCAGCGCGTCTCGCGCCATCAGCTCTCCTAGCTCCATGAAGTCCGAAACGCGACCCGCCATCTCGAGCTCTTTGTTCATCTGGGAATCGCCGGGGATCCGGACGTTTTCCCAAAACTCGGAACGGAGGTTGGCTAGCCCCTGGATCGTCTTCTTTAGTCCCGCTTCGTTGCGGGCCATACCAACATGGTCCCACATCCAATGACCGGCTTCGCGGAAGAACTCGCTGACCGTTTTCTTGCCCTGTGCACCGATTCGGAGAAGCTCCGAGATCTGATGACGGACCTGCCCCTCGGCCTCGTTGAAAGCCGCATGCTCCGGGGTCACTTTCGGAAGCTCGGTGCCTCCGAGGTAATGAGCCATCGTGTAAGGGATGACGAAATAACCATCGGCCAAACCCTGCATCAGCGCGGAGGCACCCAGTCGATTGGCGCCGTGATCCGAGAAGTTGGCCTCGCCCAGGACGTGCAGCCCCGGAAGGTTGGACATCAGGTTGTAATCCACCCAAAGCCCACCCATGGTGTAGTGGACCGCAGGATAGATTCGCATCGGGGACTCGTAGGGATTCTCGGCAGTGATCTCCTCGTACATGGCGAACAGGTTGCCGTACTTCTCGGCAACCACTGCTTGGCCCAAACGCTTGATGGAATCGCGGAAATCGAGGTATACCGCCAGGCCCGACGGTCCCACTCCCCGCCCTTCGTCGCATACGGTTTTCGCGTTCCGAGAGGCCACGTCCCGCGGCACCAGGTTGCCGAACGCTGGATAGCGGCGTTCGAGGTAGTAGTCGCGATCCTCTTCTGGGATCTCGTTCGGAAGCTTTTTGGCGTCTTCCTTGCGCTTCGGCACCCAGACCCGACCATCGTTGCGCAAAGACTCGGACATGAGGGTGAGTTTCGACTGATACTCACCCGAGACCGGGATACAGGTCGGATGGATCTGCGTGTAGCAGGGGTTGGCCATCAACGCGCCGCGCTTGTAGCAACGGAACGCGGCAGTCACGTTCGAGTTCATGGCGTTCGTCGAAAGATAAAACACCCGGCTATAACCCCCGGTCGCGATCACGACCGAGTCGGCTGCGTAACGCTCCAGTTGGCCCGTGGCCAAATTACGCATGATCACTCCACGCGCTTTGCCGTCGACCATCACGAGATCGAGCATTTCGCGGCGGGGAAAAAATTTCACTCCGCCCTGATCGACTTGGCGCATGAGCGCTTGGTAGGCGCCTAGGAGCAACTGCTGACCGGTTTGCCCGCGGGCGTAGAAAGTGCGGGAAACCTGGGTGCCGCCGAACGAGCGGTTGGCGAGTTCGCCGGAGTATTCGCGAGCGAAAGGAACCCCCTGGGCAGCGCACTGATCGATGATCGAGACCGAGACTTCGGCCAGGCGATGCACATTGGCTTCGCGGGAGCGGAAGTCGCCCCCTTTGATCGTATCGTAAAAAAGGCGATGCACGCTGTCGCCGTCGTTCGAGTAGTTCTTGGCGGCGTTGATGCCGCCTTGGGCTGCGATCGAGTGGGCGCGACGAGCCGACTCATGGATGCAGAAACTGAGCACGTTGTAGCCGGCCTCCGCCAGGCTGGCGGCTGCCGAGGAACCGGCCAACCCCGTCCCGACGACGATGATCGTGTGCTTGCGCCGATTGGCCGGGTTCACGAGCTTGAACTCACCTTTGGCCTTCTCCCACTTTTCCGCCAAGGGACCTGATGGAATATTCGCTTCGAGTTTGCCGATCATAATGAATGAGTCCTCTCAGAACCGAAAATGGATGTAGAGCGGGAGGAACAAGAAACCGACCGCGAGCAGGACCCCGAGGATCGCGCCCACTGCGTAGACTACCGGCGAAGTCCGAGGATTAAGGGCGCCTAGGCTCTGGAAGCCGCTCCAGATCCCGTGCTTCAAGTGGAGACCGAGGAAAATCATCGCGCCCACGTAAAGCGCCACCACGAAACCGGAGCGAAAAGCCTCAACCACCCACCGATGAAGATCTCGGACTTCGGCGCCATGAAGCTGCACGGCGTAGCCTTCCGGGACGCCTGGTCCGAACTTGAAGTGCCACACGTGCAGGCCGACGAAGATCATCAGGACCGTGCCGCTGATGATCATCGAACGTGAGCTCAAGTTCTGCCTCGAAGGCCCGCCTTTGGTGGCGTAAGTGCGATAACCCACCGGACGCGCATCCAGGTGGTTCTTCTTCAATCGAAAACCATTGATGATGTGGACCAGGAAGAAAACCACCAATCCAATTTCGGCGGCCCAAAGGAGCGCCCCGAAATTCTCGAGCTTCTCGGCGTAGGCGTTGAAAGCCTGACCGGTCGGCTCCAAGAGGAGAAGATTGCCCGCGAGGTGGGTGATCACGAAGCCAACGAGAGCGAGTCCGGTGAGGGTCGTGATCAGCTTCTTTCCGACCGAAGAAGAGATCGCCTGTTTGAGCGGTATCATAGTGAGGAAGACGATATCGCAGACGGGCCCGCCGACAAAGCAGGATCTGGTTAGAAAGTCCGGTCGCTCAAGGCTTCGAACACTTCCACGAAACATCGCACGTGCTCGGAGACGTCCCGACCCTGGGCTCCGGCCGTGCGCTCGACGATGACTTTGAGCAGATTCAAGGCTTCCGCCATTTTCGCGCGCGCCCGATCCCGGACCCGGGCCTGCGCTGCCTCGACCTGCGCCACCGACCAAGGGAACGCCACGGTGGACTCGCCCTCTCGGGCGAACCAGGCTTCGACTCGCGGAAGGCTCCCCGGATCGGCGTCGAGGCACTCGACTCCTACCGAGTTGATCAAGCCGCTTTGGAGATCCTGTGCAAAACCTTTCGGGCCGGCCGGTTCGAAATCCACCACATCATCGACCCACTGAAACGAAAGCCCCACGGCGCTGCCAAACTCGTGGCACTTCTGCTGAAGATCGCTATCGAGACGGGCCAGGAGCGCCGGAACCCAGCAACACCAAGCGATGAGACTTGCCGTCTTGAGCTGGGCCACTTCATCCACTGCACTGCGACGCACTCGAACAACACCCCGAGCATCCAGTTGGAGCCATTCACCTCGAACTAAATCTGAAACAGCCAGCGAGAGCTCTCGCATCGCCTCGACCTCGCCTAAACGGGAGATTTCGACCATGACCTGGGAGAGCAGGAGATCCCCCGCCAGTACGGCACGTCGGTTGGAGGCCACGACGTTGATCGAATCCGCTCCTCGTCGGGTCTTCGCGACATCGATGACGTCGTCGTGGGCCAAAGAGGCGGAGTGGGTCAGCTCCGCGGCGCGGGCATAGGGCGCCAAGCGATTGGAAGGCACTCCGAGGATCGCTCCCATCAGGTACGTCAGCGCCGGACGGATGCGCTTGCCGCCCTGGACCACGGTCGAATTCAACAAACGGGCGATTTCGGGAGCGGCGCCCACCAGGGGGACCTGGAAGTCCAAACCATCCAGCTCACGGGTGATGTTTCCTGGAAGTGAACCGAACATCGTTCATATTTAGTTGAACAGGCGACGACGGTCAACATCTGACGCAATAACTTTGTAATAAAATTCAATTTTATGACATGAAACAGACCGGAACATGAGTTCAAGATTTCTTGAACTTTGCGCTCGACTCGGACTGACGGGAGGCGTACTTTCAGAGAAGGAAGCCTGGACCCTGTCCCGGTTACCCAGAGCCCGGGAGCGGAAGGACGAACGCACTTTCACTTTTCGCTCCCGGCTTTACTTCGTCTTTTTTTTTCGATTTAAAGGGAGTCTATGAACAAACATCCGAGCGTTTCGAAAGCACTGATCGTGTTCGCCTCCACCCTGGCTTTGGGAGCGATTTCCGGTTGTACCAAAAAAGAGGAGGCGCCCGCCACTCCTCCCCCCGCGCAGGCTCCTGTCGCTGCGGCTGCCGGTTCGAATACCGCTGTCGATCCGAACAAGAAGCCCGATGCCGAACTCACGCTCGGTAGCGACGGAGACAACATGGCCTTCAACAAAACCGAGCTGACCGCAAAGGCGGGTTCCTGGGTTCGAGTGACCATGGTCAACAACGCCAAAGGGACCGCCGGCATGCAACACAATTGGGTCCTGGTACGTCCCGGCACCGAAACCGAAGTCGCCAATGCTGGCATCCAGGCCGGAGAGGCCTCGGACTGGGTCCCCGCCAGCCCGAATGTCGTCGCGCACACCCATCTCCTGAAAAAGGGTGACGGCGAAAAGGACTCGATCACGTTCATCGCACCTCCTGCCGGCGATTATCCGTATGTGTGCACTTTTCCTGGCCATGCAGTTGTGATGAAGGGCGTCTTCAAATCCACGCTTTGAAGGAACTGGAAATGCTGAACGGCTTTGGACTCCGGCACGCCGCAATCATCTCGCGCGATCTCAAACGATCGTTGGACTTCTATTGCGGCGTCCTGGGGTTCGAAGCCTATCACGTCACCGATCCCGATTGGGCGATGGTGAGTCTCTCGGGTACGACACTGAGCTTTCTTCGTGTCCCCGCCTCCACCCCCGTGCTCTCGCCGTCTCAATCCCCCACCTTCCATCCTTCTCATCTTGGATTCACCGTTCAGTCCCCTTCTGCGGTCGATCTTGCGCGCGGGAAATTGGTCGACAGTGGACATGCACCTGCACCGGCGTCCAGGCACCGCGACGGAAGCTACGGTTTCTACTGCATGGACCCCGACGGCAATCAGCTCGAGATTATCTTCATTCCGGCCATTCCCGCAGCCGACCCACTCCAGCCAGTCTCCGGCCGAATGCCCACTCTTCGGGGAGCGCTTCTCCTCGCCCACGGAAGCATCGATCCCGTATGGCGCGCTCCTTTCGAAGGATTGCTGCAGCTTTTCCGCCTGAATGCCCCTGGATTCCGAGTCGAGCTCGGCTACATGGAGTTTGCTCAACCCACTTTCATGGAAGTCGCGGACGCGATGGCCGCGGATTGCGCTGAAATCACCGTCGTCCCGCTGTTCATGTCATCGGGCGGACACGTTGCTTACGATGTTCCGGTCTTGGTCGAACGGGCACGCAGGGCTTACCCGAAGATCCGCTGGTTTCAGCAAAGTGCTCTCGGCGAAGATCCCATCGTCCAGGAAGCGTTGATTCAAGCCTCGATCGCGCGAATCAAACGTCCACGTTCAAAGACCTGAGCGGCTATCCGCCGGATGGCACTGAACCCAGTCCCCGTTCGGGCTCTGGTAAGCATAGCCGTAAAACCAGGTGAGTTCATTTGATTGAGCTCTGAGCTTCACTCGATCCGGCATGAGGCTAGGCACCTCGCCTTGAACCGAGAAGCACCAGCCGAAGTAACGAAGCGCACCGTCCGCACCTCGCGCAGTCTGATTGCCCAAGCCAGCGATCGAGGCGATTCCCGACTCGCTTCCTTCGAACTCCATCGAGGAGGCATGAAGACGCTCGATGGTCAAAGCGCCTACGCTCCGGGACAAATCGACCCGAACCGTTTCCTGATGCAAGACTTCACCGTGTATTCCAAGAACCTTGAACTCCATGCCGAGAGCCGACTTCCCGGCGCCGGATAGAAAACCGAGGATGGCGAGCCCGAAGATTCCGAAGGATTTCAGCATGGGCTCCTTCCTACTGGGTTGTCGCGGGCTTGTCCAATGCCTCCGTGGAACGAATCTGGCAAACGTGCACCTCGGAAAACGAGGACCTCAGTACCATGATCAAAGTCGCGTCCCTCTTCTCATTGATCCTAGCCACTTCCGCGAGCGCCGCTCCCATCGACCAGTTCCGATGCCGGATGTCCTTCGACAGCCTGACTCCTGTTTTCGCGAGCCAGACGATCGAAAGCGATCTAGTGATCGTCCGAAGCCTGCCCGCGCCAGAAAGCTCACTGGATGGCGAAATCCACCCGACGAGCGGACTTTCGTTCGCCCAAGGCCGACTCGATAGCCGGAGGGGAGATGGGCTTCGAATGACAATCGATCTCGAATACTGGCACTCCTCCACTTTGGCTCCGGATGGGAGAACCCTCCGCGCGGGGATGCTCGGCTGCCTCGCACCCTCTTACGGTCTCAATCAACCCCTGACGATGACCCGCTGCGATCTCCCTCGGGTGAGTCCGCGCAATCCGCTCGAGGGTTTCTCCCCGGTAGAAGTCCAGTTGGGAGTGCCCGCAATCCAACCCACCCTCCTGGAGGAAAAAACCATCGAGGTCCCCGAAGGCAAGTTCCGTTACAGTTGCCAATTCATCCAGACTCTGACCTCCAGACCCTGACCTCAAAACCCTGAAATGACAAAAGGCCGGCTCCTCATCGAGGAGCCGGCCCCAGAAAGTCGGAATCTAGATCCGGTAGCTCACACCCAAATGGGCAGCGTAGCCCTTGTTGTTGAACTCGCCATCGGTCACGCCGTCCGCCGAGTTCGATCCGTTTGCCGAGCCCCACGCGTATTCAAGCGCAGCGTTGGCTTCGAGCATGTTGCTCCAGAAAGACTGCCCGCCACCGAGGGTGAAGATCTGTGAATGCCCGGGGATCGAGAAAGTCGACTTCGCACGATCGGAGGCGCTGACTTGCGAAACCCAGACGTAACCCGCGCGAAGCGTGGTCTCCGGATTCAGCAGGTACTCGCCGCCCAAGCGAATGACGTTCTGGTTGTGCCAGCCTTGAAGGATGTTCGTCAGCGAACGCGAGGCGAGTGCGGTGCCCAAGGCGCCGGGAGCCGGGATCCCGATGTTGCCGCTGACGCCGAGCTCGCCGTCTTTCGCGTACTCGGTCCAGTCGTACTGGGTAAGGAGTTTCACGTTTTCACAAATTTTGTAGAATCCCCCGAGCTGGAGCTGCTGCGGGAAAATCGTCGAAGCATCGACAGAGCCGCCGCGAATGTCGGCTTTGGCGGTTTGACCACCCAAGGCCGCCGCCGCAGTCGTGTTAAACTCGCGGGTTCCCGTGCTGGTCCCCTTGAGGATCGCCGAGATTTCGGAGCGCCAATTGGCGCCGATGCCCCAGGTTTTCGACTCGTTTTGGTATTGAATCCCGGCCTTGAAGCCATTGTAACGGGTCGCGCTCAAATCATTGACGAAGGTATTGGTGAGAAACGCCCCGCCGGGAATACCCGCCGGAGCCAAGGAAGATTCGGTCGCGAAAGCGAAATCCGCTCCCACGTGCACGATGCGGTAAGCCGCGCCGATCTTGAGGCCAGGAATCACTTCATAACCGGTTCCCAAAGCGTATTCGAAAATCCGCACGTCGTTCTTGAGGGTGATGCGGGATTCGTCATAACCGGCGTTCAAGCTCGAGTAGTCGAGATCCTCTTGATAGGCTTTGTTTCCGCCGCTGACGTAAAATCCGATTCCGAAACCCCAGTGGGGGGTGAGTCCATAGCTCGCCAGGATCCCGAACGGGCTGACGAACTTCGACTTGCCTTCGACTTGCGCGTTCAACGCTTGCGCTTTTCCGTCGAACTTAGCGAAGCCGGGCGAAACGTTCAAGCTGACTTGACCGCCTTCATTGCCCGAAAGGCCTGCCGGATTGAAATAAAGTGATTCAGCGCCGATCACGTCAGCGACGGCCGCGCCGCCTTTACCGGCATGATGTCCAGACCAAGTCGTCGCTTTCTCGTAACCGGCTGCAAATGCCTGAGATGCGCACAGCAAGGCTGCGAGCAGAAGAATGGATTTATTCATGGATCCCCCTTGTTTGCCCTGAACCATAAACCAATTTCCGACAGGCACAACGGATTTCACCTTAGATTTCATGACTCTCCGCACACTCGACCATTTCGCTTCTTTGGTGTAACGTCCCCCTCCGTATGGAAGTTCAAAGCGTTGCTTATCGGGATGGAAATGCGGCTCAAAGGTTTACCGAGTCTCTCCGTGAGACGGGATTCGCGGTCCTAACGGATCATCCGATTCCCCAGGAACTGATCCGGGACGTGTTCGCGGATTGGGCGAAATTCTTCGAGACCGAAGAGAAACATCGCTACAAATTCGATCCCTCCAAACAGGCGGGCTACTTCCCGTTCCGCACTGAGAACGCCAAAGACTCCAAAGTGAAGGACTTGAAGGAGTTCTTCCACCTCTTCGCTTGGAACGAACTTCCTACTTCCCTGCCCCCGCGCACTCGCGAGCTCTACGACCGGATGAACGCTCTCGCATCGCAGCTCCTGGTGTGGATCGAAGCCAACACTCCCGGAGAAATCAGCCGCACTTTTTCAATGCCCTTGAAAGACATGATCTCGGGCTCCCAGGATACTCTGCTGCGCCCGATCCACTACCCTCCCCTCACCGGGAGCGAGGAAGAAGGTGCGATCCGTGCCGCTGCCCACGAAGACATCAACCTCATCACTTTGCTGCCAGCCGCTACGGCACCGGGACTTCAGGTCCTGGACGTGCGTGGCAACTGGCACGATGTCCCGTGCGACCCGGGCGCGATCGTCGTCAACTCGGGCGACATGCTTCAGATGGCCACCCAAGGCTACTACCGCTCAACCACCCATCGAGTCATGAATCCCGCGGGTCCCGACCTGCGGAAACCCCGTTACTCGATGCCCCTGTTCCTCCACCCGCGGCCCGATGTGCGGCTGTCCGAAATGCACACGGCAGGAACTTTCCTTCGGGAGCGCCTCGAAGAAATCGGCCTCATGAAGAAGTAACCCCGACGGAGAGTCGAGCCAAACCTTCTCCCAACTCGGCGTCCAATCGGTCACCCGCCACGATCGGGCCTACGCCCGGTGGAGTCCCCGTGAAAATCAAATCTCCGGGCGATAGCGTGAAGCGACTCGATAAGTAGGCGATCAGGGAGGGGATCGAGAAGAGCATTCCCCGAGTCGAGCCCTCCTGCTTGGGCGATCCATTGACGTCGAGGCGAAAGGCAAGCTCAAGCGGGTCACCCACTTGGGAAGCGGGGACGAAACCGCTGACCGGAGCGAAAGTGTCCAAGCCTTTGGCCAACGTCCAGGGCAAGCCCTTTTGTTTGGCGTGGTCCTGCTGATCCCTCCAAGTCACATCGATGCCGACCGCGTAGCCCGCGATGTGGTCGAGAGCTTGAGATTCGGGGATCGACCTCCCTCCGATTCCGATCGCGAGGACGACTTCCACTTCGTGATCGACTCGCATGCTGCCTGCCGGAAGTCGAATGAGGCTGCCTTCCCCGCAAAGTGCCGATGCAGGCTTCAGGAAAACCACCGGTTCGCTCGGAACCGCGTTACCCAACTCCCGGGCATGCTCGGCGTAATTACGTCCGATGCAGAACACGGTTCGCGGCGACAGATCCAGTCCAACGAGTTTTCCAAATAAATTTGAAGGAGGAGTCATGATCCGTCGAGTTTATCAGAAGTCTCGAATCCGCGCTCCGGATCCAAAAGGGAGTGGCGATCAGAGCCAAAGCTTGGCAGTCGCAAGTACGTTCAAGAAGGTCAGCGCCGGATCACTCGTCACCAAATTAAAACCGAATTCGCCTCCGACCGTGATCCCGGGAACGATGAAGCGATCCAGACCGAGGTAAGGCCCGATCGCGAACTGCGATTTCGAATCGACTCCGGGTAGGAATGCGGGTCCGGATTGGCGTCCGATTCCGATGCGACCTCCCACGTGGAATCCATCGAGTCCTCCGCCGAAGTAGGTGTTCACATCCGCGCCCCAGAACGAGATCGATCCCCGATCCACCCGAGTGGTCGGAGCTCCCGCCGAAGCCTGGAAGTCGCTCGTGCCCAAACTCGTGAACAAGAAGTACGGGCCGACGGAAACCGGGAAGTCATGGAGTTTGTATCCTAGATTGACTCCCACCGGAATCTTGGTCCCCACATCGTTGTTGATGAAAGAAAGACCGAGCAATCCCCCGAGATAAAGCGCTCCTCCGCTTTCAGCCGCTTCCGCGCGACCGCCCCAGGTGAATTGAAAGGACATCGCTAGGATGAGCATAGCGATCCAGGACTCGAGTTTTGCGATCGACATGTAATTTTGCCCTCTTCACAGGTGTTGAAGCGGAGCAAGTGCACCTCTCAGGCCAACCAGTCAGCCGAGGATTCCCGGACGACCCAGTAACACCCAAGCGGCTGCGGCAACCGCTGCGGTCGAACCGAGGATGCCGACGATCATCGCAGCGCGTGAGGCGACCCGACGGGTCTTCATCCGGATGAATTCGGATCGTTCGATCCTCACCAAAGTTCTGGTTAAAGTCGTGGTCGCGGTCTCCCGCAAAAGTTGAAGAGTCAACGAGCCATCGCCCTTTCGTCGAGCCGCGCGATCATCGGGTTTATTGTCAGTCAGCACGCCGGGGGGTCTTTGGTTCTGATGCGTCAAGAGAAACCGCTGGGCACCGATCTCGACCAAATCGCCTAACCGAAGTCGACGCTTGCGACCCGACTGGATGGGAACCGAATTGACCTTCGAGGAGTTCACTCCGCCGAAATCCTCGACATAGATCTCGTTGCCGATCACCGTGAATTGACAGTGGCGCCGACTCAGGAGCGCATCCTTCTGGAACTGGAGATGGCCCTCTCGCCGACCGCAAATGAGGCCGTTCGGCACATCGTGGAACTCTTTCGCCCCAAGATCGTACAGGAAGAATAGGAATCCCTTGCGGATCTGACTTCGTCGATTCATTCGATCTCCTCACCCGTGTTGGATGAAAAGCAAGAGATGGACCGAGAGCCGGTGGGGGTTTTCCGCGTGATTCCGAAGCTGGGGCGTCCGAGACACATTCCCGGCCCGGAGACAGTCGTTCAGGGCTTTGACAGTCCGGGTTGGGCACGGGATCTCGTTCCGGTCCTAGCCAAGAGGCGAAGCAAAATGCCGGGGAAATGCCGAAACAACCAGACGATCACCTTGCCATGCCAAGTGATGACCCGCTCAACCCTGCGCTTCATCGTCGCGTCGACGATCTGCTCGGCTGCCTCGCTCGCCTTCATCCTGAAAATCGCCGGAACGTTCTCCTGCGAAGCTTCCGCATGCCATTGGCCGCGATTGTCGACGTTCCGGAACTCAGTCTCGATGTAACCCGGGGCGATGTGGGTGACGGAGATGCCGTGGCGGGCAAGCTCGGGTCGGAGCGAAAGCGCCAGCGCACGGACCGCGAACTTGCTCATCGAATAAGCGGATCCTCCGGCAATTGAAAAATACCCTTTGATGCTTCCGATGATGACGAACCGTCCCTGCATGCGCTTCAGATCGGAAAGTCCGGCCTGGAGCGTCCTCACGACGCCCAAGACGTTGGTGTCGAGTTGACGTTGGTAATCCTCGAGAGTCAGGCTCTCGAAGTCGCCTACTACTCCGAAGCCGGCGTTGGCGACCAGGATATCCAACCATCCCCACTCGCGCCGGATCTGGGCAAGGGCTCCTTCAATCGAACCCGGGTCGCGCACATCGCAATAGACCGAGATCGCTTCTCCCTTGCGCGCGAGGATCTCACGGGCCAGGGCTTCGGTCTTCTCGGTTCGCCGGGCCAAAAGAGCGACTTTCGCGCCTCTTCGGGCGAAACTGCGCGCGAGCTCCGCACCGAGCCCAGAACTCGCTCCCGTGATGGCCACCACTTTTCCGCGACAACTTTCCATCGCTCAGCTCGCTCGCACGTCGATGATTTTGAACTGGTCGACATCCACTAAGCCTCTGTCGGTCAGCTTCAAAGAAGGGATGACCGGTAGACTCAGGAACGCGAGTTGCAGAAAGGGCTCCGGAAGCTCGCAACCCACCGAGCGACTGGCCTCTTTGAGGCGCAAAAGGGCACCTTTGAGTTCTTGGGGATCGCTCTCCGACATGAGTCCGCCGAAAGGCAAGGGCAGATGGGCCCTCACCGCACCGTCTTGAACCACGCAGAATCCACCGCCCGAGTCGATCAACGCCCCCATCGCCACCCGCATGTCGGAATTGTCGGAGCCGACTGCGATCAAATTGTGCGAGTCGTGTCCAACCGAGGAGGCGATCGCGCCGCGGAATTTTTCGCCGAATCCGTGGACGTAGGCGTTGGCCGGCTTCGAGCCTTTACCGTAGCGCTCGAGAACGGAGAGTTTCGCCACCCCGGGAGCGCGCGAGTCCTGGACTGATCTCTCGGTGATGATTTTTCCGTGCTGAACCCCGATCACGTGGACCTGACCGGTCGGACCTTCGAGGTCGGCGATCTCGGGACGATGGGCGCGGATCGTGTTCTGCGGCCGATGGGACTGCGAACGGGCGGGTGCGAGCTCATCGGCGAAGATGCCGGATTTCAAAGTGCGATGAAGCGCGCAGGTCCGGGCGTCCTCGAGCAGCACGAGATCGGCCTGATAGCCGGGAGCGATCGCTCCCACCCTCCGCGGACCGCGGTCCAGTCCATAATGGCGGGCCACTGACCAGGACGCCGAGCGGAACGCCACTTCCGGCGGGACTCCGCGGCGGATCGCCTCGCGAACCAAGTGATCGATGTGTCCTTCCGTCAGGATGTCGAGTGGATTGCGGTCGTCGGTGCAGAAACCGAGCGTGCTTGAAGTTGCGAGCGTCAGGAGGGGGATCAAAGCTTCGAGATCTTTGGCGACGCTGCCTTCGCGGATCCAAACCGCGATTCCCTTACGGAGTTTTTCGCGCGCCTCCTCGAGTTCAGAAGACTCGTGACAGCTCGTGATACCGGCGGCGGCGTATGCCGAAAGGGCTTGCCCGCGAACCAAGGGGCAGTGGCCATCGATCGGATGCAGGGCGAAGGCTTCCAGTTTTTCGAGCACATCGGGAGCCGCATTCAAGACGCCTGGGACGTTCATCATTTCAGCGAGGCCAAGCGCCCGCGGATGACTCGCCAAGGGAACCAATACGCTGGCCGGCAGGACGCCTCCCCCATTGGTTTCGAGATGGGTCGCTGGAACGCACGAACTCAACATCACCCAGAGATCCATCGACAGCTTTGAAGAGCTGTCCAAGAAGTACTGAAGGCCCGACACCCCTTCGACATTGGCGAGCTCGTGGGGATCGCAGATCGCCGAAGTCGTCCCGCGCGGAAGCACTGCGTTCTGGAAGTGTGACGGAACCAGGCAGCTGCTTTCAACGTGAACGTGGGCATCGATGAATCCGGGAACAACCCATTTTCCACGCGAATCAATCGTCCGCTTGGCCTTGAGTCCTGGATCCACGCCGACGATCACCCCTTCGGAGATTGCCAAGTCTCCTTCGCGCCACTCGCAGGAGAACACGTCGAGGTACCGGACCCCTTTCAGGAGAAGATCCGATTCAATTCGCCCTTGAGCCGCCCGGATCCGGTTCGCGAGATTCATGCGCCCATGTGACCGGGGACGACCCAGGAAGTCAAGTTAGTGGCATGGGGCTGAGGCATGCTACACTTCGATGCAGGATGGCAACCTCAGGAAACCCATTTCGATTCGCTCCCGCCTATCTCTTGGGACTGACTCTGCCGCTCGGCATCGCGCTCCGAACCGCGACCAC
>JAYVNB010000262.1:0-3676 GCA_043759365.1 Bacteriovoracaceae bacterium | reverse complement strand
GACAGTCTGATCCTTGAACTCACTCGACCTGCGGCGATCCGCTATGTGAGCTTGTCCACGAAGTTTCACGACGGTAATCAGCCGGAGTACGTACGCCTATGTGCACGCGGCTCAAAGGATTCGGAATGGGCGGAGATCCTGCCCAAGACCCCCCTTTCTGGGCACTCCCTCCTGCAGATCGACCTTGGAAAACTCCAAGTGGCCGTCCATTCCGAAGTGCAGGTGGAGATTTTTCCAGATGGCGGTCTTTCGCGTCTGGGCCTTTTCAGCGAACTCCCTTCGCAGCTCGCATCTCCATTCCAAGTCCGCTCCGAGGCCAAGAGTGTCCGCTTCAATGATCCGATCCCGAAAACTTCGAAGCCGCTGACGATTGCCTACCAGCCAAATGCCGACGAGATTCGGAGAAACCTGGATCGCACTTCGCAGGCAAGAGCACGGGATTGGGCGAGCCTGGCCTTAGGTGGCTCGGTCGTCCGAGCCAGCAACGAACATTATGGGCCAGCAGCCCAGGTCATTTCTCCATTTCCTCCCCTTCACATGTTTGACGGGATGGAGTCGGCCCGAAGTCGTAAATCCGGACACTCCGAGGAAGTGGTGATCCGCCTGGGAAAATCCACGGCCATCGAACGGGTGATCTTGGACTTCACCTACTTCGTCAACAACAACCCCTTGGAGATCAGCATCGACGGCCTCACTGCTGGAGGCGCTTGGACGGAATTGGTCGAAAGGAAACGGGTCAAGGCTTTCGCTTCCAATCGCAAGGTCTTCGAAATCCACTCCGACGCGACTTTCGAACAGCTCCGGGTGCGTACTTACCCCGACGGCGGAATCAATCGCATCCAGGTGTTCGGCCCACGCTGAGAAGGAACCATTCCTGCATAGATGACAGGCATGGCCAACATTCCCGCTCCTCCCGATCCTGAAACGACGCAAGGCGAGAAGCCTTCCAAACAGCCGTCCCGCCCCACTTCTCTCCAAGGGGATCTTCCGCCGCTGCCGGGCGAAGAAACTCACTTAGGGGGCGACGTCGAATCGACTGAAGAAGGTCTAGTGATCGGCCCCAGCATCATGCCGTCGGCCGCTTGATCTTTCACTGAGTCAGTGAACGAGACCTTCTTGCTTCAGCCAGCGCGACAAAAGAGACCGCTCCGCTTCCGTCATCCCCGTTTTGTTGGCGAGCGGCATGGTCTTGGCGAGGATCGCTTGCAAGTGGATCTTTTCCGCCTTGGAGCGGATCTGTGCTTCGGTTTCAAAAATCACTCCGTTCGGAGCTGTTTTATAGATCTCATCCGACGGGTGGGAACTGTGGCATCGCACGCATCGAGTGCCGAAAATCCGCCGGATTGCCTCGTAGCTCACTCGCCCTTCGGCGGTGGAGGTGAGCTCCTCAGGTACTGCGGTCCAAAAAACCAGGGCCAGAAGCCCGAGAGCGGCGGGCGCCAGGGTCCAACGTTCCTTCGGGTTTTTCGTCACCATCGCGTGCCGGATCAAAGCACCTGAAACAGACAGCACGATCAAGAGCAGCCAGTTCCTCGGATGGTTGTACACCAGCGGGTAGTGGTTGCTCAGCATGATGAAAAGCACTGGAAAAATGAAATAAGTATTGTGGACGGAACGGGTCTTGGATTTAGAGCTCACTGTGTAGTCCGGCACTCGCCCCGCCTGAGCTTCGCGCAGCATCTTGCCTTGCCCAGGAAGGATCCGCACCCAAACATTCAGGAGCATCATGCTGCCGAAAATCGCTCCCGTGGTAATGAACGCGCCGCGACCGCTGAACACGTGGGTCAATCCGAAGATCAGCGCAGTGAAGAAAGCAACCGAAAGAGCCGTGCTCAAGGGCTTCGACTTCATGAGCGAAGGATGCCAGATCAGGTCATATGCCAGCCACGAGCCTGCGATCATCAAGAGGCAAAGCCCGACGCCCTGGGCTTGGGTCATCGCCAAGACCTGGGAATCAACCAGAAGACTGGCGCCGCGCAGGAAATAGAGAAAAACGAGGAGCGAAAAGCCTGTGATCCACGTCAGGGTCGCTTCCCACTTGAACCAGTGAAGGATCTTGGGGAGCTCTCCTGGATAAATCCGGCGCTTCTCAACCTGATAATAAAACCCGCCATGCACCATGAAAACTTCGCCCTCGACGTTCTTCCGAGGGGATTCAGGAGGAAGAAAACTGCCATCGAGCCAGATGAAGTAAAACGAGCTTCCGATCCAAGCGATGCCCGCCACAAGGTGGGAAAACCGGAGAAGGTACTCTAGCCAGAGGTGGGTGCTCGCTTCCATTCCTGTTGCATATGGCGGTTTGGAGCAATGGGGAAGCAGGATCTGTTTTCAAGACCCAGGAGCAGGACTTTGGCTTCCATTCCGCCGGCAAAGCCCGTGAGATCCCCCGAAGCCCCGATCACCCGATGGCAGGGCACCACGATGGGAATCCGGTTGCGTCCATTGGCGGCACCCACTGCCCGCACCGCTCGGGGGCGATCGATCCGGGCCGCCAATTTCGAGTAGCTCCAAGTCGTGCCGTAGGGGATCTCGCGGAGCGACTCCCAGACTTGAACCTGAAACTCCGTGCCCGAGAGTCGGATCGGGAGATCGAAATCGAACCGCGTGCCTGAGAAATACTCGCGGAGTTGGTCCGCGGCCAGGGTGAGGACCTGCGCATTCGACCCGGCCTGGAGCTCGCCCTTCATCCCGACATCCTTCAACGACTCTCCTTCCCAAAGAATCGCCAAAAGATGAGTCTCGTCCGCAACCAGTTTCAGGGCTCCGACGGGCGAAGGATGGAGGACTTCATAGAACACGCTCATGTGGATACCCCGGGTTTTGAAAACTCTTTCCAAAGATAGACCGCCAAATACCCCAACCAGGGACGGATCCGCTCCATCGCGCGCAAGCTCATGTACTCCCGAGTCCAGGGCCCCACCCCGGGAATCGCGCTCACCTTGTCCCTGAATCGAGCCGGGTCCTGGAATGAGTCCAATCGGATCTCGCCCCGATCGACCCTTTTTGAAAATTCCCGGATCGCCGCTTTGCGGGCGGAAGTCGTCCCGAGGTCGCTGAGAGCGGCTCCGGCCAAAGTCCGGGGCGATGGAAACAAGATCGCCTCGCCGCCTGAATACCCAGGCACGTTCAATCTCTCGCCGAAAGTCTCGACTAGACTGCGGACGAGGCGGCTCGCTTGTTCCGTGGAGACCAACTGTCCCAGGATCGTCGCGACTGAGGACTCGAAAGGATCCCATCCGCGCGTCACGCGGAGCCCCGGGTACTTCAACTCAAGTTGCTTCAGGAAGGGGTGGGCGGCGAATTGATTGGCGATCAAAAGCGGATCAGAGTCCAGATCGAACATCCGTCGAACGTTCTGCACCACCAGGTAGAGTAAACCGGGTCCTTCACAGAGCACTTGGAGCCTGAGTTCGGGCTTTCCGTTCTGAGCGGGTGACAGACGCAGCACTCCCGATTTACCGTTGAAACGAAAGACGCGCTCGTAACGATCCGCCAGTAAAGTTTCCGAACCGTGAACGGGATGAACCCGGCAAAAATCGAGCGATGCTTGCCAATCCAACGGGGGACGGTAGGGCAAGGAGAGGTCGACCCAAGCTCCTGATTCAGCGCCTTCCCGGACACCGTCCCGGTCTCGCAGACGTCGTATTCCAGAGGGGGCGCGATGAAACCGCCGCTT